>NZ_CP020737.1:2400000-2734415 GCF_002097715.1 Burkholderia ubonensis subsp. mesacidophila
CCAGCCCCAGCATGACCGGCATGGCGCCTTTGCCGTTTCGGCTCAGGTAGGCCAGATAGGTCTGCTCGTCGACATCGAACGACGCGTAGATCGGCGAAAGCGACACCAGCGTCGTCAACGGCTGCGACGAGGCGCCGGGAAAGACGATATTGCCTACGGTCATTTCGGCGCGGGATACCCGTCCCGCGACGGGGGCAACGATCCGGGTATAGCCGAGATTGAGCCTGGCCGCCTCCAGCGCGGCCTGCGCGGCCTTCAGGTCCGCATCCGCCTCGCGCGACGCATTCTGTTTTTCATCGAAATCCCGCTTGGCGATCGCGTTGTCGACGATCAGGCGTCGCGCGCGCGCCAGGTCCGCGTCCGTGAAGCTGCGCCGCGCCTGGGCCGACGCCAGTCGCGCTTCGGCGCGATCGACCTCGACGACATACGGACGCGGGTCGATGGTAAACAGCGGATCGCCTTTCTTGACCAGCGCGCCGTCCTTGAAATGGACCGCGACGATCGTCCCTGATACCAGCGGCCGCACCTCGACCTTGTCGATGGCCTCCAGCCGGCCGGAGTAGCTTTGCCAGTCCACGATGCGCTTTTCCACGGCAGCGGCGACATCGACTTCCGCTGCGGGGGGCTGCGCCTCGGCGTAGACCGGTTTGATCGCGCCGCCGCGACCGAGCACGGCGGTCACCGCGCCGGCAGCCGCGACGATCAGCAAGACGGCAATCGCAATCGGGTACTTTCGTTTGGGCGGCATGTCCGTCCCTTCTTTGAGTACTGCAAATCATGTCGGACCGCTCGGCGCCGGTGCGCGATCGCGCGCCCACCCGGGCCGTTGCAGCGCTGGACGCAACGCACGCCCGCTCCCCGTCACGAGCGAACGGCACCCCGGCCCCCGAGGTGCCTGCCCACCCGGCGAAGCGATCGATGTCGTCGCGCGAACCGCTTTATTCGGCCGTGCTGAACTCCGGCACGTAGACGGCTTCGCACAATTCGCCGACGAACGCGCCGGACATCCCTTCCAGCGCGGTATTCGTGAACGCGACCACGCTCAGTTCCCGTACCGGGTCAACGAACCATGAATGGCCGTAAGTGCCGCCCATGCGCCAGGTTCCGGCCGATTCCGGCGTCTGCGCCGCGACGGGATCCTTCAGCACCGTGATGCCGAGGCCGAACCCCCGGCCGGGCCAGAACGCCATCGGCAAGTCGCCGATCTGGTTGGTGGTGAACTGCCGGACAAGGGACTCGGGCAGCAGCGGCGCCCCGCCCGTGCGCAACGTTTCCAGCAGACGCAGGAAGTCCCCTGCGGAGCCGATCATGCCTGCGCCGCCGGACGGATACGCGCGCGCATTCAACGCGCGATTCGGCGACAAGTCGAAACCGGCCGTCCCTTCGATGAACGGCACGAAATCGGGTTCGCCCAGGCGCCGGGGCGCTGACGGATCGTCCGCGTAGGCGACGGCGAGCCGGCTTTCGTCCACCGCCGCGAAGGCCGTGTCGCGCAGCCCCAGCGGCCCGGTCACCAGTTCGCCGACCGCCTTGTCGAGCGGCAATTGCGTGACCTGCTCGATGACGGCGCCCAGGACGTCGGTCGCGATCGAGTACTTCCACTCGCTTCCCGGCCGATACAGCAGCGGCGCCGACGCGATGCGGCGCACGTTCTCCTGCAGGCTCACGTCGCTGTCGTCCATCCCGTCGGACACGCCGGCACGCGCATACGAACCGTTCTCCTCCTGGAAGAACTTGTAGGACAGGCCGGCGGTGTGCGTCATGAGGTGACGAATCGTGATCTGGGGCTGCGTGCCGTCGGGCAGCCGCGGCGTGAATGCCGGCAGCCACCGGGTCACGTCGTCGTCGAGCTGCAGCCGCCCCTGGGCGATCAATGCCAACGCCGCAACCGACACGATCGGCTTCGACACGGAAGCCAGCCTGAAGAGCGCGTCCTCCTGCATCGGCTTGCCGGCCTCGCGATCCGCCATGCCGGCGGCCCGCCGGTAAATCAGTTGCCCGGCCTGCGAAATCAAAATGACCGCGCCGACGAGGCGCTGCTCCGACAACGTGCGTTCGAGCACGCTGTCGACGCGCTGCGTTAATGCCGATGCAAACGAATAACCAGCCGACTGATTCGGCGAAACATTTTGAAAGGCCATAGCAGTTACCTTTAAGTGAAAATTATTTTTCGCATCCATGGTAAGTCAATGGCCAAACAAATTAAAAGCAGTTCGACCGTATTTTCATAGCGGACGAAAATGTCTCGAATCGGTCTGCAGACGCCGGGCGGCGCCGCTGCGGCGGCGTGGCGCGCCTGCGCCTTCAGTGGTGCATTTGATTGAAGTAGGCCGCGTGCAAAAAGGCAAATGTTTCAACATCGCGCAGACCGGAGTCGAGCCGAAGCGCGCCGAAACGGATATGCCGATTACTCAGCGGATTTTCCGATTTGGATATCGAAAAAACTGCTTTCTCCGAAAGATGGCGTATGCGGGATTGGAAATTGACCCGGCCCGACGGACCCGGCAGCGCCAGGACGTCAATCCGCGATTGATCGAGGCGGTCGCAGAACCGATGCCGACCGATGGCTTGAGGCCAGCTCGGAAACGGTAGCGCGGATGAGCCGATGCAGATCGGGGAGACGAATGCCGGCGTGCGCCAGGAACAAGGGGGACTGAAACCCCGTCCAGCGCGATCGCGCCGGAGGCGCGCCGACTCCGCCTCATCGGTTCGCCGATGCGGGAGCTGGAAAAAGAAAAGCCCCGCAAGTCCGAGAACTTGCGGGGCTTGTTCCGCCATTTCTGGCGGAGACGGAGGGATTCGAACCCTCGATCCAGGTTTTGGCCCAGATGCTCCCTTAGCAGGGGAGTGCCTTCGACCTCTCGGCCACGTCTCCCAAACTTTCGCTCGCACCAGGGAGGCAGTGCGACGAGAAAAAGATAATATAGGGTTTCGAGCCGCAGGTCAATTTTTTTGATGCATTTTCTTCAACGCATCACGAAAATTTCGTCACGCCTGCTCGAGTTCGAATGCCTTGTGCAGCGCGCGGACGGCCAGCTCCATGTACTTCTCGTCGATCAGCACCGAAATCTTGATTTCGGACGTCGAGATCATCTGGATGTTGATGCCCTCTTCCGACAGCGTGCGGAACATCTTGCTCGCGACGCCCACGTGCGAACGCATGCCGACGCCGACGACCGACACCTTCGACACCTTCGGGTCGCCCTGCACCTGCTCCGCGCTCACGTGGCCCTTCACCTGGTTGGTGAGGATGTCCATCGCCTTCTGGTAGTCGCCGCGGCCGACCGTGAACGTGAAGTCGGTCTTGCCCTCGACGCTCTGGTTCTGGATGATCATGTCGACGTCGATGTTCGCGTCCGCGACCGGGCCGAGGATCTGATACGCGATGCCCGGCTTGTCGGGCACGCCCATCACCGCAATGCGTGCTTCGTCGCGCTGGAACGCGATGCCGGAAATGACTGCCTTTTCCATGGTCTCGTCTTCTTCAAAAGTAATCAGGGTGCCCGAGCGCATTTCCACGTCGAGCGCAATCAGCGGATCGGTCAGGCTCGACAGCACACGCGTCTTCACCTGGTATTTGCCGGCGAATTCGACCGAGCGGATCTGCAGGACCTTCGAGCCGAGGCTCGCCATTTCCAGCATTTCCTCGAACGTCACGCGATCGAGGCGGCGCGCCTCCTCGACGACGCGCGGATCGGTCGTGTAGACGCCGTCGACGTCCGTGTAGATCAGGCACTCTTCCGCGTCGAGCGCGGCCGCGACCGCCACCGCCGACGTGTCCGAGCCGCCGCGGCCGAGCGTCGTGATGTGACCGTCCGGATCGACGCCCTGGAAGCCCGTGATGATCACGACCTTGCCTGCGTTCAGGTCGGCCTTCACGCGTTCGTCGTCGATCGAGTGGATGCGCGCCTTCGTGAAGGCGCTGTCGGTCTTGATCGGCACCTGCCAGCCGGCATAGCTCACGGCCTCGACGCCGATCTCCTGCAGCGCGATCGACAGCAGGCCGACGCTGACCTGCTCGCCGGTCGACGCGATCATGTCGAGCTCGCGCGGGCTCGGCTGGCTCGAAATCTCTTTCGCGAGACCGAGCAGACGGTTGGTTTCGCCGGACATCGCCGACGGCACGACCACCATCTGGTGCCCGGCCTGATGCCATTTTGCGACGCGTTTCGCGACGTTCTTGATGCGCTCGACCGAGCCCATCGAAGTGCCGCCGTATTTATGTACGATGAGTGCCATTGTCGTTCTGAACTGGAAGAGAAACCGCACGGGCGCGCTGGACAGGCCGCGTTGCCGTTCGGTCACGCGGCTTTTGGCTGTGGACGGACGACGAGGGGGACGGCTGGGACGCAACACGCAAGCGTGACGGATTTTGCCCGGAAGGCCGATCAGGCCGCGCAAACCGGGTACGTCACGCGGAAAACCTGCACAAAACGCTCAAAAATCGAGCCGAGCAAACAACCGAGCGTACCCGATCGATGTCCGCTTGACAAGCCGGACGCCGTACCGGCGGGCGCTCGGGCGCTCGGGCGCTGTTTACCAAATGGTGAAAATCGGCGCGCCATCGCAAGGTGCGCCGAAGGCCGTCACGCGATCAGCAAGTCCGGCCGCCACTCGATCCGGCGCCAGGCGCCGTCGCCAGGCGCGGCGCCGTCCCCGCCGTCGCGGTTCACGCCGAGCCGCGGCACGAAGATCAGCCGGTCGCCCGCGAACAGTAGCGGCACGTCACGCTGCCACGAAGGCACGCCGCGCTCCTGGAACAGGTTCTTCAGCGTGCGGCCCGGCCCGCCGGGCGCCGTGCGCATCCGCTCGCCGCCCGCGCGGGCGCGCGCGGCGAGCGGCGCGGCGCGCAGCAGCGCGTCGGGCACCGCGTCCGCGTCGCCGGGCGCGGCCGGCGCGAACACGAACGTGCCGCGCCATGCCGGCAGATGCCAGACCTCCTGCCCGCTCCACGCGCATGTGCATTCGGGGCGCGGCGCCCCGCTGCCGTCGTCGGCCGGGTCGCTGCTGTCGCCCGCCTCCCAGGAGACGGCGTCGCGATACAGCCGCAGGCACTGCCCCGCGTGATCGACGCGCAGCGCGTGCGCGTCGTGCGCGTCGCGCAACTGCCGCATCATGTCGGCAAGCCGCGCGGCCGACGCGCCCGGCAGGCCGAGCCTGCGCATCCAGAAACGCAGCAGGTTCGCGCCGCGCGCATCGTCGAGCGCGACCAGCGCGCTACGCGACAGCGCGCGCCCGTCATCGCGCGCGGCGCCGGCGAAATCCAGTTCGGCCAGGTCGTCGAGCAGGCGCTGCGCCGACGCCGCATGTTGCGCGGCACGGCCGAGCGCATCGCGAAAGCCCGGAAAGTGCACCGCGAGCGCCGGCAGCACGTCGGCCCGCAGCGCATTGCGCGCAAAGCGTGTGTCCTGGTTCGATTCGTCGTCGATCCACGCGAGCCCGCGCTGCGCCGCATAGCGCTCGAGCTGCGCGCGCAGCAGCCGCAGCAGCGGGCGCACGCGCTCGACGCGCGCCGCCGCGGGACGGTAGCGCGGCGCCATCGCGGCGATCCCGGCGATGCCCGCGCCGCGCAGCAGTTGCAGCAGCACCGTTTCGGCCTGATCGTCGGCGTGCTGCGCCAGCCACAGCACCGCGGCGCCGTGCCGCTCGCACATCGCGTCGAGCGCCGCGTAGCGGCTCTCCCGCGCACTCGCCTCGATCCCGGCGCCGCTGTTGCGCGGCACGTCGACGCGCATCGCATCGAACGCGACGCCGAGCTGCGCGGCGGTCGCCTCCGCGTGCGCGGCCCACGCGTCCGCGTTCGCGCTCAGCCCGTGGTGCACGTGCAGCGCGATGCAGCGCGACGCGGCCGCGACGCGCGCGGCCGCGTCGAGCAGCACCGACGAGTCGAGCCCGCCGCTGTACGCGATCGCGATGCGCGCGCCGGACGGCACGTCGGCAAGCGCAACGCCGACCGCATCGAGGACGACGCGGTCGGCGGAGAATTCGCTCGGAGGAATCACGATGGACAAGCGCGCACACAGGCGCGCTGTGATGGACGCACGCGGCGGGTCATGCGCCCGGCGTGGTTTCCTTGAACTTGCCGTAGGCCATCAGGCGTTCGAAGCGACGCTCGCGCAGCGCATCGATGCTCATGCCCTGGAACTGGCGCAGCGAATCCGCGAGCGCACGGCGCAGCAGTGCGGCCATGCCCTTCGGATCGCGATGCGCGCCGCCGAGCGGCTCGTTGATGATCTTGTCGATCAGGCCGAGTGCCTTCAGGCGGTGCGCGGTCAGGCCAAGCGCCTCGGCCGCCTCGGGCGCCTTCGCGGCGCTCTTCCACAGGATCGACGCGCAGCCTTCCGGCGAGATCACCGAATAGGTCGAGAACTGCAGCATCATCACGGTGTCGGCCACGGCGATCGCGAGCGCGCCGCCCGAACCGCCCTCGCCGATCACGGTCGTGATGACCGGCGTCTTAAGTTCGGCCATCACGTACAGGTTGCGGCCGATCGCTTCCGACTGGCCGCGCTCTTCCGCGCCGATGCCCGGATACGCGCCCGGCGTATCGACGAACGTGAAGATCGGCAGGCCGAATTTCTCGGCGAGCCGCATCAGGCGCTCGGCCTTGCGATAGCCTTCCGGACGCGGCATCCCGAAGTTGCGCGCCGCGCGCTCCTTCGTGTCGCGCCCCTTCTGGTGGCCGATCACCATGCACGGATGGCCGCCGAAACGCGCGAGGCCGCCGACGATCGACAAGTCGTCCGCGAATGCGCGGTCGCCGTGCAGCTCGTGGAAATCGGTAAACAGCTCCGCGACGTAGTCGAGCGTGTACGGACGCTGCGGATGCCGCGCGATCTGCGACACCTGCCACGGCGACAGGTTCGCGTACAGGTCCTTGGTCAGTTGCTGGCTCTTCTTCGACAGCCGCTCGATTTCTTCCGAAATATCGACAGCCGAATCGTCCTGCACGAAGCGCAGCTCTTCGATCTTGGCCTCGAGTTCGGCGATCGGCTGTTCGAAATCCAGAAACGTGGTTTTCATGTGTTCGAATCCTTGGGTCTTGCGGCAGCGCGTATTCTACCCGCGCGCGCGACGCTCAAAACCGGTTCTCAACTATTGATGTTTAAAACCCGATAGCCCTGTTCAGGCCCCGGTGTCCAGCGAGTCCAGGCTGCGCCACATGTACCAGGTCGCGACGGTGCGCCACGGTTCCCAGTTGGCCGCCACTTCCCGCGCCTCGCTGCGCGTGACCGGCTCCCCGCTGAAATAATTGACGCTGATCGCGCGGATCAGGCCGGGATCGTCGAGCGGCAGCACGTCCGGACGCGACAGGTTGAAGATCAGGAACATCTCCGCCGTCCAGCGGCTGATGCCGCGAATCTGCGTGAGTTCCGCGATCACGTCCTCGTCGTCCATCGACGTCCACTTGTCGACGTGCAGCGCGCCCGACACGAAGTGCTGCGCGACGTCGAGAATGTACTCCGTCTTGCGCTTCGACAACCCGCACGCGATCAACTTGTCCGGACCGAGCTTGATCACCTGCTGCGGCGCGAGCTTCGGACTGGCCGCCTCGATGCGCGCCCACACCGACTGCGCGGACGCCACCGAGATCTGCTGGCCGACCACCGAGCGCGCGAGCGTGACGAACGGGTCGCCGCGCTTGACGAGATGCGCGGGGCCGAACTTCGGGATCAGCTTCTTCATGATGCGGTCGCGCTTGACGAGATCCGCGCATGCCTTGTCCCAGTATGCGGGACGCACGACGACGTCGACGCCGTCGATCTCCGCCGGCGCGACAGCGTCGGACGCGCGCGCCGGCTTCGCCGCCGCCGGCTGCGCGTGACCGTTGAGCGCGGCGCCGTTCGGCGCGACGCGTTTCGCGTCCGCCTTCGCCGCCGGCGCACGCTTGGCTGCCGGACGCGCAGCGACAATCGTCGCGCGCTTGACCGGCGCTTTTCTGGCCGTTGCCATCTTGCCTCCTACCTGACGAATCGGTCAGTGGAACGCTGCGCGCTCATACGCGACGCCATTCGGTCGATCCGCCCGGTTTGTCTTCAAGCGCGACGCCGGCTTCGAGCAGTTCCGCCCGGATCCGGTCCGCTTCGGCATAGTCCTTCGCACGTTTCGCCGCGCCGCGCGCGGCGATCCTCGCTTCGATCTCGTCGACCGCCAGCGCGCCTTCCTGCGCGGCGCCCGCCGCCTGCTGCAGGAACGCGCGCGGCTCGCGGCCGAGCAATCCCATCAGTGCCGCCAGCTGCTTCAGCTGACGCGCCAGCGCCGCGTCGCGCGTGCGGTTCACTTCGCCCGCCAGCTCGAACAGCACGGACACCGCGAGCGCCGTGTTGAAATCGTCGTTCATCGCGGCCGCGAAGCGCTGCGCGTGCGGCTCGTTCCAGTCGAGCGCGGCCGCATCCGGCGCGACGTCCTTCAACGCGGTGTAGAGCCGCGTCAGCGCCGCGCGCGCATCGTCGAGATGCACGTCGCTGTAGTTGAGCGGCGAACGGTAATGCGTGCGCACGATGAAGAAGCGCACGACTTCGGCATCGTACTGCTCGAGCACGTCGCGGATCGTGAAGAAGTTGCCGAGCGACTTCGACATCTTCTCGTTGTCGACCTGCACGAAACCGTTGTGAATCCAGTAGTTGACGAACGTCTGGCCGGTCGCGCCCTCGCTCTGCGCGATCTCGTTCTCGTGGTGCGGGAACTGCAGGTCCTGCCCGCCGCCGTGGATGTCGAAATGCTCGCCGAGCAGCGTGCAGCCCATCGCTGAGCACTCGATGTGCCAGCCGGGCCGGCCCGCGCCGTACTTCGAATCCCACGACGCGCCTTCCGGATCCTCCGGCTTCGCGCGCTTCCACAGCACGAAATCGAGCGGGTCTTCCTTCGCGTCGTTCGCGGCGACGCGCTCGCCCGCGCGCAGGTCGTCGAGCGACTTGCCCGACAGCTTCCCGTAGTTCGCGAACTTGCGCACCGAATAGTTGACGTCGCCGTCATTCGCCTGATACGCGTAGCCGTTCGACTCGAGCGTCTCGATCATCCCGAGCATCTGCGGAATGAAGTGCGTCGCGCGCGGCTCGATGTCCGGGCGCTGGATGCCGAGCGCATCCTCGTCCTCGTGCATCGCGGCGATGAAGCGGTCGGTCAGCGACCTGATCGTCTCGCCGTTCTCGACCGCGCGGCGGATGATCTTGTCGTCGATGTCGGTGATGTTGCGCACGTACGTGACCCGGTAGCCGATCGCACGCAGCCAGCGCTGCACGAGGTCGAACACGACCAGCATGCGCGCATGGCCCACGTGACAATAGTCGTAGACGGTGATCCCGCATACGTACATCCGCACCTCGCCGGGCTGGCGCGGCACGAAGACTTGCTTGTCACGCGCGAGCGTGTTGTAGATGCGCAGTGATTCCATAGAGATGAACCGTGAGCCGAAGGAACGCCATGGCGATACTCGCCCAGCATGCGAAACGATCGAGCAGCCGCCGCGGCATCGTGCCGCGCGTCCCCGATATCACATGGAGCGGTCAGGCTGCAAGCACAGCGGTGACGGCCACGAGAGGCAAAAGAAAGACTGTCTGCGGCTCGCCGGAACGCGCAGACGTTTTGTTAGAATGGCTCGGAGTATAACATTCCGATTTACGCCTATGAAATCTCCCCGCGGCCGCGCGCAGAGCGCTGCGACCCTCGTTGCGACCGCCGTCATGGGCGTCGCGCTGACGTTTCTGCCTGCCGCCGCGGCCCACGCGCAGAAGGGCCCGCCCACCGCCGACGGCACCCCCGAGATCGACTCGTCGATCGCCGGCAAGCAATGGAAACAGGCGCTCGCGCAGCTCGACGCGCGCATCGCCGCGAACCCGCACGACGTGCAGGCCCAGTTCAAGCGCGGCACCGTGCTCGCGCGCCTGAACCGCGACGACGACGCGATCCAGCAGTTCGTCGCGATCACCCAGGCCTACCCCGAACTGCCCGAGCCGTACAACAACCTCGCGGCGCTCTATGCGAAGCACGGCCGCTACGACGAAGCGCGCTCGGCGCTCGTCACTGCGACCCAGACCAACCCGAGCTACACGCTCGCGTACGAGAATCTCGGCGACCTGTACCTGCGTCTTGCGGCCGAATCGTACAAGCGCGCGCAAGCGCTCGGCCGCACGAGCGGCCCGACCGCGCAGCGCCTCGCCGACCTGCAGAAGATCATCACGCCGCCTAAAGCCGCCCCGGGCGCCCGCGCCGCCGCACCGTCGACGCGCGCGTACTCGGACCGCGCGGCCGCGAACGTGACCACCACCACGCTGCCGCTGTCGCCGACGTTCCAGTTCGGCGGCCCGTCCGGCGCCCTGGCGGCACCCTACATCGCGCCGGCTCAGTAAGCGGCGCACGGCACTCCACCCACCAACCAGAGGATCGCAATGAAACGTCTGTTGCTGGCGCTTGGCGGCGCCGCCCTCCTCGCGACCGCACCCGCGTTCGCGCAAACGGCCACGGCGCACCCCGTCGTGCAGTTGAAGACCTCGCAGGGCGACATTCGCGTCGAGCTGTATCCGGAGAAGGCGCCGAAGACGGTCGCCAACTTCCTCGATTACGTGAAGGCCGGCCAGTACAACGGCACGATCTTCCATCGCGTGATCAAGGGCTTCATGATCCAGGGCGGCGGCTACAAGGCCAACTTCGACGAGAAGCCGACGCGCGCGCCGATCCCGCTCGAGAGCCGCAATGGTCTGAAGAACTCGCTGGGCACGATCGCGATGGCGCGCACGAGCGACCCGAATTCGGCGACCGCCCAGTTCTTCATCAATACGGTGGACAACTCGGGCCTCGACTACCCGAACCCGGACGGCAACGGCTATGCGGTGTTCGGCAAGGTCGTGTCGGGCCTCGACGTCGTGAAGAAGATCGAAGGCGTGCCGACGACGGTGCGCGGCCCGATGCGTGACGTGCCGGAGCAGGCCGTCGTGATCGAATCGGCGAGCGTCGTCTCGAAGTAAATCCGGCCGGACCCCGTTCCGGCGCCTCACGCGGCCGCGTCGCACGACCGGCCGCGTGCCATTTAAACCGCCCTATCGAAGGAATTCATCATGGTTGAACTGCACACGAACCACGGCGTGATCAAGCTCGAACTCGACGCCGCAAAAGCACCGAAGACGGTCGAGAACTTCCTGAACTACGTGAAGAAGGGCCACTACGACGGCACGGTGTTCCACCGCGTGATCAACGGCTTCATGATCCAGGGCGGCGGCTTCGAGCCGGGCCTGAAGCAGAAGCCGACGGACGCGCCGATCGACAACGAGGCGAACAACGGCCTGAAGAACGACACGTACACGATCGCGATGGCGCGCACCAACGATCCGCACTCGGCGACCGCCCAGTTCTTCATCAACGTCAACGACAACGATTTCCTGAACCACTCGTCGCCGACGCCGCAAGGCTGGGGCTACACGGTGTTCGGCAAGGTCGTCGAAGGCCAGGACGTGGTCGACAAGATCAAGGCCGTCAAGACGGGCAACGCAGGCTTCCATCAGGACGTCCCGACCGACGACGTCGTGATCGAGAAGGCCGTCGTCGTCTGACGCGCGAATACGGAGGCACTTCGATGTTGCAGGAGACTCCGCCGCGAAGCGTCTCCGCGGGCGTGCCGGGCGAGCGCGAATATGCGCAGGCCGCACGCCCGTTCCTGTTCCTGTCCGATCTGCATCTGAGCGACGCGATCCCGAAGACGGTCGCCGCGTTCGAGCATTTCGTGAGATACACCGCGGACAGCGCCGATTCGGTCTTCATCCTCGGCGACCTGTTCGAATACTGGATCGGCGACGACATGCTCGACGACGATCCGTTCGTCAAGCGCATGGCCGCGCTGCTGCATACGTTCTCCGAGCGCGGCATCGCGCTCTACGTGATGCACGGCAACCGCGACTTCCTGCTCGGCAAGCGCTTCATGAAGGCGGCCGGCGCGATGCTGCTGCCCGATCCGGCGCTGGTCATGGCGTTCGGCCAGCGCATCGTGCTCGCGCACGGCGACGCGCAGTGCACGGCCGACGTCGGCTACCAGGTGTTCCGGCGCTTCGCGCGCAACCGCCTCGCACAGTGGCTGTTTCTCGTGTGGCCGTTTCGCTGGCGCCGCGCGCTCGCGGAACGCATGCGCGCGAAGAGCGAAGCCGGCCGGATGCGCCCCGCGTCGCCGATCTACGACGTCACGCGCGAAGGCGTCGCCGCACTGTTCAGGAAGAGCCGCGCGAGCGTGATGATCCACGGCCATACGCATCGCCCCGCGCGCCATCTCGAACCCAACGGCGTGCGCTGGGTGCTGCCGGACTGGGATCTCGATCACGGGATGCCGCGCGGCGGCTATCTGCGCGCCGACGCCGAAGGCATCCACGCGGTGCCGCTCGACTGACTACCGCAGCCCGGCAGGCCGCCGCACGACAGCGGCCGCGCCGCGCCACCCCCACCGCTCAGGACTGGCGCTCGACCGCCTTGCCTTCCAGCACCGCCGACAGGCGGCGCAGGTCGAGGCGCGCCGCATCGGCGCCCTGCAGCGTTTCCAGATGCGCGCCGAGCCGCTCGAGCGCAGCGACGATCTCGTCCACGCGCCGGCTTTCCTTCGCCGCGTGATCGATCAGCCCGTGAATCGCGAGCGACATCGGATCGTCCGCATTCGGCGTGATGCCGTACGCGCAGAACGCCGCGCGCTCGGGTTGCGGCTTCGGCTGCGCCGGCATCACGACGCGCGCCGGGTTGCCGACCGCCGTGCCGCCCGCGGGCACCGGCTTCACGACCACCGCATTCGAGCCGATCTTCGCGCCCGCGCCGATCGTGAAACCGCCGAGCACTTTCGCGCCCGCGCCAACGATCACGCCAGCCTCCAGCGTCGGGTGACGCTTCGCGCCGCGCGTGAGCGACGTGCCGCCCAACGTCACGCCCTGGTAGATCGTGCAGTCGTCGCCGACGATCGCCGTCTCGCCGATCACGACGCCCATCCCGTGATCGATGAACACGCGCCGGCCGATCGTCGCGCCGGGGTGGATCTCGATGCCGGTCAGGAACCGGCCGACCTGCGACGCGAAACGCGCGACCCAGTAGCGCCGCGCGCGCCAGCACGCGTGCGCGAAGCGGTGCAGCGTCAGCGCATGCAGCCCCGGATAACAGGTCAGCACTTCCCAGGCACTGCGAGCGGCGGGGTCCCGCTCGCGAATCGTCGCAACGTCTTCGCGCAGTCTCGTGAACATGATCTGATCTGGGGAAAGGGCCGGCGCGCACCGCCGGCAATGGCCGGCTTTATCGCGCCGGCTGCTTTGTATATGACGTTCGGCGATTTTAGGGCGAGTCGCGCGCGTCCGCACGACGCCGAACATTTCCCCCGGCGCCGGCGCGGGTATTCGCGCCGCGGCCCCGCGGCGCGTCAGGCGTCGCCGTCCGGCGTGCGCGATTTCAGCAGGATGTGCTTCGCGATGCCGCGCAGGATGTTCACCTCCTCCCGCTCCAGCCCGGTGCGCGCAAACAGGCGCCGCAGCCGCGGCATCAGTTTCTTCGGATTGCGCGGATCGAGAAAATCGAGCGCGATCAGCGCGTTCTCAAGGTGCACGTACATCCGCTCGATCTCGTCGCTCTGCGCGAGCGTGCCGGCTTCCGGCTGCGGCAGCGGCAGCGGCGCGTTCGCGTGCTCGAGGAACGCGATCCGCAGCTCGTAGGCCAGCACCTGCACCGCCTGCGCAAGGTTGAGCGAGCTGTAGGCCGGGTTCGCCGGGATATGCGCGAGCACGCTGCACTGCTCGACGTGCTCGTTCGCGAGGCCGGTGCGCTCGTTGCCGAACACGAGCGCGATGTCGCCCGTGCCGACCTGCGCGCAGGCCTGCTCGGCGGCCGCGCGCGGCGCGAGCCGCGGCGGGCCGTACTCGCGCGAGCGCGCGGTCAGCGCGATCGACCAGTGGACGCCGGACAGCGCGTCGCCGAGCGTCGGCACGACGTGCGCGGACGCGAGCACGTCGTCCGCGCCGCTCGCCATCGCGATCGCCTCGGGGTCGCTCTGCACGTGCGGCACGCGCGGCGCGACGAGCACGAGCCGCGAGAAGCCCATCGTCTTCAGCGCGCGCGCGGCGGCGCCGACGTTGCCGGGATGGCTCGGCTCGACGAGCACGAAGCGGGTCGACGTAAAGCCGCCGCTCAGCGGCCCCGACGGCTGCGCCGCGCCGGATGCGGACGGCGCGACGATGTTCTGCAAGGTTTCCAGCACGGTACGACTCGATAATCAGAATGGCCGTATGGTATCGCTTACGCCCGGCCAAACCCACCTGTCCGGACGGCCAGTGGGGTTTCCCCGCACTTCCGTCGCCTAAACGGACCGAAAGTCGGGTAAAATCATGCCTTTACGCGCCGCCCAGGCGGCGCGGGTCGTGCCCGCTCTTTGTCAATTCGCGTCTCACCTCGCCCACGCGCGCCTGCGCCGTTGCGGGCGGGTTGTTCCACTTTCGTGGCGGCCTCCTGCCGCCGGCTACAGGATCCAGGCTCATGCATCCCATGCTCAACATTGCTGTCAAGGCTGCGCGCCGCGCCGGACAGATCATCAACCGCGCATCCCTCGATCTCGACCTGATCGAGATTCGCAAGAAGCAGCAGAACGACTTCGTCACCGAAGTGGACAAGGCCGCCGAAGACGCGATCATCGAGACGCTGAAGACCGCCTACCCCGATCACGCGATCCTCGCGGAAGAATCGGGCGAATCCGACAACGAATCCGAATTCCAGTGGATCATCGATCCGCTCGACGGCACGACCAACTTCATCCACGGCTTCCCGTACTACTGCGTATCGATCGCGCTCGCGCACAAGGGCGTCGTCACGCAGGCCGTCGTCTACGACCCCAATAAAAACGACCTGTTCACCGCCACGCGCGGCCGCGGCGCGTACCTGAACGACCGCCGCATCCGCGTCGGCCGCCGCGACCGCCTGGCGGATTCGCTGATCGGCACCGGCTTCCCGTTCCGCGAGAAGGACGGCCTCGACGCGTACGCGCGCCTGTTCACCGAGATGACGCAGGCCTGCACGGGCCTGCGCCGCCCGGGCGCCGCCGCGCTCGACCTCGCGAACGTCGCCGCCGGCCGCCTCGACGGCTTCTTCGAGCAGGGCATCAACGTGTGGGACATGGCGGCCGGCAGCCTGCTGATCACCGAGGCCGGCGGTCTCGTCGGCAACTACATGGGCGAAGCCGACTTCCTGCATCGTCATGAGATCGTCGCGGCGAACCCGAAGGTCTACGCGCAGATGATCCCGATCCTGAACCGCTACAGCCGCCTGCAACCGGCCGCGGAATAACCGCGCCCGCGCATCGCACACCGACGGCCCGAGTCCGCCCCGCGCGGCCCGGGCCGTTTTTCTTTCCGGGCCGCAGCAGGTTGAGCGATGTGGCCCTCCCGAGGGCAGGCTGCCGTTCGCACCGGGCCCGACGCGTTGCCCCGCCCGTCACTGCCCCACCGGAAACTGCCGGCAAAGCTCATGCACCTCGCCGCGCGCGCGCTCGACGATGTCGTCGCGCTGCGGCGCGTCGAGCACGTCGGCGATCAGGTGCGCGACGTACGCGGAATCCTCGGCCGTCAGTCCGCGCGCGGTCAGCGCCGCCGCGCCGACCCCGATTCCCGCGTCGACGGTCTGGTCCTCGTCCGGCCGGTAGATGCGATACCGGTCCGCGAGCACATGCGCGGACGCCAGCCGCTCGAGCGCGTCGGCCGCGCTGCCTCGCGGCGCGAGGCCGCCAACGACGATCTGCCCGGATTCGCGCGAATCGGTCATGAAGCCGCGCTCGACGAGCACTGCGGACATCGCATGGACGTTGTCGAGCATCCGCCGCTGGTACGCGCCAAACGGTTCGGCGAGCGCCTCGTGCAGCGCGACCGCCTTGGTCGCGAGCGCGACGAGATTGCCGTCGCCCGCGGCGCACGCGCGCTCGACGAGCGGCTCGAAGCGGGCCTGCGCGAGCACGAGCCCGCCGCGCGGCCCGCGCAGCGTGCCGTTCGTCGCCATCGACACGAAGTCCGCGCACGGCACGGGCGACTGCAGTATCCCGGCCGCGACGGGCCCCGCGAAGTGCGCGAGATCGACGGCGAAATACGCGCCCGCGTCGTGCGCGACGACCGCGAGCGGCGCCCAGTCGGCCGGCGCCCAGTCGGCGGTGACCGTCACGCGGACCATCCGCGGCTCGACCGTCCGCACGTGCCATGCGAGCGCGTCGCAATCGACATGGCCGCGCCCGTCGCCGATCCAGCAACCGACCAGCTGGTCGAGGTGCCCGAGCGCGTTCACGCGCGAGATCCGCAGCGTCGGCCGGCCGAGCGCGGCCGACACATCCAGCACCGCGTCGCCGCAACGCAGCGTCGCGTGCTGGACCACGACGCTCGCCTGCGAGCCGGACATCGGCAGCGCGTTCGCATACTCGGCGCCGAACAGCCGGCACGCGCGCCGGGTCGCGACTTGCTGCACGGTATCGACGACCGAGCGCGGGTCATCCGGCTCGCGCCCGTCCGCAGGCGTCGCGCGCCACGCGAGGCAGCCGGTCGCCGCGACGAACTGCGCCTCGAACACGGCCTCGCTCAGGTAATTGAGCGCGATCGTCAAGTGCAGGCAGTTGTCCTGGCGCGTCCGTTCGAGCCATAGCTGGAAAGCGATCGTCGGATCGCTGCTCTGAAGATGCCTCACGCGCCGCTCCGCGTCGATCCGCCGAAAGCGCTACGCAAGCGAGCGGATGAAGCCCGCCGCGAGCACGCAGTAGAACAGCCCGCAGAAGAGACCGAAGGGCTTGCGCGTGCGCGTGAAGAACGGCCCCGCGGAATGCGTCGAAAACGCGAGCGCATACGTCGTGAACACGACGAAGCCGAGCATCGCGCAACCGGCGACGAGCACGAAGCTCGTCCACGCCGGCGAGTTCGCCGACAGCCCGAGCGTCGTCACGGTCAGCCACGTCAGAATCGCCTTCGGGTTGGTCAGGTGGATGCCGAGCCCCTGCAGATAGAACACCGCCAGGCTGCCGCGCCGCGCCTGCGCGCCGGCCTTCAGCGGATCGCGCGACGAGTACGCGGTGCGCACCGCCTTGTACGCGAGCCACAGCAGGTAGCAGGCGCCGAGGATCTTGAGCCACGTGAGCAGCGGCCGGTACGACAGCAGCATCGCGGACACGCCGGCCGCCGCCGTCACGCCCCAACAGAGCGAGCCGGAGATCACGCCGGCCGCCATCGCCAGGCCGGGCGTGCGTCCGTAGTTGAGCGACGCGTTGGCGATCGACAGGTTGCCCGGACCCGGCGTCGCCGTGCCGATCAGGTAGACGGCGAACGCGACGCCGAAGTTGGAGAAGTGAGCGAGATTCATCTGGATATCCTGTGCCGGTCCGGGCGCGCGGCCGCCTCGCCGCGCGCCGCCATGCTTATCTGAAACAACGGTGATCGGGTTCTTCCTGCCGGATCTTGTCCATCCATCCCTGCAGCTCGCCCTGCCGGTACAGGCGCTCGCCCCAGCGCTCGGTCGACTGCGGCAGCGGCCGGTCGGGCAGGATGTAGTCCGTGACGAGTTCGATGAACTGCTGCAGGCAATACGCGCCGACGTGCAGCCGGAGCGACGACGCGGTCTCCGCCTGCGCGATGTTGAAGCGCGCGACGTTGACGATCTGCCCGCTGTCCACCGACGGCGCGAGGTGGTGGCAGGTCGAGCCGTAGGTCTCGTCGCCGTAGTAGATCGCGTAGTGCTGGCTGCCGAGCCCGCGATACTTCGGCGGCGCCGGATGGAAGTTGATCGCGCCCTTGCGCGCCTGCGCGTAGATCTCCTTCGGGAAGATGAAGTCGCCCCGGTACGAGATGATCCAGTCGCCTTCCCAGTCATGCAGGTGATGCGGATACGGATCGCCCGGATCCCAGCAGAACACCTCGAGGTTCGAGAACACGGTCTTCGCAAATTCGACGCCCAGGTCGCACCAGTTCATCGTGCAGACAGACAGCAGGACCTTGTCCCGGCACGGTTCGTTCGACATCGGACACCCTCCCTCAAACGGTGGAAAAAACAATCAGCGCGCGAAGCGGATCGCGAAATCGCCGGCGGACGGCTCGCCGCGCGCATGCGCGGCGGGCAACCGCGCACCGGCCGCCCACTCGCCGTCGACGAGCACGGCGGCCGGGCGCGCGTGCGCGACCAGCTCGAGAAACGCCGCGGCGTCGAACGCGGCCGGGCGTTCGCGCGCAGCGGGCGGCCGGTCGTACAGCAGCAGGTCGGCGCGCTGGCCGGTGGCGACGCGGCCGGCGTCGGCCAGCCCGAGCGCACGCGCGCCCTTCCACGTCAGGATGTCGACCAGCTCGGCCGCCGCGTCCCGCGCGCGCCACGCGGCCCGTGCGGCCCGGCGTTCGTGGCGCCGCGCGTCGAGCCAGGCATCGAAGCCGGCGTCGGTGGCCGGCCACGCAAGCGCGGCGATCTCGCCGCCCTGCGTCGGCGTGGCGCCGACGACGTGCGCGCCGCTCGCGCGCAACAGGCTGCGCTCGTGGCTCCCGAGCGGCGCGGCCGGATACGCGAGCAGATGCGCATCGAGCGCGTCGAGGCTGCGCAGCAACGCAACGCCGGAGCACCCGTACGCGTCGCGAAACTGCGTCGCGTATGCGCCGCCGCCGTCGATGCGCACCGCGAAGCGGCGCCTGCGCCGGCGCGCCACCTCATGCAGGGCGAGCACGAGGCGCGGCGACGCCGCGAGCTGCGAACCGATCGCCGGCGCGACGATCACGCGCGCGCAGGCTTCCTCGGCAGCCTGCGCCGCGCGTACGTATTCGAGCAGGCTGCCGTCGACACTGCGGATCGCCGGGCCGTCGTCCGGCCCGACCCAGCGGTCGGCAAGCGCCGCGAACAGCACGACGCGCGCACCGATCCGCGCCGCACGCGGGATGTCGCTCGCGGCGTCGGCCGTGAAGCAGCCGGCCAGCGTGACGCCGCGCGCCAGCGAACGCGACAGCGCATCGCCCGGCAGCGCGTCCGCCCCCGCGCCATCCGGCGCGGAGAACACGCCGGCAAGCCCTGGCGCGCACAGCAGCCCGCTCGCGTCGACCCGCCGCGGCGCGCGCGAGGCGCCCGCCGGCACGACCGCGACGATCTCGCCCGCCGCGATCTCGACGTCCGCCTGGCGCAGCACGTGGTCGCGGCTATCGAACACGAGCGTGTTGACGAGCGCCCACGCGTCGTCCGCGCGCCGTGCCGGCGCAACGCGCGGCAACGCGCGGGCCGGCGTGACGATCAACGGTTCGGCATGCATCATGCGCCCTCCGTCCCGGCGAGCGTCAGCAGGACGCGCAGCCGGCACGCGCCGTCGCCGCCCCGCGCGAGCAGGTCGACGACGCGCGGCAGCACGTCGCGCATCCGCCGTGCGCCGCTCGCCGGATAGCACACGTAGCAGCGCCGATTCGAGTAGAACAGGTAGCCGTGTGACGGCAGGCGCTCGAAATCCGCGTGCTCCAGCACCCATCCGTCCAGTTCATCCGCTTGCAGTTTCATCGCGTCGTCTCCCGTTGGGCGCGCGAACCCTCCGTGCAGACCGCGCCTCATGCCGGTTGCGCGGCCGCGCACGCATGCACGACGCTCGCGAAGCGCTCGACCATCTCGTCGATGTCACGCTCGGTCGCGATGAAGGGCGGCGCGAACAGCACGTGATTGCCGCGCACGCCGTCCGCCGTCCCGGACCCCGGGTAGATCAGCAGGCCGCGCTCGAGCGCCTCGCGCTTCAGCCGCGCGGCGAACGCGCCACCGCCGCTGAACGGCGCCTTCGTCGTGCGGTCGTCGACGAACTCGACGCCGACGAACAGCCCCCTGCCGCGCACGTCGCCGACGCTCTCGACGTCGGCGAACCGTTCGCGCAGCCGCGCGCGCAGTTGCTCGCCGCGCGAGCGCACCGCGTCGAGCAGCTGCTCCTCCTCGATCGTGCGCTGCACTTCCAGCGCGACCGCGCAGGCGAACGGATGGTTCACATGGGTCTGGCCGTTGCCGAGCACGCCGGTGCCGTGCGCGATCGCGTCGTGGATCGCCGCGTTCGTCAGCACCGCCGCGATCGGCTGGTAGCCCGCCGCCAGCCCTTTGCCGACCGCGACGAGGTCCGGCACGATGCCGTCGTCGAGATACGCGAAGAGCGGCCCCGTGCGGCCCATGCCGGCCATCACCTCGTCGAGCAGCAGCAGCACGTCGTGCCGGTCGCATACCTCGCGGATCTTCTTCAGATAGCCCGGCACCGCCGGAACCGCGCCGTTCGTGGAGCCGACCACCGTCTCCGCGACGAACGCGCAGACGTTCTCCGCGCCGAGCGCGCGGATCTTGTCGTCGAGCTCGCGGGCGAGACGCGTCGTGTACGCGTCGTCGCTCTCGTCCGCGCGCTGGTGGCGGTACGCGTAGCACGGCGACACGAACTCGGCGGGCGGCAGCAGCGGCTCGAACACCGAGCGCCGCTGCGGATTGCCGGACACCGCGAGGGTGCCGAGCGTGCTGCCGTGATAGCCCTGGCGGCGCGCGATGAACGTCTGCTTCGACGCCTTGCCGCGCTCGCACTGGTACTGGTACGCGATCTTCATCGCGAGCTCCATCACCTCCGAGCCGCCGGACAGGAACTGCGCCTTCGCGAGCCCGTTCGACGCGGCGACGAGCCGCTCGGCCAGCTCCTCGGCGGCGGGCGTCGTGA
The DNA here is from genome assembly GCF_002097715.1 of Burkholderia ubonensis subsp. mesacidophila. Taxonomy (NCBI): domain Bacteria; kingdom Pseudomonadati; phylum Pseudomonadota; class Betaproteobacteria; order Burkholderiales; family Burkholderiaceae; genus Burkholderia; species Burkholderia ubonensis. The sequence goes on from NZ_CP020737.1 coordinate 2,420,654, forward strand.
AGCTGCCCGCGTGCGCCCACGCGATCTTGCGCGCCTCGCGCTCCATCGCCGCGACGATGCGCGGATGCGCGTGCCCGAGACTCGACACCGCGACGCCGCCGCAAGTGTCGAGATAGCGCTTGCCGGCGGCGTCCTCGATCCAGACGCCCGCGCCGCCCGTCGCGACGATCGGCGCGGCATTCAGGTTCTTGTAGATGACTGCTGACATGTGCGTTGTTCCGTGACGTGCGTGATCAGGTGCGGTCCCACGACGTGGGCGCGCGATGGAAACCCGGGCTGAAGCGCGAGTGGTTGCCGATCCGGCGCAGCCACCCGATCGGCACGAGCACGAGCAGGTAAAGCAGAAAGGACAGGGTCTTGAGCAGCATGGTCGTCTCCTTGGGCTGGCGTCAGTCGAGCGGAATCGCCTCGCGCCAGTCGGTCTCTTCTTCGAACGCCGGCTGGTCCGCGCGCACGAGCACGTGCGAGCCGAGCACCAGCACGTCCATCTCGGTACGCATGAAGCACGCGTACGCCTCCTCCGGCCGGCACACGATCGGCTCGCCGCGCACGTTGAACGACGTGTTGACGAGCACCGGGCAGCCGGTGCGGCGCTTGAACGCGCGCAACAGGCGCGCGAACGCGGGATTGCTCTCGTCGGTCACCGTCTGCACGCGCGCCGACAGGTCCACGTGCGTGATCGCGGGCAGCGTCGAGCGCACGTCGTTGATGCTGCCGAGCCCGCGATTCGGTCCACCCGGGCTGCGCGACTGTTCGGTCTTGATCGCGTCCGCGACCTCGGACACGATCAGCATGTACGGGCTCTCCTCGCGGATGTCGAAGTAGCGCGTCGCATCCTCGAGCAGCACGGCAGGCGCGAACGGCCGGAACGATTCGCGGTGCTTGATCTTGAGGTTCATCTTGCGCTGCATGGTCGTGTCGCGCGGATCGCCGATGATCGATCGCGCGCCCAGCGCGCGCGGCCCGAATTCCATGCGGTCCTGGAACCAGCCGACCACCGCGCCGTCCGCGAGATGACGCGCGACCTCGTCGAACAGCGCGTCCCCTTCAAGGCGCGTGTAGCGATAGCCTTGGCCGTCGAGGAAGGCGGCGATCTCGTCGTCGTCGAAGCGCGGGCCGAGCAGCGCGCCGCTCATCGCGTCCGCACGACCGCTGCCGACGTGCGGCCGGCCGTCGAGCTTCGCGGCGACGTCCATCGCTGCGCCGAGCGCGCAGCCGGCATCGCCGGCGGCGGGCTGGATCCACAGCGCGTCGAATTCGCCCGAGCGGCTCAGCACGCCGTTCGCGACGCAGTTGAGCGCGACGCCGCCCGCGAGGCACAGGTTGCGCTCGCCGGCCTGCTCAACGGCGGCGCGCGCGAGCCCGAGCACCACCTCCTCGGTCACCTTCTGCACCGATGCCGCCAGATCGCAGTCGCGCTGAGAAATCGGGCTCTCGGGCCGGCGGATCGGCGCGCCGAACAGCCGCTCGAACGCCTCGCCGACCATCCGCTCGCCCTTCAGGTATTCGAAGTAGCGCATGTTCAGCGTGAACGAGCCGTCGGGGCGGATGTTGATCAGCTCGTCGCGGATCGTGTCCGCGTAGATCGGGTCGCCATACGGCGCGAGGCCCATCAGCTTGTATTCGCCGGAATCGACCTTGAAGCCGCAGTAGTACGTGAACGCCGAATAGAACAGCCCGACCGAGTGCGGATACGAGATCGAATTCAGCAGGCGCAGCGACGTGCCGTCGCCGCGCCACACGGTCGTCGAGTGCCATTCGCCGATGCCGTCGATGCACAGCACGGCTGCGCGCTCGAACGGCGACGGGAGGAACGCCGCCGCCGCGTGCGAGCGGTGATGCTGCGATGCGATCACCTTCGGCGCATGTCCGAGACCGAGCTGCGCGATCTCCTGGTCGACATGCTCGAGCACGCGGCGCTTCCAGCGCAGCCACTCGGGGATCGTGCGCGCGAACGCGCGCGCGCCGCCCGTGCCCGCGCTCGCGAACGACGACATGACGCGCGAGAACTTCTCCTTCGGGTCCTCGTAGTAGACGATCGCCGTCAGGTCGTCTAGACGGATGCCCGCCGCGTCGAGACAGTAGCGGATCGCATTCGCGGGAAACGCCGAATCGTGGCGCACCCGCGTGAAGCGCTCCTCCTGGGCGGCCGCGATAGGCACGCCGTCCCGGATCAGCGCGGCTGCGCTGTCGTGATAAAACGCCGAGATGCCGAGTATGTGGTTGGCCATGTCGAAGTGACTGTCGGATTGTCGGTTGTTTGACTTGGAAATGCGCGGGCGCGGCGGGCGGCGCTACGACAGACGGTCGTGCGCCGCCGCGACATGCCCGGCGACGGGCCGGTCCGGCGCGTGGGCGGCCGCGTCGCCGCGTCCCTTCGCGACGAGGCCGTGCAGCGCCGGCACCAGCGAGACAACAAGCAGCACGCTCATCGCGACGTTGAACGCGCGCAGCGCGCGCGGCTTCGCCAGGTAGCGCCGCAGGAACGTCCCGAAGAACACCCACACCATCGAGCAGGGCGAGCCGAACACGCAGAACAGCAGCGCGATCACGAGCACGTCGAACGCATACGTGCCCGAGGTCGACGCATACGTCAGCACCGCACCGACGGCCATCACCCACGCCTTCGGGTTCACCCACTGGAACAGCGCCGCGGGCATCACGCCGAGCGGCGCCCCCGCCTTCGCGTCGAAGTCGACGGTCGGCGCGGTCGCGATGCGGTACGCGAGATACAGCATGTAGACCGCGCCGACGACCTGCAGCACGTCGTGCAGCGACGGATAGCGATGGAACACCGCGCCCGCGCCGAGCCCGACCGCGATCAGCATCAGCGGAAAGCCGACGTTGATCCCGATCACGTGGCGCATCGTCCGCGCGGTGCCGAAGTTCACGCCGGACGACATCAGCATCACGTTGTTCGGACCGGGCGTCACGCAGGTCGAGATCACGAACAGGATGATCGACAGGTAATCCATCGCGATGCGGCTCCGTTCAGCGATAGTCTTCGAGGCCGCCGCGCCGGCGGATGTCCACCGACACGCAGTGGAACCCGCCGCTCAGGCTGCGCGCATGGCGCATGCCCAGCGGCGCGACGTCGACGCGATGCTTCTCCAGCGCGCGGATCAGCGGCAGCTGCCGATCGTTCACGACCGCGAGCGACGGGTTGACCATGATGAAATTCATCCCCTGCCAGATCGACGCGCGCGGATACGACCAGCAATAGCCCGTGTCGACCATCTCCGGACACCAGATCACCTCCCAGTTGCGGAAGATCTCCGGCACCTGCGCGCGCGCGATCCGCTCGGGATTCAGCACGACGAGACCGGGCCGCACGAGCGTGATCGTCGTGTCGATGTGCGTGCCGTCGTACAGCCCCTCGATCGCGTGCACGCGGTAGCCGTCGCCGAGCGTGCGCTGCAGCCATTCGAGGCCGAGGCGATTGCCGCTCCTCGACACGAGGTACAGGATGTCGCGGCCCATCCGGATCACGTTCGCCGCGTCGAACACCGGCTCGAGGTTCGCGAGGATCCGGCCGTCGGCCGGATTCGCACGGTACGTCGCGTCGCGCAGGCGCGGACGCGGCGCCGCGATCCACTGCGCGCCGCTCGCGAAATAGTCGAGCAGGTGCGAGCGGTACGCGTGCGACTCGAAATAGCGGCTGCGCAGCGCCATCGGCGCCTCGATGATCGTGTCGCCGATCGGCAGCAGCACGTCGCGCGGACAGTAGTTGTATTCGCCGTCCGTGCGCCAGTCGGGCGTGCCGAACGTAGCCGTATGATCGGTCGGCTCCGGGCGGCGCACCGTCACCCCTTGCCCGCGCAGGAATTCGGCGAACGCGTCGAGGTCTTCCGCCGCCTCCGCGAGCACCTGGTCCGGATACGGGCCCGAAGGAATCTCGTCGGCGCGCGCGTGATGCTCGGCATAGTCGAGCGCGTAGAGGCCCGGATCGGGGCGCGGCACCTGCGCGCCGTCCGCGATCCCGACGATCATCTCCTCCAGCGGGTCCCATTCGTTGTGTACGTTGACAAGTGACATCACACGGCCTCGATGATTGTCGGTCGGCAGTCCGCTCATGCGGGCCGCGCAACCGGGGCATGGTGAAACAGGTCCGACGCGGACGACGCGGCGCCCGCGGCCGGCGCGACGCGGGTCCAGCGCCGCACGCCGAGCTTGCCGAGCCATCGCTCCCGACGATCCGGCAACGGCGCGAGCGACTCGTAGCCGACCCGGATCCGTTCCCAGCTCGCAGACGTCGCGCCCGCGCCCTGCGCCGCCGCCTGGCGCATGTACGCGTCGATCGCGTCGACCGCCCACGCGGAATGGCCGGTCGACACGTTGTCGATCGTGTTGTGGAGATCGACGAACTCGGTGCCGAAGCCATAGTGGCGCAGGAAGCGCCGCGCGCTGCGATAGCTGCCGCCGACCCCCGACAGCTCCATCGCGAGGTTCATCCCGAGGATCTCCGGCATGAACGTGCGCGGCAGCTTGCCGAGGCACAGCCAGTAGACCGGCAGGCGAAACGCCTCGTCGCGAAAGCGCGGGTCGTGCGCGAATGCGCGGCTGCCGGTCGGCGGCAGTTCGATGCCCATCTCGCGCAGCCCGTCGCGATAGATCTTCGGGTGGTTCAGCGCATAGAGGCCGTTGCCGAGCTCGTCCCAGTAGGTCTGGAACAGCGCGAAGCCGACCTGCGACGCGGCGAGCCGCCAGTCGCTGAACCCCTGCAGCCACGAGCCGTCGATCAGCGTGAGCGGCGCGAGCTGCAGCGTCGAATCGACGACTTCCTCGCGCGACGGCAGGTTGGCCGGATCGCTCTGCTCGAATTCGAGCCCGTGCCGATCGTGCTGGTCGAGCAGCCACGCGCGCAATGCGCCCGCGCGCCACGTCGCGGGCAGCCCGCGGTTGGCGCGGCGCAACGAGCGCGCGGCGCGCGCCAGCCAGTCGCGCGCATAGCGCTCGGCGAGCTGCCGCGTGCGCGGCGCGAGCGCCCGCCCCTGCAGCACGAAATACAGCTCGCGCAGGCTCGGCGGCGCGCTGCCGAGCGTCGCGTCGTCGACGGCCAGCGACAGCGCCGGTTCCGGTTCGGTTGTCGCCGCGCGCGGTTCGGCGGCAACCGCCGCCGGCGCCCCGGCCAGCGAATCGATCCAGCGACGGATGATCGCGAGGTCGTCGTCGCTGAACACGCGGAACATCCGGCCGCCCGGGCCGATCAGCGTCGTCACGAGCGGGCTGAGCTCCGCGCGGCCCGGCACGACGAGGCGGCTCTTCGCGAGCGTGTCGACAAGCGGCTCCGGATCGCGCAGCGCATCCTTGAACCAGTCGGACAGCACGCGCCCGCCGAGCTTGTATTCGTGGTGATAGACCATCGCCTCGCGGGCGCGCTGCTGCATCAGCCGCGCCATCGCGAGCCGCGGCGACGCCATGCGTGCGGCCGCGCCCTCGACGAACGCGTCCCACGCGCGCAGCGCGTCGAACGTCCATGCGAGCATGCGCTCGATGCGCTCGCGCGCCGCCGTGTCGTGCGCCGCATACTGCTCGACCACCCAGCGCGATTGCGCGGGCGCGTCGAGCCCGTCCACGCGGCCGACGGGCGTGCGCAGGTCGAGCGCCCGCACGTCGAGCGCGCGCTCCGGCGCGTCGCCGAGCGCCGCCCAGCACGGCGCGAGGCCGAGCGAGCGGAACGCGAGATCGGCCGCCGCGAGCTCGGGGCCGAACGCGTCGGCGCGACGGCTCATCGCGAGCAGCAGCGCGGGCAGGCGGAACGCTTCGTCATCGATCGAGGCGACCGTCGACAGCTCGAACGGCTCGAGCGCGACATCGGCGAGCGCGGCGTCGCGCAACAGCGCCTTGAAGCGGTCGTAGCGCGATGCCTCCGGCCGGCCGACGCCGACTTCGCCGGCATGAAGCGCCATGATGCGCAGATGCGCGTCGTCCTCGAACACGCCGGGCGCGCTCATGCCTTGCAGCCATGCGCCCAGCACCGACGCCAGCGGCGCCGATTGCACGAGGATCGCGCCGGCGAACGCCGCGTCGCCCGCCGAGCGATGCGCGTCGTCCGCGAGCCGCTGCCATGCGTCGCGTCGCGCGTCGCGCCACGCGGCAATCTCATCGGCCAGCGCGGACCAGTCTCGCGCCGGCCGGCTTGGTTCGACGGCGCCCGTTCCCACGAGCCGCGCGCGAATGCGCCGGTCGTCGAGAAAGGCTTCCGGATCGGTCGCCAGTCGATATGCCTCTCGCCACATGTCGGGCCTCTCGAGGGTGCAGGAATCCGGGCGGCTGCCCGTGCAGCCGCCTGCTCGTCACGCCCAGGGCGTGCGGGAATCAGAACATCGGGTAGATCGACGAATCGGCCTTCTTCTTTTTCTTGCCGAACAGTTGACCGAGCCGGGAGAAGAGTCGCTTGAACAGATTCATGGCCTGATCCTTCAGATGACGTCGAGAATGAGCTTCGAAACGAAGTCATGCCCCTGGTCGGTGAAATGGATGCGGTCGACGAACAGCCACTGATCGGGCTTCAGCGCCTCCGCGATGAACGGGGTGAGGTTGACGAATTTCACGCCGAGCTTCGATGCGCCGTCGCCCAGTTTTGCCGCGTACGCGTTGCACGCGTCGCGCGTCAGGATGTCGCCGTACACGTCGCTGAAGCGGCCCGCGCGATCGAGCTCCGCGAACAGCGCCTCCTCCTGCGCGCACCCCTTCGGGCGAATCCATCCCGCCAGCGGCTGCAGGATGAACGTGAGCTTTGCGCCAAGGTCCGCCGCGAGCGCACGCCACGCGTCCAGATGACGCAGCGTGAGATCCGCCGCGTAATCGATCTGCGCGTCGAGCGACGGCGGCGGCTCGACCGGCTCCTCCACGTCGCCGCGGCCGAGCAGCGACCAGCCCTTGCGCCGGCCGGCCGATTCGGGGCGGAACGCGTCGAAGAACTGGTTGCAGTTGAAGAACGCACCATGCTCGAGACGGTTCTGGCTCGGCTGCCGCGCGAGCCCCAGGTTGTTGAAGCCGGAGAACAGCACGATTTCCTCGACCTTCGGCAGCAGGTGGCGGTACAGCGTGAACAGGATCAGCTCCTGCGTGGAGTTGAAGCTGCGCCCGCCGAAGTTCAGCCACGGCGCGCCGCGCCGGTCGTTCTCCGACAGCCGCGACGACAGCGTCCAGCGATCGGCGCTCGCGCCGATGCCGAACACCGTCGAGCTGCCGGCGAGCAGCCGCGCGGAATGGACGCCCGCGTGATCCGCCACCGAGTAGCGGACGCCGCCGCGCTCCGAGTAGCGGAACCCGCTCGCGTCGGTGTTGACGACCGGCGAGCGGTGCTCCGCAGGATGGAAGTACATCAGATACGGCAACCAACGGACCTCGCCACCGTCCGTGAACTTCTTCTCGTAATCCGCCATTTGCGGCGTCAATTCCGCGCGTGCATTCATTGGCGCTCTCTCAGGTTTAGTACTTCTTATTTTCTCACTCACGGCCCATAATCAATTAAATCCGGATGCAATGCAAATGATTTTTATACGGATTGACTTCAATCAATTTGCGACGATGCAATTCACCGCAAATATGTAAGACGCGAGCCCGACGCCGATCGCCAACAGCGAATTCCTGGATTTCCAGTAAATCAGCACGGACAACGCAAGCGCCGCCAGGTCCGGCAGGCCGTACGGATAGCGGGTCAAGTCCTTGTCCTTCAGCGTATAAAGCACGAGCAGGATCATGACGCCCGGCGGCATGCGCTCGCCGAGATAGCGGAGATACCCGTTGTTTTCGAGCCGTTTCATCAGCAGAATCGGCGCATAGCGCAAACCGATCGTGACAACGGAAATCATGATGATTACCGACAGCGCACGCCAATCACTCGTCATTGCCTTTACTTCCAAAAATATAAAGCGCGGTCAATATCGCGAGATAAACCAGCAGACCGGCGAACAGGAACGATTCGCGGTAAAGCCATTTCTCGCTCGCGAATGCGGCGGCGCTCGCGAGCGCCGCGACGCCAATCAGGAGCGCCGTGCCCTTGGTGCGCACCGCGTCGACCGCGAGGATCACGAACATCGACGTCAGCGCAAAGCCGAAGCCCTTGACGCTGCTCGGGATCGCGAGGCCCGTCAGCGAGCCGAGCAGCGCGCCGCCCACCCACCACACATGGCTGATGAGCTGCAGCGCGGTGATCTGGAAGCCGTTCAGCTTCGCGCCCTCGCCCGCCGACGTGATCGCGTACGTCTCGTCGGTCAGCGCGAACACGCCGTACACCCGCTGCAGAACGGTGCGCAGCCGCGCGTAAGGAAACGACAGTCCGTAGAACACGTGGCGGAAATTGACGATCAGCGCGGTCAGCGCGACCTGCGGCAGCGCCATCCCGGAGACCATCAGGCTCACCGCCAGAAACTCGATCGAGCCCGCGAAAATCATCAACGCGGACAGCGGCGCCCAATACCACGGCACCCCGCTCGTCACGAGGAACACGCCGAACGCGACCCCGAGCGGCACGTACGCCATCGCCACCGGAATCGACAGGCGGAAGGATTGATAGAGCTGCTCCGACTTCGGCAGCGCCATCACGAACGGCTTCGATTCGACACTCACGCTTGCTGATTCCCCATCGTTCGCTGGCGGCCGCCTCGAGCGTCCGCCGTCATCGTCCCCATAACAGCGTGCGCAGCCGCGATCCCGCCTGCGCACGCGTTGGCCGCTCCTCCGCGATCGCGACTTCGCTACCGCCGATCCCGCTCAGCCAGATCGTCGAATGCGGCGCGAGATCGAACGTCTCGTTCTCGCGCAGCCAGAAGTCGTTCAACAGGCCAGGCACCGTCAACCACACCATGCCGCGGCGCACGACCAGCGTCTGCCGCCCATCAGCGGTCCAGCGCGTCGGCGCACCGTCCTCTTCCAGTTGGAACGTCCGGATTTCCCGCATTTGGCCCTCCTTGTCACTCGACGCGACCGTCGCATTTCTGAAAGCCAACGGTGCTGATTATTCGACTAGAATGCGTGCGATGGAATGAACAGAACTGAACAATCACCTTCAAAGTGTTCAGCGATTCTCACTGAACACTTTGGTTGAGCTCCTTGACGGTGGTGTCCGATGAAACTTGCGCTCGATACGACGGCCGGCGTTCCGCTGACCGAGCAGCTGGCCAGCCAGCTCGAACAGATGATCCGCTCGCGGCATTTGCGCAGCGGCGTGAAGCTGCCGTCGATCCGCAAGATGGCGGCCGACCAGCAGATCAGCCGCTTCCCCGTCATCGAGGCGTACGATTTGCTCGCCGCCCGCGGGCTGATCCGGCCCCGCCACGGTTCCGGCTTCTATGTGACCGACCGGTTCGATGCCGACACCCACCCCGGCGGCACGGATCCGCGGGTCGCCGAGGAAGAATCGAGCCACATCCTTGGTCAATTCGCATCGATCGACGATCGCGTGAAACTGTCGAGCGGCTTCATGCCGGCGGCCTGGCGCGACGTCGACGGCATCGCGCAGGCGGTGCGCCACGTCGTGCGCAGCGACGCGGCGAACCTCGTCGACTACGCCCAGCCGCAGGGCGATCCGCTGCTGCGCCAGCAGCTGTGCCGGCACATTGCGCCGCTCGGCATCGACGCGCAGCCGCAGCAGATCCTCGTCACGCACAGCGCGAGCCAGGCGCTCGATCTCGTCGTGCGCCTGATGCTGAAGCCGGGCGACACGGTGTTCGTCGAGGATCCCGGCTACTTCAACCTGTTCGGCCTGCTGAAGCTGCATGGCGTGAAGCTCGTCGGCGTGCCCCGCCGCGCGACCGGGCCGGACGTCGAGATGGCCGAAGCGCTGCTGCGCGAACACCATCCGAAGCTGTTCTTCGTCAATACCGTGTTCCACAACCCGACCGCGACGAACGTCGCGCCGCAGGTCATGTTCCGGCTGCTGCAGCTCGCGCACCAGCACGGCTTCACGCTCGTCGAGGATGACGTCTACGCGGACTTCGAAGCAACGCCGTCGCAGCGGCTCGCGACGCTCGACCAGCTCGAGCGCGTGATCTATCTCGGCGGGTTCTCGAAGACGCTGTCGTCGTCGCTGCGGATCGGCTACCTGGCCGCGCGGCCCGACCTGATCAAGCATCTCGTCGACCTGAAGGCGCTCACCAGCATGGGCGGCGCGCGGATCGCGGAGAGCATCGTCGCGCTGCTGCTCGAGCGCGGCACGCACCGCAAGCATCTGGAGCGGCTGCGCAGGCGCCTTGCGCACGCGTCGGCCTACGCGGTCGCGCGGTTGCGGCAGGCGGGATGGGAAGTCTACGAGCAACCGAGCGGCGGGATGTTCGTGTGGGCCTGCGTGCCGGGCGTGGACGATTCCGCGCGGCTCGTCGATGCCGCACGCACGTTCGGGCTCGATCTCGCGCCGGGACGAGACTATCGGCCGAACGGAGAGGCGACGCCGTGGGTCCGGCTCAACGTGGCGGCGGCGAGCGACCCGCTGGCAGAGCCGTTCATCGAGGCGGCGGCGCAGTTCGGGCGAGTGAACTGACGGGCATGCTGGTGCAGCGTAACGGCGCGGACTATCGCCACCCGCACGCGCGCCCAGAGCCGCTCCATAGTATGGCCGCGACCGGCGCGACTCGCGGATCGCCATGAAACAACACGATTCCTATCGCGCCCTGCTCGACATCCCGGGTTTGTCGCCTTTGCTCGTCGCAGCGACCTTCTCGCGCCTTGCCGGACGGATGTTCGTCCTGACGCTGGTTCTTTTTGTCCTGGCGCGGTTTTCGTCGCCCGAGCTGGCCGGATGGCTGACGTTCGCTGCAATCGTACCCGGCTTGGTCGTCAGCCCTGTTGCGGGCGCGACCCTCGATCGCGTCGGGCCGACAACGGCTGTCCGGATCGACTTCATCGCCAGCGCCATCTTCGTTGCGGCTGTCGGCGGCGATCTTGCTGATCGCCACCACATACGCCGGCGCAGCGGTATTCATGTCGTTCGTTCCGCACCTGTCCGGACTGGCCCGCGCCCAAGCCTCGATCTGGCAGCAGGATGGTTGCCGGGCAACCAACGCTTCGAGGACTCGCGATTTCCTATTCGTTGCACCAGGTCACTTGGGGCGCGCTCATCGTGGTCGTCCCGACATTTGTCGCCGAGCACTTCTCCAAGGGCGCAGCCAGTTCGATTGCCGGCCTGATGTGGGCCGCGGTCGGCGTCGCAGGCGGAGTCGGCGCGTTGCTTGCCAGTCATCTGCGTACAGTCGGCCGGGAGCGTCGAATCATGGCCGTCGGCATGGCTGCGACCGCAGCCGCCGCGTGGCCCGTTGCAGGCGAGTTCGGACTCGGCGGGCTGGTCGCCGCGCTGATCGTCGTCGGCGTTGCATCCGGCCCGATAGACGTCGCGTTGCTGACGCTGCGCCAGAGGCGAACGGACCCTCGGCAACTCGGCCGTGTGATGTCCATCTCGATGAGCCTGAATGTGGCGGGGTTTCCAATCGGATCCGCCATTGCCGGAACGTTGATCACCACTTCAACTTCATCTTCGCTCGCGCTGATGGTGGCGGGCATCGCCTCCGTGATGGCCGCACTCGCGACGTCGGCCATCCCGCACGAGATCACCCAGGCCCAGGCCGGGAAAGAGCCCGGTTAGCGATCGTCGGCGCCCGATCGCATCGGGACGCCACGCGTGCCTGCCCGCGAGACGCTCCGGCCTCGCGCGAACCACCCATCCCGACGTTGGTCGATCGGATAGCAGCTCGCAACGCACGCGCCATGTAAACTGTGGCCTATTGCACACCGGTTCCAACAGGCCGGTCACGACCCTATCGAGGGTTCGGCGCCGCCGCTTTCATGAATCCGGCCGATTCACGGCAAGCAGCCGGCGGCCGCGGATGAACCCCGGACATGTGCGGGACGCACGCTATCCCGCCCAAAACCAACCGATTACGCTCATTTTTGATGGAAAACACGCCCGTCAGTCACGAAACCCCAATGGACTCGACATCGCTCAAAGGCACGCCCGCCGCGGCCGCGAGCGATACGCAGTCGGCAGCGGCCCGAGCCGTCGCCGGGCTCGAAAACCATACGCCGATGATGCAGCAGTACCTGCGCATCAAGGCCGACCACCCCGACACGCTCGTCTTCTACCGGATGGGCGATTTCTACGAACTGTTCTTCGACGATGCGGAAAAGGCCGCGCGCCTGCTCGACCTGACCCTGACACAGCGCGGCGCATCGGGCGGCAATCCGATCCGGATGGCCGGCGTGCCGCACCACGCGGTCGAGCAGTACCTCGCGAAGCTCGTCAAGATGGGCGAATCGGTTGCGCTCTGCGAACAGATCGGCGACCCGGCCACGTCGAAGGGCCCCGTCGAGCGCAAGGTCGTGCGCGTCGTCACGCCGGGCACGCTGACCGACGCCGCGCTGCTGTCCGACAAGAGCGACGTCTACCTGCTCGCGATGTGCACGGGCCACAACAAGCGCGGCGTCGCGGTCAACATCGGCCTCGCGTGGCTCAACCTCGCCAGCGGCGCGCTGCGCCTCGCGGAGATCGAACCCGACCAGCTCGGCGCCGCGCTGGAGCGCATCCGGCCGGCCGAGATTCTCGCGGCGGACGCGTCCGCTGACGCGATGCCCGCCGGCGCGGGCGCGCTCAAGCGCGTGCCGGCCTGGCATTTCGACATCGCGGCGGGCACGCAGCGCCTGTGCGACCAGCTCGACGTCGCGAGCCTCGACGGATTCGGCGCGCACTCGCTGACGAGCGCCTGCGGCGCCGCGGGCGCGCTGCTCCTGTATGCGGCGGCCACGCAAGGCCAGCAGCTGCGGCACGTGCGCAGCCTGAAGGTCGAGAACGAAACCGAATACATCGGGCTCGATCCGTCCACGCGCCGCAACCTCGAGCTGACCGAGACGCTGCGCGGCACCGAATCGCCGACGCTGTATTCGCTGCTCGATACCTGCTGCACGACGATGGGCAGCCGCCTGCTGCGCCACTGGCTGCACCATCCGCCGCGCGCGTCCGTCGCCGCGCGGTCGCGCCAGCAGGCGATCGGCGCGCTGCTCGACGCGCCCGCGAACGCGAGCCTCGATGCGCTGCGCAGCGCGCTGCGCCAAATCGCCGACGTCGAACGGATCACCGGCCGCCTCGCGCTGCTCTCCGCGCGGCCGCGCGACCTGTCGAGCCTGCGCGACACGTTCGCCGCGCTGCCGGCGCTGCGCGAGCGCATCAGCCAGATCGTCGGCAACGCGGACGCGATCGCCCGCCTCGACGCCACGCTGGCGCCGCCCGCCGAATGCCTGGACCTGCTGACGAACGCGATCACCCCCGAGCCGGCGGCGATGGTGCGCGACGGCGGCGTGATCGCGCGCCGCTACGATGCGGAGCTCGACGAGCTGCGCGACATCTCGGAAAACTGCGGCCAGTTCCTGATCGACCTCGAAGCGCGCGAGCGCGCCCGCACCGGCATCGCGAACCTGCGGGTCGAGTACAACAAGGTGCACGGCTTCTACATCGAAGTCACGCGCGGGCAGACCGACAAGGTGCCGGACGACTACCGCCGCCGCCAGACGCTGAAGAACGCCGAACGCTACATCACGCCCGAGCTGAAGACCTTCGAGGACAAGGCGCTGTCCGCGCAGGAACGGGCGCTCGCGCGCGAGCGCGCGCTGTACGACGCGGTGCTGCAGGCGCTGCTGCCGTTCATTCCCGAATGCCAGCGCGTCGCGTCCGCACTCGCGGAACTCGACCTGCTCGCCGCGTTCGCCGAGCGCGCCCGCGCACTCGACTGGGTCGCCCCCACGTTCACCGACGAGATCGGCATCGACATCGAGCAAGGCCGGCATCCGGTCGTCGAGGCGCAGGTCGAGCAGTTCATCGCGAACGACTGCAAGCTCGGCACGGAACGCAAGCTGCTGCTGATCACCGGCCCGAACATGGGCGGTAAGTCGACGTTCATGCGGCAGACCGCGCTGATCGCGCTGATGGCCTATGTCGGCAGCTACGTGCCGGCGAAGTCCGCGTGCTTCGGCCCGATCGACCGGATCTTCACGCGGATCGGCGCGGCGGACGATCTCGCCGGCGGCCGCTCGACGTTCATGGTCGAGATGACCGAGGCGGCGGCGATTCTCAACGACGCGACGCCGCAAAGCCTCGTGCTGATGGACGAAATCGGCCGCGGCACGTCGACGTTCGACGGCCTCGCGCTCGCGTGGGCGATCGCGCGGCACCTGCTCGCGCACAACGGCTGCTACACGCTGTTCGCGACGCACTACTTCGAACTGACGCAGCTGCCGGCCGAATTCCCGCATGCGGCCAACGTCCACCTGTCGGCGGTCGAACACGGTCACGGCATCGTGTTCCTGCACGCGGTCAACGAAGGCCCCGCCAACCAGAGCTACGGGCTGCAGGTTGCGCAGCTCGCAGGCGTTCCGGCGCCGGTGATCCGTGCGGCGCGCAAGCATCTCGCATATCTCGAGCAGCAATCGGCCGCGCAGCACACGCCGCAACTCGACCTGTTCAGCACGCAGCCGGCTGCCGACGACCTCGAATGCGCGGACGCGCCGGTGACGCCGAGCGCGCCCCACCCTGCGCTCGAAAAACTGCGCGACATCGACCCCGACGACCTGAAACCGCGTGAAGCGCTCGACCTGCTGTACGAGCTGCGCGCGCTCGCCCAGTCGCACGATGCCGACGGGCACGCGTAAGCGCGCGGCAGCCGGCCGGCTCGCGCACGTCGCGCTCGCCGCGGCGACGGCGCTCGCGCTTTCCGGCCCGCTCGCCCAGGCTGCTCCCGCGAAGCGCGCCGGCGCGCCCTATTCGTTCGCGGTCGTCTCCGGCGTGATCGCATCGCCTGCGGACGAGGTCGCCGCGCAGCGGATGCTCGAGGCGATGGCGCGCGAGCGCAACCTTGCGTTCGTCGTGTATGCGGGGGATCTGAAGGGAGCGAAGGAAGCGTGCCGCGATGCGCTGTACACGCAACGCGGCGCGATTCTCGACGCGTCGCGCGCGCCGCTCGTGTTCGTGCCCGGCCACGACGACTGGGTCACCTGCAACACGGCGGCGGGAGGCGGCTACGACCCGGTCGAACGGCTCGACTTCCTGCGGCAGACGCTGCTCGCCGATGCGGCGCTGCCCGATCCGGGCGCGCTGCAGATCACGCGCGAGAGCGAAGTCGCGCGTTTCCGGCCGTATCGCGAGAACGCGCGGTGGGTGCGCGACGACATCGTGTTCGTCGCGCTCAACGCCCCCGCGCCGAACAATCACTTCCTGACGGCCGGCGGCCGCAACGGCGAGTTCGAGGATCGCATCGTCGCGAACGGATTCTGGATCGATCATGCAGCCGAATACGCGAAGCGGCGCGACGCGCGCGCGCTGGTCGTGATCTTCGAAGGCGACCCGAAATTCGACCGCTACGAGCGCGCGGAACGCTTCGCGTGGCTGCGCTTCAACCGCCCGCGCGTGCGCGACGGTTTCCGCGAACTAAAGCGCACCCTGGTCAAGGCGGCCGCCACCTTCCGAGGTCCGATACTCGTGATTCATGCGAGCGGCGAGCCTCTGGCGAACGGCTACGTCATCGACCGTCCGCTGCGTGCCGACAACGGGGAACTCGTAGGCAACCTGACGCGCGTCGCGATCGGACCGCGCCAGCCTGCAAATCAATGGGTGAAGGTCGGCGTGTCGCCCGCGCGGCAGACGCTATTCAATGTCAGCCTGCAGGACGTGCCGAAAAACCTGCCGGTGCCGCCGGCCTTGCCGGCCGCACCGCACGACGATGTCCCGCTCCCGCAGATGCCGGAGATCCCGGCCCTGCCTGCGCTGCCGGACGCCTCGTCGGTCGCGCCGCCGCTGCCGGGCGACAGCGGGGCGCCGAATGGCGCATCAGGCCCCGCGCCGGCGCCCTACTACGCGGCTCCGACGCAAGGCGCGCCCGCCAGCTCAGTGCAGCGTGCGCCCTGACGGCTCGCCGTCCTCGTCGTCCTCGTCCTCGTCGACGATTTCGAGCCCTTCCGCGCCGTGCGCGTGCTCATGCTCGATCTCGTCCTCGGTGGCCTCGCGGACGTCCTTCACGGTCAGCGAGAAACGCAGCGCCATGCCGGCGAGCGGATGGTTGCCGTCGAGCACGACCTTGTCTTCCGCGATGTCGGTGACCGTGTAGATCAGCGAGTCGATCTCTTCGTCGGCGTCCTCCGGCGTGCCTTCGAACTGCATGCCCACTTCGAGCGGCTCGGGAAAACGGTCGCGCGGCTCGATCTTCACGAGCTCGGGGTCGTAGTCGCCGAACGCGTCCTCCGGCTCCAGCTGGATCTGCGCCTGGTAACCCGGCTCATGGCCGTCAAGCTGTTCCTCGATCTTGGGGAACGTGCCATCATAGCCGCCGTGCAGATAGACCATCGGCTCGTCGCTTTCCTCGATCAGATTGCCTTGCGCATCCGACAGCTTGTAAGTGACCGACACGACGGTGTTTTTTGCGATTTTCATCCAATTCTCCCAAATACAACTCTCATTATACGATGCGCAAACGGTCTCAAGCCGAACCGCTGGACGGCGCAGCCGCCGCGGTCGGCGCGCCGCCACCCGATCTTCCCACGCCGCTGCTCGGCGGCCTCACGCCGGCGCAATTCATGCGCCGCTACTGGCAAAAGAAACCGCTGCTGATCCGCCAGGCGATCCCCGGCGTGACGTCCCCCGTCTCGCGCGACGCACTGTTCGAGCTGGCGGGCGACTACGACGCCGAATCGCGCCTGATCACGCACTTTCGTAACAAGTGGCAACTGGCGCACGGCCCGTTCGACGACGACGCGCTGCCGCCCGTCACGCGCAAGGCCTGGACCCTGCTGGTGCAGGGGCTCGACCTCCACGTCGACGCCGCGCGCGCGCTGCTCGACCGCTTCCGCTTCATCCCGGACGCGCGCCTCGACGACCTGATGATCTCGTATGCGACTGAGGGCGGCGGCGTCGGCCCCCATTTCGATTCGTACGACGTATTCCTGCTGCAGGTCGAGGGCAAGCGCCGCTGGCGCATCGGCGCGCAGCAGGACCTGTCGCTGCAGCCAGGCGTGCCGCTCAAGATCCTCGAGCATTTCGAACCGAGCGACGAATGGGTGCTCGAGCCAGGCGACATGCTCTACCTGCCGCCGCACATCGCGCACGACGGCATCGCCGAAGGCGAATGCATGACCTGCTCGATTGGCTTCCGGGCTCCGTCCGCCGGCGAACTGGGCGCCCAGTTCCTGTATTACCTCGCGGAGCGCGGCGGCCTGCGCAGCGGCGTGCGCGGCGACGACCTCTACCGCGATCCGAAGCAGCCCGCCGTCGAGACGCCGGCGCACCTGCCGCCGGCGATGGTCGAACGGGTCGCGGCGATTGTCAACGGCATCAAGTGGCGCGAACAGGATGTCGCCGAATTCCTCGGCTGCTACCTGAGCGAGCCCAAATCTAACGTCGTATTCGACCCGCCCGCGCGCGCGCTTTCCGAGGCAGCGTTCGTCGCGCAGGCTGCGCGGCGCGGCGTATCTCTCGACAGACGCGCCGCATTGATGTATAACGCGCGCTCGTACTTCATCAACGGCGAGGAAGGACCACTCGATCAGGCCGCCAATTGGCTGCCCGAGCTGGCCAATCAGCGTCGGATGGAGGCGAAACGGTTTGTAACACTATCCCGGGATCCCTCCATGACAGCCTTGCTGCACGAGTGGTATTGTGCGGGCTGGATACGGGTTGGAGCCGGAATTAGTGTGAGTTGACCCGTATGCCCATGCGAATCAAATTTTGTATGGGAAAGACAACGTATTGACCCCGCATTTGTCGACGGTCGATAGGAAAGTGCATATAATTTCCGCCCAAGCCGTAGGGAAGATTCACGCTCTAGAAGTGCGTCTCCACCAGCGGCCCAGGTCGGTGTTGGAGCACATTACCGGTATTGTTTCGCGCTGTTGCTTACCCTTTAACCATAAAAGGACGTGATCATGAAGAAATCCCTCCTCGTAGCTTCCCTGTTGGCTGCTGTTGCACTGGCTGCTTGCAACAAGAGCGCAGACCAAGCTGCTGCGCCGGCTGCTAGCGACGCTGCTGCTGCCGCTTCGTCGGCTGCTTCGGCAGTTGCTGGTGCTGCGAGCGACGCAACGGCTGCTGCTTCGTCGGCAACGGCTGCTGCGAGCGACGCAGCTGCTGCTGTGGCGTCGGCTGCTTCGGCAGCGACGGCTGCTCCGGCTTCGGGCGCAAGCCAGTAAGCCTCAGCATCAGCTGAAAAAAAACCGGCCCTCGGGCCGGTTTTTTTACGTCTGCACGTTTTGACATCCGCAGGCGTCCGCTCTAGGCCGCAGGCCCGCCCTCCTACGTCAATGCCAGCCAGTCGAAGCCCGCTTCCTGCGTGGCGACGACCACCTCGCTCCCGTCCGTGCCCAGCACGCCCGCAAACCCCTGGCGGGCCAGTTCCGGCAGGTTGTTCTGCTGACTCAGGTGAGCCGCCACGAGATGCTGCAGCCGGCTGCGTTCGAGCGACGCAAGGATGCCCGCCGCCGCGTCGTTGCTCAGGTGCCCGTGGCTGCCGCCGATCCGCGCCTTCAGCGACTGCGGATAGCGGCTCGCGGCCAGCATCGCGGTATCGTGGTTCGATTCCAGCACCAGCGCGTCGCAGCCGCTCAGGACGGCCGTGATGTGCGGCGTGGACCCGCCCACGTCGGTCAGCACGCCGAGGCGGTGGCAGCCGTCCATGAACACGAACTGGAGCGGCTCCCGCGCGTCGTGCGGGACCGTGTACGGCAGGACCGCCAGATCGCGTATCTGGGCCGTCTCGTCGCCCCACAGGACGTGGAGTTCGACGTCCGCTTCGTCCGCGCCGACCGCTCGCGCGGTGCCCCAGCTCATGTAAAGCGGCAACGACGCGCGCCGGGCGAGCGTCAACGCGCTGCCGACATGGTCGCTGTGTTCGTGGGTGATGAGGATCGCATCGAGATCGTCGATGCCGAGATGCAGACGGCCGAGCCGGCGCTCGACCTCCTTGGCGGAAAAGCCGCAGTCGAGCAGCACGCGGGTGGTGGTCGCGCCGCTCGCGGCTTCGACCACCAGTGCGTTGCCTTCGCTGCCGCTTCCGAGGCTGGCGAATCGCACGCGCTTAGTTCAATTGCGCGTGAAGCAGCGAGATGATCCGCTGGGCGTCCGACGAGTTGTCGATCTGGCCGTTCGCGTCGACTACCGCGACCTGCGTGCCGCCACCGCCCTGCGCACGCACGTTGACGACGAATTCCTTGCCCGGCTTCGCCGCCGACGGGCCGCCGTAGAACAGCTTGCCGAACAGGCCGTCGCGCTTCAGCTCTTCCATCGAATTCGCGTAGCGCACGTAGTACATGCCCTTCTCGCGGTCGCGGTTGTCGACCGTGAAGTTGGTGCGATCGAGCGCGAGGCCGACGCGCAGCCATGCGCGGTCGAACGATTCGGCAAGCTGCAGCGTCGCCGTGCCGGCGCTCGCGGCGCTGACCTGCGCGGGCGCCGTCGACGGCCGCGCGTCGGTCAGCAGCTGTTTCGCCTGCGTTTCGGACAGGCCGAACTTCTGCATCAGCTTCGTCAGGAACACCGCCTCCAGCACCGGGTTGCGCGGACGCTCCTCCCAGCGCGACGACGTACCGCCCTGCGGGCCGACCATCATTTCCTCCATCGCGCTGTGCGTGATCGAGATGTCGGTGTTGCCGTCCGCCGTGCGGTTCACGAGCGTGCGGAAGCGGTCGCGCGTGCCGGACGAATACACGAAATCGACGACCTTGCCGATCGTGCGGCGGAACCAGTCGTCGGGAATGTTCGCGCGGTTCTCCGCCCAGTCGGTGGCCATGATCCCCGTCGACGGCGCGTCGGTCTTCAGCGAGAAGCCGTTGTCCTGCCAGAAATCCTTCAGGATCGGCCAGAGCTGCTCCGGCGTGCGGCCGTCGACGACGAGCCAGCGGCGGTCGCCGTCGCGTTCGACGTGCATGCCGAACGGATCCTGCGCGCTCGGCACGCCGTCCGTCGCGGTGCCGGCTGCCGTCGTCGCACGCGGAGGCAGCGTGCCGAGGCCGGCATTGACCGGCGGCGCGACGAACTGCTGGCTCGTCGGCACCGGCTTCAGGTCGCTCGGCACCGCGAGCGGCGGCGCTGAACCGGTGTTCTTGTAGTTGACCTTGTCGGGGGCCAGATAATCGTTCAGCGTATCGCAGCCGGCGAGCGCGCCCAGCGCAAGCGCCACCACCGAAACCTGGATGGCGCGAGAGGAAAAGGCGAAACGTTTCATGAAATCCTTCGTCTTGCTAGAACGCTCGTCAGGAGCGGCGCCGGACGGAGCCGGCCGGTGCGGGTTGATCAGGGAATGAATCGGCGGACGGTGCCCGTCCGCCGCGCCATCAGGCCAGGACGCCGGCTTCGACGAGCGCCGAGCGCACCGCGTCGTGGCACCGTTCGTCAAGCGGCGTGAGCGGCAGGCGGATGCCGCCCTGCATCTTGCCCATCGCCTGCAGCGCCCACTTCACCGGAATCGGATTCGCCTCGATGAACAGGTTCTTGTGCAGCGACAGCAGCTGCATGTGCAGTTCGCGCGCCGTCTTCACGTCGCCTGCCAGCGCCGCGCGGCACAGCGCGCTCATCGCGCGCGGCGCGACGTTCGCCGTCACCGAGATGTTGCCGTGGCCGCCCAGCAGCATCAGCGCGATCGCGGTCGGATCGTCGCCGCTGTAGATCGCGAAATGCGCCGGCGCGGCCTTGATCAGCTGCGCGGCGCGATCGATGTTGCCGGTCGCTTCCTTCACGCCGATGATGCCCGGCACCTCCGCGAGACGCAGCATCGTCTCGTTCGACATGTCCGCGACCGTGCGGCCCGGCACGTTGTACAGGATCACCGGCAGATCGATCGCCTCGGCAATCGCCTTGAAGTGGCGATACATCCCTTCCTGCGTTGGCTTGTTGTAGTACGGCACGACCTGCAGCGTCGCGTCCGCGCCGACCGCCTTCGCGTGCTTCGTCAGCTCGATCGCCTCGGCGGTCGAATTGCCGCCCGCGCCGGCGATGATCGGAATGCGCTTGGCCGCGTGCTCGACCGCGGTGCGGATCATCAGGATGTGTTCTTCGACGTTGAGCGTCGCCGACTCGCCACTCGTGCCGACCACGACCAGCGCGTCGGTGCCTTCTTCGATGTGCCAGTCGATCAGCTTGCGAAACGCCGGCAGATCGAGACTGCCGTCTTCGAGCATCGGGGTGACGATCGCGGGGATGCTGCCGCGGATTTGAATGCCGTCTTGGGTGCCGTTAGCCATGAAACGCGATTGAATATGAATCGGTAAACGTTGAGATTGTAGCGGATTAGCCGGGCAGTTCGTAACGCGGAATACCCGCCTCCGACCCCGTGGCCGCGCCCTCGCGCACCGCGCAGATGCGCTGGACGAACGCCGCGCGCGGCGCAGCGACGAAGCCGTCTTCGTACCCCACCACGCGCAGGCGGCCGCGCACAGCTTCGAGCAGTTCGCCCGGCGCGAGCAGGAACGCAGGGTTCGACGGCTTGCCGACCGTTTCGTTTCCTCGCGCGAAGGTTTCGTAGACGAGCACGCCGCCCGGCTCGAGCGCATCGAGCAGATGGGGCCAGAGCGGACGATGCAGATAATTCGTGACGACCACGGCCGCAAACCGCTCGCCGGCCGGCAGCGGCCACGGTGCGCCTTCCAGATCGGCGTCGCGGGCGTCCACGCCGGGAAGCGCACGCAACGCGGCGAGCGCGGCCGGATCGCGTTCGAGCGCGACGACCGGATGCCCGTGCGCGGCAAACCAGCGCGCATGCCGCCCGCCGCCCGCGGCGACGTCCAGCACCGCGCCGCCGGCCGCGATCAGCGGCGTCCAGCCGGCGACCCAGCGCGACGGCTCGGTCGACGCGCCGTGCCCGCCGCCGGCGGACACGGCCGGTTCATGTGTGCCGTTCACGTGTACGACAGGCCCATCGCGTCGCGCACGTCGCGCATCGTCTCCGTCGCGTACTTGCGCGCCTTGTCGCAGCCGTCCGCGACGATTGCGCGCAGCAGCGACGGATCGTCCATGTACTTCTGCGCGCGCTCGAGCATCGGCTGCTGTTCGCGCAGGATGCCTTCGACCACCGGCTGCTTGCAGTCGAGGCAGCCGATGCCAGCCGAACGGCAGCCCTTCTGCACCCACTCGTGGGTCGCCTCGTCCGTATAGACCTGGTGCAGCTGCCACACCGGGCACTTGTCCGGATCGCCCGGATCGGTGCGGCGCACGCGCGCCGGGTCGGTCGGCATCGTGCGGACCTTCTTCGTGATCGTCTCCGCGTCCTCGCGCAGGCCGATCGTGTTGCCGTACGACTTCGACATCTTCTGGCCGTCGAGGCCCGGCATGCGGGACGCTTCGGTCAACATCGCCTGCGGCTCGACGAGGATGATCTTGCGCGCGCCTTCGAGATAGCCGAACAGGCGCTCGCGGTCGCTCATCGACAGGCTCTGCGATTCCTGCAGCATCGCGCGCGCCTGTTCGAGCGCCTCGTCGTCACCCTCCTGCTGATACGCGATGCGCAGCTCGTGATACAGCTTCGCGCGCTTGCCGCCGAGCTTCTTCGCGGCTTCGAGCGCCTTCTCCTCGAAGCCCGGCTCACGGCCGTACAGGTAGTTGAAGCGGCGCGCGATCTCGCGCGTCATCTCGACGTGCGGCACCTGGTCCTCGCCGACCGGCACGAGCGAGCCGCGGTACAGCAGGATGTCCGCCGCCATCAGCACCGGATAGCCGAGGAAGCCGTAGGTCGACAGATCCTTGTCCTTCAGCTTCTCCATCTGCTCCTTGTAGGTCGGCACGCGCTCGAGCCAGCCGAGCGGCGTGCTCATGCCGAGCAGCAGCGCGAGCTCAGCATGCTCGGGCACCTTGCTCTGGATGAACAGCGTCGCCTGCGCCGGGTCGATGCCGGCCGCGAGCCAGTCGATCAGCACGTCCCACACGTTCTTCTCGATGACCTCGGGCGTCTCGTAGTGCGTCGTCAGCGCATGCCAGTCGACAACGCAGAAGAAGCACGGGTACTCGGACTGCAGCTTCACCCAGTTTTTCAGCACGCCGTGATAGTGGCCGAGGTGCAGCGACCCGGTGGGCCGCATGCCGGAGAAAATACGATCTGGGAACATGATTGTCGTTAGAAAAGCGAGGCGAAAGGAGTCAGGATGGCCGCCACCACGCGATAGCCCACGTTGACGAGCGGACGCAGCCAGAAATTCGTCAGCACGCCTGTCGCGACCAGCAACAGGACGATGATGAAACCGTACGGCTCGATGCGTGACAGCGCGATCGATTGCTTCGGCGGCAGCAGCGCCGCCAGGATGCGGCCGCCGTCGAGCGGCGGCAGCGGGAACAGGTTCAGCACGCCGAGCACGAGGTTCACGCTGACGCCGGCGAGCGCCATGCGCGCGAAGAACGGCTCGTCGACGTGCGCGGCGGCGAGCACGATGCTCAGCACGCCCCACAGCAGCGCCTGCACGAAATTGCACGCGGGGCCGGCCAGCGACACCCATAGGCTGCCCCAGCGCGGATCGCGCAGGTTGCGGAACGCCACCGGCACCGGCTTCGCGTAGCCGAACAGGAACGCGCCGCCGGTCAGGAAATACATCACGAGCGGGATCGCGATCGTACCGATCGGGTCGATGTGGCGCATCGGATTGAACGATACGCGCCCCATCATGTAGGCGGTGTTGTCGCCCAGAAGGCGTGCGGCGTAGCCGTGCGCGGCCTCGTGCAGCGTGATCGCGAAGATCACGGGCAGCGCGTAGACGGCGATGGTCTGTATCAGGTTAGCGTCCATATCGCGTTATTGTAACAAGCGCAATCGCACGGACACGGAAGGAACGGCGCTGGCTCACGCCGCCGTCAGCCCGAACGGCTCGAGCGGCCCGCGGCCCGCGCGCACGAGCTGCGGCTCCTCGGCCGTCAGGTCGATCACCGTCGACGGCTCGCGCGGGCACGCGCCGCCGTCGATCACGAGATCGACCTGCTTCTCGAGCCGCGCGCGGATGTCCTCCGGGTCGTTGAGCGGCTCCTCTTCGGGCGGCAGGATCAACGTCGTGCCGAGCAGCGGCTGGCCGAGCGATTCGAGCAGCGCAAGCGTGATCGCATGCTCCGGCACCCGCAGCCCGATCGTCTTGCGCGAAGGATGCGACAGCCGCCGCGGCACCTCCTTCGTCGCCTGCAGGATGAACACATACGGGCCGGGCGTCACGGACTTGATCAGCCGGTACTGCCGGTTGTCCACCATCGCGAAGTTCGCGAGTTCCGACAGGTCGCGCACCAGCAGGGACAGGTGCTGCTTTTCGTCGAGGCCGCGGATGCGGCGCACGCGCTCGACCGCATCCTTGTCGTCAAGGTGGCACGCGAGCGCATAGCTGGAGTCGGTCGGCATCGCGACCACGCCCCCCTTGTTGACGATCTCCACCGCCTGCTTGATCAGGCGCGGCTGCGGATTATCCGGATGAATCCTGAAGAACTGGGACATGGGGACGGGTAAAGAGGGATTGAACGGGGGGCGCGCCGCGCAGGCGACGCGCGCGGCCGGCCGCCGCGGGACGTCAGAGCCAGCGTTCCCAGACCGGCTTCAGGTCGGACGGCAGCGGCGGCAGGCTGCCCAGCTCGATGCGCCCTTCTCCGGGCGCGTGAAAATCCGAGCCGCACGATACTTCGAAGCCGAAGCGGCGCGCGACGTCCGCATATTCGCGATACTGGTCCGGCGTATGGCTGCCGGTCACAACCTCGATCGCGCGGCCGCCGAGGTCGATGAATTCGCCAAAGAACGCGTCGAACTCGACCGGCGTGTAGCGATAACGTCCCGGATGCGCGACGACCGCCTCGCCGCCCGCGCCGCGGATCCACTGCACCGCATCGGACAGCTTCGCCCAGCGATGCGGCACGAAGCCGGG
This sequence comes from Burkholderia ubonensis subsp. mesacidophila, assembly GCF_002097715.1. Taxonomy (NCBI): domain Bacteria; kingdom Pseudomonadati; phylum Pseudomonadota; class Betaproteobacteria; order Burkholderiales; family Burkholderiaceae; genus Burkholderia; species Burkholderia ubonensis. The sequence goes on from NZ_CP020737.1 coordinate 2,445,497, forward strand.
CTTGCCGTCGCCGAGCAACCGGTCGAAGACGTCCGACGTCGATTCCGCGTGCCCGTTCTCGACGAGGAAGCGCGCGAAATGCGTGCGCGAGATCAGGTCGGGATTCGACACGTATTTCAGCGCGCCGTCGTATGCGCCCGGAATGCCGAGCTTCTCGAGCTGCGCGGCGATCGCCTGCGCGCGGCCCGCGCGGCCGTGGCGCGTGCGATACAGGCCGTCGACGAGCGCCGGATTTGCCGGATCGATGTTCAGGCCGACGACGTGCACCGTGCGCGACGCCCAGGTCACGGAAATCTCGACACCGCTCAGGTAGCGCATGCCGAGCGCCTCCGCCTCGCTGCGCGCCGCCGCCTGGCCGCCCAGCTCGTCGTGATCGGTGAGCGCCCAGAGGGTCACGCCGCCGGCATGGGCGCGGCGCGCGACATCGACAGGCGACAGCAATCCGTCGGAGACATTCGAATGGCAGTGGAGATCAGCGTTCATCGTAGGCATCGGAGGTGAAGCTTCATTCTACTGCAATGCGGCATTCCGCCGCCGCCCCTCCCCCTTACCGTCCGGCCGCGCGCCGGCCGCAAACGCTATGCGCAGAACGCCTCGATCAGCGCCGCGATCTGCTCAGGCTGGTCGTGGTGAACCATGTGGCCGGCATCTTCGACAAGCTTTTCGCGCCAGTCCGGGAACGCCCTGAAGCGCGCCTTGAACTCCGGCAGCGGGATGTCTCCGGCCAGATAGGCGAGCGTCGGCGAATCGACCGCCTCGACATGCAGCACCTTCGCGCGCACCTGCGCCCAGGTCGCCATCACTTCGTCGAGCCGGTACAACAACGGCCCGTCCATCTTGTGCGCGGGATCGGCCAGCAGATGGAAGCGCCCGTCGTCGCCCCGCTTCGACCAGTGCGCGGCCAGGAACGCCGCGCGGCGCGGCTCGAGCCGCGGATTGGTCTTGATCAGGCGGGCGGCCACCTCGTCGAGCGATGCGTAGGGCTTCAGCGCCGGCGGCGCGCACAGTCCGTCGAGCCAGCCGCGCAGCCGGCCCGGCGCCTGCTCGGCCCGCGCCGGGGCCAGGCCGAAACCCTCGAGGTCGACGACGCGCCGCACGCGCTCCGGCCGCGCGCCGGCATACAGGCACACGACGTTCGCGCCCATGCTGTGCCCGACCAGGTTAGCCTGGCCGGTCGGCGCATAGTGGTCCAGCAGCGCATCGAGATCGGCGATGTATTCATGGAACCAGTAATGACCGCCGCCCTGCCGCGCCACCGGCCAGTCGGACAGGCCGAAGCCGCGCGCGTCCGGCGCGATCACCTGCCAGTCGCCCGCCAGCGCGTCGACGACGAACTGGAACGACGCGGCGACGTCCATCCAGCCGTGCAGCATGAACAGCGTCGGCGCATCCGGCCGGCCCCAGCGCCGGACATGCAGCCTGACGCCGTGAACCGTGACGAAATCGGAAACAGAACTCGTGGCAGTCATGGCAGCCGTCAAAAAAAGAATGGTCGTTCGATTATAACGATGCTGCTGCGCGGGCGCGTGCCGCAATCGTCACGCGTGTCGAGGCACTCCTCTAGGCTAGGCGCCGCGCATCGCGCGTCGCGACGGTCGGCGTCCGCGCAACCAGCGCCGCTCCTGCCCGACGGGTGATACCCTCGATCAGGCCCCATCCCGCGCCGCGGCCTCGTCCTGCGCCGCAAGCGCGTCCAGTTCGGCGGGCTCGAACCCGGCGCTGCGACGCGCATCGAAATTGAACGGGCCGCGCAAGCGCGGCGCGCGGTACTGTTCGGCCAGTTGCCGGTAGGTCGGCACCGGGTCGCGGCCGGCCTCGACGCACAAATGGCGGAACCAGCGGTTGCCGATCGCGACGTGGCCGATTTCGTCGCGCAGGATCACGTCGAGGATCGCGGCCGACGCATGGTCGCCCGCCTGCGCGAGCCGCGCGCGGATCGGCGGCGACGCGTCGAGGCCACGCGCCTCGAGCGTGCGTGGCACGAGCGCCATGCGGGCAAGCACGTCGCCCGCCGTGCGCTCGCACATCTCCCACAGCCCGTTGTGCGCGGGGAAATCGCCGTACGCGTGACCGAATTCGGCGAGCCGGCCGGCCAGCAGCGAAAAGTGATACGCCTCTTCGGCGGCGACCTTCAGCCAGTCCGCGTAGAACGCGTCCGGCTGGCCGCCAAAGCGCCACACCGCATCGAGCGCCAGATTGATCGCGTTGAATTCGATATGCGCGAGCGCGTGCAGCAGCACCGCCCGGCCTTCCGGCGAGCGCATGCTGCGCCGCTCCAGCTGGCGCGGCTCGACCAGCGCGGGGCGCGCCGGACGCCCGGGCAATCCGGCCGGCTCCGGCAGTGCGAGCGACGGATCGATCGTTGCCTGCCCGGCCAGCAGCGCGTCGTACAGCGTGCGCACCCGAGCAGCCTTCGCGGCCGGCTCGGGTGTGCGCAGGGCGTCGAGCGCCGCGCGGCGCACGCAGGTCTGCGCGTCGGAATCGAGGGAAGAAAAAGGCACCATGTTCATGACCGGGGGCACCGCTGAATGCGCGTCGGGAGCCGCCGCGCGCAACGGTTTACAATACGCGCCTGTGCTGCGGCGACAGGCGCGGCGCGAAACGCGTCATTTTACCGGCGCCTACCGAACGATACCGCTTTGCATGGGCCCGGACTCGGCGCGAAAGCGCCAGGTCCGCTCGACAAAGGAGACAATGTGACGATCTACAAGCTGGGCGACACTGCCCCGACCATCCACGAAAGCGTGTTCGTCGCCGATACGGCGGCCATCATCGGCAAAGTCGTACTCGAGGAAAACGCGAGCGTGTGGTTCGGCGCGACGCTGCGCGGCGACAACGAGCCGATCACGGTCGGCGCGGGCAGCAACGTGCAGGAAGGCGCGGTGCTGCACACCGACCCCGGCTATCCGCTGACGATCGCCGCGAATGTGACGATCGGGCACCAGGCGATGCTGCACGGCTGCACGATCGGCGAAGGCTCGCTGATCGGAATTCAGGCGGTGGTCTTGAATGGTGCGGTGATCGGCCGCAACTGTCTGGTTGGCGCCGGCGCGGTCGTGACGGAGGGCAAGACGTTTCCGGACAATTCGCTGATTCTCGGCGCCCCCGCGAAAGTGGTGCGCGAGCTGTCGGCCGAAGACGTCGCGCGGCTGCAGGCGAATGCGAAGACGTACGTCGACCGGCGTGCGCACTTCAAGGAGCAACTCGTGCGGATCGGCTGATCCGCGCGGAATTCAAGGAACAAGAGTGAGCGACCAGTTACAGAAATTCATGTTCAACGCGGCGCCCGTGCGCGGCGAGATCGTTTCGCTGCGCAACACGTGGCAGGAGGTGCTGACCCGCCGCGACTACCCGGCCCCCGTGCGCACGGTGCTCGGCGAGATGATGGCCGCATGCGCGCTGCTGTCGGCGAACCTGAAATTTCACGGCACCCTCGTCATGCAGATCTTCGGCGACGGGCCGGTGAAGATGCTGGTCGTGCAGTGCAGCTCGGATCTGTCGATGCGCGCGACCGCGAAGTTTTCCGGCGACGTGGCACAGACGATCGCGGACGACGTCCGCTTCGCCGATCTCGTCAACGCGAGCGGCCATGGGCGCTGCGTGATCACGCTCGACCCGGCCGACAAGCAGCCGGGCCAGCAGCCGTACCAGGGGATCGTGCCGCTCAACGGCGAACACGGGTCGCTGGAGTCGATCGCGCAGGTGCTCGAGCATTACATGCACCACTCGGAGCAGCTCGATACGCGCCTGTGGCTCGCCGCCGATCGCGACCGCGCGGTCGGCATGCTACTGCAGAAGTTGCCGGGCGACGGCGGCATCGTGCCGCGCGCCGCGGAAACCGATGTCGATACGTGGGAGCGCGTGTGCACGCTCGGCGGCACGCTGTCCGCCAAGGAACTGCTCGAGGTCGAGCCGGACGTCGTGTTCCGCCGGCTGTTCTGGCAGGAGAACGTCCAGCACTTCGACCCGGCCGGCACGCGCTTCGAGTGCACGTGCTCGCGCGAGAAGGTCGGCGCGATGCTGAAGATGCTCGGCCAGGAAGAAGTCGACAGCGTGATCGTCGAACGCGGTCACGTCGAAATCCATTGCGAATTCTGCAACCAGCGCTACGAGTTCGATCCCGTCGACGTCGCGCAGCTGTTTGCCGCGCCCGAACTCGCGAGCGGCATGACGCCTGCCGCCGAGCAGCGTCACTGAGCCGCGCGCCCGCGCGCCCGCGCACCCGCCGGCGCGCGGGCGCGCGGGCGCGCGGGCGCATAATGAACGACGCACGTGCGTCGAGCGCGCCACCCCGCCTCTCGGGTCGCCGGCGCGCCGCTGGAGAAGGACATGAATCGCCTGTTTCGCCCCCTGTTGCTGACGAGCGCCGCAGCCGGCATGCTCGTCCTCGCCGGTTGCGCGGTGCAGCCGGCCTCCACGATCCTGAGCCGCCTGCCCGAACAACACGCGTCCGGCCAGCCAGTCACGTTGACGTCCGCCGAGCGCAAGCGCTACGACGAGATCGACCGGCAGGTGCTGCGCGAACAGGACGACGCGATCGCGACCGAAGCCGCGATTCGCGCGTGGTCGTACTACACGCCGCCGCCCGTCACGTACTATGGCGGCTATTACGGCGGCGGGTGGGGGCACGGGGTTCAGCTACGGCTATCCGGGCTGGTGGTGGTAAGGCCTTCAGCGGTTCGATTGCCGACCGGCAGGAAATAAAAAAGCGCGGCATTTCCCGCGCTTTTTCAATGGGCTCGCATCACCGCAATCAGTGATGCGGCTGCTTCCCCTTCTCGCCGGCGTGGTGCCGCGACGGCTTCGCCATCGACTGCGGATTCGGCACGACGCGCACCGGCGCCGCCGAGACTTCGCCGCGCGTCGACGTGCTCGACAGCATGTTGGCGGCGGGCGCCGCCTGCGCGGCCTGCGCGTTCGGCGACACGAACTGCACGAACACCTCGCCGTCCTTCACCATGCCCATCTCGTAGCGCGCGCGCTCCTCGATGGCCGCCGTGCCGCCCTGCAGATCCTGCACTTCGCCCGCGGTCCGCTCATTGCGCAGCTTTTCGTCGGCGTTCTTCTGCAACTGGCTGTCGAGCTGCTGACGCAACTCGTGCACACGCAGCCAGCCGCCATGCCCCCACCATAGGGGGTACTGAATAAGCGCCAGCAAGGCAATCAGGACGACAGTGACAAGCCGCATGTAGGAGACGCAGATATAAGAAGCGCCGCTCCACGTATCACGCAGAGCGGCGTCGAAGCAAACCAGCCCGATAGTAGCGCGTTAGCGCAGGTTATAGAACGCCGACTTGCCCGGGTAGCTCGCGATATCGCCGAGATCTTCCTCGATGCGCAGCAGCTGGTTGTACTTCGAGATGCGGTCGCTGCGCGACAGCGAACCCGTCTTGATCTGGCCGGCGTTCAGGCCGACCGCGATGTCCGCGATCGTCGAATCTTCCGTTTCGCCCGAGCGGTGCGAGATCACGGCCGTGTAGCCCGCGCGCTTCGCCATCTCGATCGCCGCGAACGTTTCGGTCAGCGTGCCAATCTGGTTGATCTTGATGAGGATCGAGTTCGCGATGCCCTTCTCGATGCCTTCCTTCAGGATGCGCGTGTTGGTGACGAACAGGTCGTCGCCGACGAGCTGCACCTTCTTGCCGAGACGTTCGGTCAGCAGCTTCCAGCCGTCCCAGTCGCCTTCGTGCATGCCGTCCTCGATCGACACGATCGGGAACTTGTCGGCGAGCGTCGCGAGGTAGTCGGTGAACTCGGCCGACGACAGTTGCAGGCCTTCGCCCGCGAGCTGGTACTTGCCGTCGTGGTAGAACTCGGATGCCGCGCAGTCGAGCGCGAGCAGCACGTCCTCGCCCGCACGGTAGCCGGCCTTCTCGATCGCCTGCAGGATCGTCGACAGGCACTCGTCGTTGCTGCCGAAGTTCGGCGCGAAGCCGCCTTCGTCGCCCACCGCCGTGCTCATGCCGCGGTCGCTCAGGATCTTCTTCAGCGCGTGGAACACTTCCGCGCCGCAACGCAGGGCTTCACGGAACGTCGGCTGGCTCACCGGGACGATCATGAATTCCTGGATGTCGAGGCTGTTGTTCGCGTGCGCGCCGCCGTTGACGATGTTCATCATCGGCACCGGCAGTTGCATCGCGCCCGAACCGCCGAAGTAGCGGTACAGCGGCAGGCCGGCTTCTTCAGCGGCGGCCTTCGCGACGGCCATCGACACGGCCAGCATCGCGTTTGCGCCGAGGCGCGACTTGTTGTCGGTTCCGTCGAGCTCGAGCAGCGTCTTGTCGAGGAACGCCTGTTCCGACGCGTCGAGGCCCATGATGGCTTCGGAGATCTCGGTGTTGATGTGCTCGACCGCCTTCAGCACGCCCTTGCCGTTATAGCGGCCGGCTTCGCCGTCGCGCAGTTCGATCGCTTCACGCGAGCCGGTGGACGCGCCCGACGGCACCGCCGCGCGGCCCATCGTGCCCGATTCGAGCAGCACGTCGCATTCGACGGTGGGGTTGCCGCGCGAATCCAGAATCTCGCGGCCGATGATATCTACGATTGCACTCATGGGTTTCCTCTGAGAATGACGATGGATTCTTCATCCTGCGACGGCGCATGCGCGAAAGCCGCTTTCGCTACAGACGCGCGAAGCCGCCGCAGGTTCATACGTTCTTAGTTGAAATCGTTTTCCAGGAACGGGTTGCGCTTCACCGCCTGGTCCAGCGTGACGAGCGTCTCCAGCAGCGCGCCCATCCGGTCGAGCGGCACCGCGTTCGGGCCGTCCGACTTCGCTTCCGCCGGCTTCGGGTGCGTTTCCATGAACAGGCCCGCGACGCCCGTGGCGACCGCCGCGCGCGCGAGCACCGGCACGAACTCGCGCTGGCCGCCCGAGCTCGTGCCCTGCCCGCCCGGCAGCTGCACCGAGTGGGTTGCGTCGAACACGACGGGCGAGCCCGTCTCGCGCATGATCGCGAGCGAACGCATGTCCGACACGAGGTTGTTGTAGCCGAACGAAACGCCGCGCTCGCACGCCATGAAGCGGTCTTCCGACAACCCTGCTTCGCGGGCCGCTTCACGCGCCTTGTCGATCACGTTCTTCATGTCGTGCGGCGCGAGGAACTGGCCCTTCTTGATGTTGACGGGCTTGCCCGAGCGCGCGCACGCGTGGATGAAGTCGGTCTGGCGGCACAGGAACGCGGGCGTCTGCAGCACGTCGACGACCGACGCGACCGTCTCGATCTCGTCGATCGAGTGCACGTCGGTGAGCACCGGCAAGCCGAGCTGGCGCTTCACCTCGGACAGGATGCGCAGCCCCTCGTCCATTCCGAGGCCGCGGAACGACTTGCCCGAGCTGCGGTTCGCCTTGTCATAGGACGACTTGTAGATGAACGGGATGTTCAGCTGCTCGCAGATTTCCTTCAGGCGGCCGGCCGTGTCGATCGTCATCTGTTCGGATTCGACGACACAGGTGCCCGCAATCAGGAAGAACGGCTTGTCGAGACCGACCTCGAAATCGCACAGCTTCATGCTTTCACTCCGGCGCGCGCCTGCTGGTTGGCCAGCGCAGCTTCGACGAACGACTTGAACAGAGGATGACCGTCACGCGGCGTGGACGTGAATTCCGGGTGGAACTGCACGCCGACGAACCACGGGTGCATCGAGCGCGGCAGTTCCATCATTTCCGGCAGGTCCTCGCTCGGGGTACGCGCGCTGATGATAAGGCCGCCGCTTTCGAGCTGGGGCACGAAGCGGTTATTGACTTCATAACGGTGGCGGTGACGCTCGTTCACATCCTTGCCGTAGATCTCTTCCGCGAGCGTGCCGGGCTTGATCGGGCAGCGCTGCGAGCCGAGACGCATCGTGCCGCCGAGGTCGGAGTCCTCGGTGCGCTTCTCGATCTTGCCTTCGCGGTCGTACCACTCGTTGATCAGCGCGACGACGCGTTCCGGCGTCTCCTGATCGAATTCGGTGCTGTTCGCCTGCTTCAGGCCGACGACGTCGCGCGCGAACTCGATCACCGCGAGCTGCATGCCGAGGCAGATGCCGAGGTACGGCACCTTCGCCTCGCGCGCAAAGCGGATTGCCGCGATCTTGCCTTCCGTGCCGCGACGGCCGAAACCGCCCGGAACGAGCACCGCATCCAGGTGCTTCAGGCTGTCGACGCCGTTCGCCTCGATCTCTTCCGAGTCGATGTACTCGATGTTGACCTTCGTCGACGTGTGGATCGACGCATGGCGCAGCGCTTCGATCAGCGACTTGTACGACTCGGTCAGGTCGACGTACTTGCCGACCATGCCGATCGTCACTTCGTGCTTCGGGTGCTCCAGCTTCTCGACGAGCTCGGACCAGATCGCGAGGTCGGCGTCGTGCGGCGACAGCTTCAGCTCCTCGCAGATGATCCGGTCGAGGCCCTGGTCGTGCAGCATCTGCGGAATCTTGTAGATGCTGTCGGCGTCCCACACCGAGATCACGGCGTCTTCGGGCACGTTCGAGAACATCGAGATCTTCTTCGATTCGTCGTCGGGGATAGGGCGATCCGCGCGGCACAGCAGCACGTGCGGCAGGATGCCGATCTCGCGCAGCTTCTGCACGCTGTGCTGGGTCGGCTTCGTCTTCAGCTCGCCGGCCGTCGCGACGTACGGCACGAGCGTCAGGTGCACGAAGCACGCGCTGTTGCGGCCGAGGCGCAGGCTCATCTGGCGCGCCGCCTCGAGGAACGGCAGCGACTCGATGTCGCCGACCGTGCCGCCGATCTCGACGATCGCGACGTCCGGCTCGCCGCAGGTGGCCGACGCGGCCCCGCGCTCGATGAACGCCTGGATCTCGTTCGTGATGTGCGGAATCACCTGCACGGTCTTGCCGAGATAGTCGCCGCGGCGTTCCTTGCGGATCACCGATTCGTAGATCTGGCCGGTCGTGAAGTTGTTGGCCTTGCGCATCTTCGTGCTGATGAAGCGCTCATAGTGGCCGAGGTCGAGGTCGGTTTCCGCACCGTCTTCCGTCACGAACACTTCGCCGTGCTGGAACGGACTCATCGTGCCGGGGTCGACGTTGATGTACGGATCGAGTTTGAGGAGGGTGACTTTCAGACCGCGCGATTCGAGGATCGCGGCGAGAGAGGCGGCGGCAATACCCTTGCCGAGGGAAGAAACTACGCCGCCGGTGACGAAAACATATTTGGTCATCGCTGGATGCTCGCGGGAAAAACGGATTATACCGTAAAGCCCGCGCTTCTCTCAGCAATTGACGCGATGATTGCGCCCTTTCCCGCTGTGCCTCGCCAGCCGAGCCTGCCGCGTCGGATGCGCCGCAATCGGACGGGATGCGCCCCACACGCCGGCCGGCGCCCGGCACAGGGCCGGGCCGCGTTTCATGCGTCGTGCGCGGACACGACGGCCCCTTCTTCCGCGCGCAGCGTATTCAGCATCCGCTGCAATGCGCGCGCCGTCTCCAGCGGCCGCTCCATCGGGAACAGGTGACTGCCCTCGAGCCACTCGATACGCCCGTGAGTCGCGCGGCGCGTGGCGTCGAGCCCGACCTGCCGCACTTCGCGCGAGTGCGTGCCGGCGAGAAAGCCGAGCGGCACTGGCGTGCCGTGCGCAAGCCTCGGGCCGAGCGTATGCGGCAAGGTCCGGTAGATCAGGTACTCGACCTGCCGGTCAAACGCGAGCGCGCGCTCGCCGTCGACGGCCGCCTGCGGAATGCCGTAGTCGATGTAGTCGGCCAGCATCCGCTCGTCCCAGCGCGCGAACGCCGGTTTCTCGCGGAAATGCCGCCAGGCTTCGTCGCGGCTCGCCCAGTGCGTGCGCCGGTTGCGCGTCGCCGCGGCCGGCGACAGCCGCTCGTCGAGCCCCGCCCACTGGCTGGCGCGCAATGCGCCGCTGCGCCAGCCGGCGATGATCGGCGAATCCAGCATCACCACGCCACGTACCCACTGCGGCTTCTTCAGCGCGGCCATCAGCGACAGATAGCCGCCGAGCGAATGGCCGACGAGCCACACCGGCCGCTCGTAACGACCACCGATGTCGTCGAGCAGCTGCTCGACGAGGTGCGGCCAGTCTCGCGTGACCGGGTAGCGCCGGTCGTGCCCGATCCGCTCGATGTAGCGCAGCTCGTAGTCGTCGGCCAGTTCGGCGAAGATCGTCCGGTACGTCGACGCCGGAAAGCCGTTCGCGTGCGAAAAATGGATGATGTCCTTCAAACGCCGGTGTCTCCTTTGTCGACCTGAGTTGGCGCTTCAGCGCTTAGTCAGGTCCCATGCTTCGCGGTCGACCTGAGTTGGCGCTTCAGCGCTTGCTCGGGTCCCACGCATAGCCGTCATCCCGCGCGGCACGTCACCGGTCCATCCAGTAGCGGCGCTGCGCATCGCGGTGAAGTTCGAGCGCGAACCTTCCGTCCGCCGGCGCGACGTCGAACCGCACGGCGCCGTCGCGATCGGTGCGCGGCAACGGGATCCCGCGCGCCGCGAAACGTGCAAGGACGGTCCGGTGCGGATGCCCGAAACGATTGCGATAGCCTACAGGAAATACCGCGACGCGCGGCCCGACCGAATCGAGGAAAGGCTCGACCGACGACGTGCGGCTGCCGTGATGCGCGACGATCAGGATCTGTGCGGCAAGCGCATCGCGATCCGTGTCGACGAGCCGGCGCTCGACGCTCGCTTCAATGTCCCCCGTCAGCAGCGCTGACGTGCCGCCCGCGTCGATGCGCAGCACGCACGATTGCGCGTTCGTCGCGCCGCCGCCGGGGCCGCCCTGCGGCCAGAGCATCGTGAACGTCACGCCATCCCAGTGCCAGCGCTGCCCCGCCGCGCACGGCACTCGGCTCGCAACGCCAGCCGCCTGCGCGTCGCGCCACAGCCGGTTGCCGGCCGGCATCCCGCCCAGCAGCTGACGCACGTCGACCGCCGCATAGACGGCGGGTGCGCCGCCGGCGTGATCCGCGTCCGCATGGCTCAACACGAGCGTGTCGAGATCCCGGATCCCACGGGCGCGCAGGAACGGCACGACGATCCGCTCGCCCGCATGGGTCGACTCCGCCCCCGGCCCGGCGTCGAACAGCAGCGTGCGACGCGCGGTCTCGACCAGTACCGATGCGCCTTGCCCGACGTCGACCACGGTCAGCCGGAACCCGCCTTCCGGCGGCCGGTCCGGCGCCGGCGCGACGAGCGGCAGCCAGGTGAGCGGCGCCGCCCAGCGCAGCGGCCAGCCGCGCGGCAGCAACACCCATGCGACGCCCACGCAAGCAAGCGTCAGCACCGGCCAGTCCGGCATCGGCAGCCAGAACACGCTGCGCGGCCAGTCCGCGAGCCGCTCGAGCGCCGCCATCATCGGATCGAGCGTCGCGCGCGCCAGCCGGAATGCGCCGGCGTCGAGCGGCGCGGGCAGCGCGATGCCCGCGAGCACGATCGGCGTGACGACGCTGCTGACCCACGGAATCGCGAATGCGTTCGCGAGCGGCCCCGATACGGAGATCTGCGCGAACCATGCGGCCGTCAGCGGCGCTAGCCCGATCGTGACCGCGTATTGCACCCGCGATGCTTCGGCCACGCGGCGGACGGCCCGCCGGCGCCATGCACGCAGCCGCTCGCCGAACCCGGCGCCTTGCGGCTCGGCGCCGGGCTCTTGCACGGCGCGCCAGCCCGACACGGCCAGCAGGATGACGGCTACCGCGCCGAACGACAGCCCGAAACCGGCCGACAGCACCGCCCACGGATCGGCGAGCAGCACGGCGCCCAGCGCCGCGCACAGCATCGACGACGCGGGAACGCTGCGCCCCGCCAGATACGCGACGCCGCCCGCCGCGATCATCCACCACGACCGCTGCGCCGGCACGTTGAAACCGGCCAGCGCCGCGTAGCCAAGCGCGCCCGTCAGCGCCGCGAGCGCTGCGACCCAGGGGGCCGGCATGACGAGCACGGCGGCGCGGCCCCGCCAGCAAAGCCGGCGCCACACGGCCGACGCGAGCCAGCCGGCGATCCCGCCGACCAGGCCGACATGCAGGCCCGAGATCGCCACCAGATGGCTGGTGCCGGTGTTGCGCAACACGCGCCAGTCTTCGTCCCCGATGCCGGACTGATCGCCGATGGCGAGCGCGGCGACGATGCCGCGATGATCCGCGTGCTGCCCGAGCGTCGCGACGATGCGCGCCCGCAACCGGTCGCGCAGGCGATCGATCGACGCCTGGACGCCGCGCGCCCGCGCATCGAGCAGCACCGCCCGCTGCGGCGCGCTCACGTAGCCGAGCGCGCGAATCCCCGCGCCGAGCCACGCTGCCTCGCTGTCGCGCACGCCGGGATTCGCTTCGCCATGCGGCCGCTTCAGCCGCACCGTCAGCCGCCAGCGCTGCGCGGCGCGCAGCTCCGGAGTCGCCGCCGGTTCCGCGCGCGCTCCGTAGGTGCGCCATGACAGTCGAATCAGCGGCGGGAAACGGGCCAGGCCGGCGTCGTTCGATTCGACGGCGAGCAGGAACCGGGCGCCCGTATCGTCGACGACAGGCAGCCCCTTGATCACCCCCGTGACCGTGATGTCGCGCCCTTCCCATTCGGTGGGCAGCTCATCGCGCAGCCGCCACTCCGCTCGCCCCGCCGCGTACCCGAACCCCACGACACAGGCCGCCGCCGCCCACAACGCCCAGCCGATCGCGGCGGTCGCCCGCGTCCGCGGCCGGCGTCGCGCGCACCCGATGCCGGCCGCCGCGAGCGCCGCCAGCACGGCCGCGCCGCCCAGCCAGTGCGCAGCGCCCGGCAACGCCGCCTGCCGCTGCAGCACGGCGACGCCGAACGCGAACGCCACCCACCACACGCGCATTCCGCCTCCTCGCCGACCCGGCGGCGCCGTTGCGAATCAGGCGCCTTCGGGAAACGATTATGCGGACGAAAGCGCGAGCCGGGGCAACGCGGCACGCGCGTTAGCCGAAGTGCATAGGGCGAGCTCGGCCGCGTCGATGCCGCGCAGTTCGGCGAGCACGTCGCCGATGCGCGGCACCTGGTCCGGCGTGTTGCGGGATTTGTACGCCCACTCGGGCGCGATGTCGGGCGCATCCGTTTCGACGACGAGCGCGTCGACCGGCAGCTGCGCCGCCAGCCGGCGGATCTGCAGCGCGCGCGTGAACGTGACGTTGCCACCGAAGCCGAGATGCAGGCCCTGCGCGAGATACGCTTCGGCCTGCTGGAAACTGCCGTTGAATGCGTGCGCGATGCCGCGCCGCACGCCGAAACGGCGCAGCCCCGCGAGCACTCGGTCCTGCGACTTGCGCACGTGGCACAGCACCGGCAGGTCGAACTCGCGCGCGAGCTTCAGCTGGCCCTGGTAGAAGAACTGCTGCCGGTCTTCGTCGAGCCCGGGCACGAAGTAGTCGAGGCCGATCTCGCCGATCGCGACGAAGCGCGGATCGTCGAGGCTCGCTTCGATTTCCATGCGCAGCCGGTCGAGGTCGGCGTCGCGCGCATGCGGCGTATACATCGGATGGATGCCGAGCGCATAGACCGCGCCCGGCGTGCGGTGCGCGAGCTCGCGCACCGTCGCGAAGTTGTCGCGCCCGACGCTCGGGATCACGATGCGCGCCACGCCCGCGTCGCGCGCCGCCTGCGCGACCGCGTCGCGGTCGGCATCGAATTCGGCGGCATCGAGATGGCAATGCGTATCGATCCACATGTCAGCGTTCGCCTGGCCGCTCCCGGCGAACGCGCCGCCCGTCGGGCAGCGGCTCGCGCGAGGCGCGCGGGTTCATGTCAGACCGGCAGGGCCGGCTCTTCGTGCAGCACGCCGTCGCGCAGCCGCATGATGCGGTCGCAGCGCGCGGCAAGATCGGGATCGTGCGTGACGATCACGAAGCTCGTGTTCAGCGTCTCCGACAGTTCGAGCATCAGGTTGAACACCGTATCGGCGGTCCCGCCGTCGAGGTTGCCGGTCGGCTCGTCGGCAAGCACGCACGCGGGCTTCGTCACGAGCGCACGCGCGATCGCGACGCGCTGCCGCTCGCCGCCCGACAGCTCGCCCGGACGATGCTTCGCGCGCGCGCCGAGGCCGACCCGCTCGAGCATCGCCTGCGCCTCGGCGCGCGCGTCCTCGGTCGTCATCCGGCGGATGCGCAGCGGCATCGCGACGTTGTCGAGCGCGCTGAATTCGGGCAGCAGATGGTGGAACTGGTAGACGAACCCGAGCGCCCGGTTGCGCAGCTCGTTGCGCTCGCGCTCGCCGAGCTGCGTAAACGGCTTGCCGAGCAGCGACACCTCGCCCGCGCTCGGCTCGTCGAGACCGCCCAGCACGTGCAGCAGCGTGCTCTTGCCGGAGCCCGACGCGCCGACGACCGCGAGCTTCTCGCCGCGCCGCACCGTCAGCTCGGTATTGTTGAGCACCTGCACGTTGAAGCCGCCCTGCACGAACGCCTTCGTGATGCCGCGCGCCTGAAGCACGTAATCCTGCATACCTGCCGAATCCTGGTTGTTGTAGTTGGATCGAGAAGCCGCGACAGCGGCGGCGCGGTCATTCATAGCGCAGCGCCTCCGCCGGCTTGACCTTCGCGCCGCGCCAGCTCGGGTAGAGCGTCGCGACCGCCGACAGCGCGAACGCGATCACGCCGATCCGGATCACGTCGCTCACGACGAGCTCGGACGGCAGCTCGCTGATGAAGTACACCGACGACGGCAGGAACTGCACGCCGAGCGCATGCTCGATCATCGGGATCAGCCACGGGATGCTCCACGCGATCAGGCAGCCGAGCGCAATGCCCATTGCGGTGCCGGAGAAGCCGATCGTCACGCCCTGCACGACAAAGATCTTCATGATCGAGCCCGGCTGCGCGCCGAGCGTGCGCAGGATCGCGATGTCGGCCTGCTTGTTGGTCACCGTCATCACGAGCGACGACACGAGGTTGAACGCGGCCACCGCGATGATCAGCGTCAGGATGATGAACATCATCCGCTTCTCGATCTTCACCGCCGAGAACCAGGTCTTGTTCTGCTGGGTCCAGTCGCGGATGTACAGGCTGCCGGACAGCGAATGCGACAGCTCGACCGCCACGTCCGGCGCCTTCTGCATGTCCTTCACCCGCAGCCGCACGCCGGTCGGCGCGCTCAGGCGGAACAGCGCCTCGGCGTCGCGGATGTCGATCATCGCGAGCGTGCTGTCGTATTCGTAGTGCCCCGACTCGAACACGCCGACGACCGTGAACTGCTTCAGCCGCGGCAGCATCCCGGCCGGCGTGATCGTACCCTCGGGCGCGACCAGCGTGACCTTGTCGCCGACCGTCACGCCGAGATTGCCGGCCAGCGCGTCGCCGAGCACGATGCCGAACTGGCCGGGCACGAGCGCACCGAGCTGGCCGGCCTTCATGTCCTTGCCGATCTCCGACACCTGCGGCTCGAGCGACGGCTCGATGCCGCGCAGCATCACGCCGCTCACCGCATCCTGGCGCGTGAGCAGCGCCTGCGCCTCCACGTACGGCGCCGCGCCGGTCACCGACGGGTTGCGGCGCGCCTCCTGCGCGGTCAGCTGCCAGTCGGGCATCTGGCCCGTCGGCGAGAACACTTCGACGTGCGCGAGCACGGACAGCATCCGGTCGCGCACCTCCTTCTGGAAGCCGTTCATCACCGACAGCACGACGATCAGCGCCGCGACGCCGAGCGCGATGCCGAGCATCGACACGAGCGCGATGAAGGAAATGAAGCCGTTGCCGGTCGTGCGTTTGCCGGCGCGCGTGTAGCGCCAGCCGATCTGCCATTCGTACGGAAGTTTCAAGCGAATCCTTTCTGCTGGTTGCGGCATGGGTGGCGGCCCGCGAGTCCGGTCGCCGCCCGCCCGGACGGGGACAAAACCGGCCGCCGGGCGCGAGCCGGCCGTCGGCCCGCCCGAACACGCGCGCAGTTTGCCATACAATGCGCACCATCATGCACGACCGACGCCTCCATTTTCTCGTTCCGTTCGCGCTGCCGTCGGCGGCCGATGCGGCCTCGTCCCTGCACACGCTGGACAGTCCCGCGCTCGAAAAGTTGCTGTCGCGCGCGAGCCTCGTCGAGCGCGTGGCCGGCGAGGACTTCCAGCGCACGCTGCCGCACGAGCGCTGGCTCGCCCGCCAGTTCGGCGCGGCCCAGGGCAATGCCGCCGACGAGGCGCCGCTCGCGCCCTACATGCTGCTCGCCGACGGCGGCGACCCGGGCGACCAAGCCTGGGCCTGCGTCGAACCCGTACACGTCGAGATCGCGCACGACCATCTCGTGCTCGTCGACCCGGCCGCGCTCGAGCTGGAAGACGGCGAGGCGGCCGCGCTGCTCGCGGTCGCGCGCCCGCTGATCGAGGAGCTCGGGGTCCGGCTCGAAGCGCCCCGCCCACACCGCTGGTACCTGTCGAGCGAACAGTTCCACCACCTGGCCGGCGCCGCGCCGCTGCGCGCGAGCGGCCGCAACATCGAGATCTGGCTGCCGCACGAGGCGCACACCGGCGAACGCTCGCGGACCTGGATGAAGCTGCAGAACGAAGTGCAGATGGCCTGGTTCCAGCATCCGGTCAACGAAGCGCGCGAGGCGCGCGGCCTGCCCGCCGTGAATTCGATCTGGTTCCACGCGCAGGGCGCGCTGAAGCCCGTCGGCCGGCCGTTCGCACGGGTGCTGTCCACCGCGCCCGCGGCGCTCGGCCTCGCGCGCGCGGCCCGGGTCGACGCCGGCGCACCGCCCGCCACGTTCGACAAGCTCGCCGCCGCCGACGGCGCGACGCTCGTCGAGCTGTCGGCGCTCACGACCCCATTCATCGAACAGGACTGGGCGCGCTGGCACGACGCGCTCGGCGCGATGGAACACGACTGGTTCGCGCCCGCCCTCGCCGCGCTGCAGCGCGGCGAACTGGCGCGCGTCGACGTCACGCTGTGCGGCGACACCAGTTCGGCCACCCTGCGCGCGACGCGCGGCGACCTGCGCAAGTTCTGGCGCCGTCGCGCGCTCGCGTCCCTGTTTGAATAAAGCCACCTCATGACCCGCATCGTTACCCGCCCCGTCGCGCCCGCCGACGCCGAAGCGCTCGCGCGCCACGGCCTGCACCCGGTGCTCGCGCGCCTGTACGCCTCGCGCGGCGTGCAATCCCCGTCCGACATCGAGACCGCGCTCGCGCGCCTCGTCCCGCCCACCGAACTGAAAGGCTGCGCCGACGCGGCCGCACTGCTCGCCGACGCGATCGCCGACCGGCGGCGCCTGCTCGTCGTCGCCGACTACGACTGCGACGGCGCGACCGCCTGCGCGGTCGCCGTGCGCGGGCTGCGGATGTTCGGCGCGCAGATCGACTATCTGGTGCCGAACCGCTTCGAGTACGGCTACGGCCTCACGCCCGAGATCGTCGAGCTGGCGGTCGCGCGCAAGCCGGACCTGCTGATCACCGTCGACAACGGCATCGCGAGCGTCGCGGGCGTCGAAGCCGCGAACGCGCGCGGGATCGACGTGCTGGTCACCGACCACCACCTGCCCGGCGACGCGCTGCCCGCCGCGCGCGCGATCGTCAACCCGAACCAGCCGGGCTGCGCGTTCCCGAGCAAGCACATCGCCGGCGTCGGCGTGATGTTCTACGTGCTGCTCGCGCTGCGCGCCGAGTTGCGCCGCCGCGGCGCGTTCGCCAGCAAGGAGGCCGAGCCGCGCCTCGACGGCCTGCTCGACCTCGTCGCGCTCGGCACCGTCGCCGACGTCGTGCGGCTCGACGGCAACAACCGCGTGCTGGTCGCGCAGGGGCTGCAGCGGATCCGCAACGGCCGGATGCAGCCGGGCGTCGCCGCGCTGTTCCGCGCTGCCGCCCGCGAAGCCCGCACCGCGTCGGGCTTCGACCTCGGCTTCGGCCTCGGCCCGCGGCTGAACGCCGCCGGGCGGCTGTCCGACATGTCGCTCGGGATCGAGTGCCTGATCACCGACGACGTCGGCCGCGCGTGGGAGCTCGCGCAGCAGCTCGACACGATGAACCGCGAACGCCGCGAAATCGAGGCCGGGATGCAGCAGCAGGCGCTCGCCGATCTCGCGCACGTCGATCCGGCCGACGCGTGCACGATCACCCTCTTCAATCCCGAATGGCACCAGGGCGTGATCGGCATCGTCGCCGGCCGCCTGAAGGAAAAATTCCACCGGCCGTCGTTCACGTTCGCGCACGCCGACGAGCAAGGCGCGCGCGTGAAGGGCTCCGGGCGATCGATCCCCGGTTTCCACCTGCGCGACGCGCTCGACCTCGTGTCGAAGCGCGAACCGGATCTGCTCGTCGCGTTCGGCGGCCACGCGATGGCGGCCGGCGTCACGCTCGACACCGCGAACGTGCCGCGCTTCGCGGCCGCGTTCGAGGCGGTCGCACGCGAATGGCTGTCGGACGACGCGCTCGCCCGCGTGATCGAGACCGACGGCGAGCTCGAGGACGCGTACTTCACGCCGCAGTTCGTCGGGCTGCTCGACGAGGCGGTCTGGGGCCAGGGCTTTCCGGCCCCGCTGTTCTCCGGCGAATTCGACGTCGTGTCGCAGTCCCTCGTGAAGGAGAAGCACCTGAAGCTGCAGCTCGCGCGCGGCCGCCAGCGCTTCAATGCGATCTGGTTCAACCACACGGAACCGCTGCCGGCGAGTGCGCTCATCGCGTACCGCCTCGTCGCCGACACCTGGAACGGCGTCACGCGCGTGCAGCTGATCGTCGAGCACGCGGGCGCCTGAGCGCGCCCTACCCCCGCGCCGCCTCGCCCGACGAGGCGCGGACGAGCGTGCGCGCCCTGCCGGCGTCACCGGGAGGCCGCCTCGATCGGCTATAATTCCGCTTTTTTACGAAGCACGAAAAGCGAAACGATCATGGAAGCGGAACGTCTCAACGCGATCGAAAGCTCCCTGCTCGACCTGCGCAACCGCGCGGGCGAGCTTCGGGGGTATCTTTGACTACGACGCCAAAGCTGCGCGTCTGACCGAAGTCAACAAGGAACTCGAAGACCCGAACGTCTGGAACGATTCGAAGAACGCCCAGGCGCTCGGCCGCGAAAAGAAGCTGCTCGAAGGCGTCGTCACGACGCTGACGGCGCTCGATAGCGACCTGCGCGATGCGCTCGACCTGTTCGAGATGGCTCGCGAGGAAGACGACGAAGACACCCTCGTCGCGTCGGAAGAGGATGCCGCGAAGCTCGAAGCGCGCGTCGGCGACATCGAGTTCCGCCGGATGTTCTCGAACCCGGCCGACCCGAACAACTGCTTCATCGACATCCAGGCCGGCGCCGGCGGCACCGAGGCGTGCGACTGGGCGTCGATGCTGCTGCGCCAGTACCTGCGCTACTGCGAGCGCAAGGGCTTCAAGGCCGAGGTGCTGGAAGAGTCCGACGGCGACGTCGCCGGCATCAAGAACGCGACGGTCAAGGTCTCGGGCGAATACGCATACGGCTTCCTGCGCACCGAAACCGGCATCCACCGCCTCGTGCGCAAGTCGCCGTTCGACTCGTCGGGCGGCCGCCACACGTCGTTCTCGTCGGTGTTCGTGTATCCGGAAATCGACGACTCGATCGAGGTCGAGGTCAATCCGGCCGACCTGCGCATCGACACGTACCGCGCATCGGGCGCGGGCGGCCAGCACATCAACAAGACCGACTCGGCGGTGCGGATCACGCACATGCCGACCGGCATCGTCGTGCAGTGCCAGAACGACCGCTCGCAGCACCGCAACCGCGCGGAAGCGATGGCGATGCTGAAGTCGCGCCTGTACGAAGCCGAGATGCGCAAGCGCCAGGCCGAGCAGGACAAGCTCGAATCGAGCAAGACCGACGTGGGCTGGGGTCACCAGATCCGCTCGTACGTGCTCGACCAGAGCCGCGTGAAGGACCTGCGCACGAACGTCGAAATGAGCAACACGAAAGCGGTGCTCGACGGCGATCTCGACGACTTCATCAGCGCGAGCCTCAAACAGGGCGTGTAAGCGCCGCGGCGCGGCTTGGCCGCGCCGCCCTCCCCCGTTTGCGTTGCCGCACCCACCCCGAATTCCGACCATCATGACCGAACCGACCCAAACGCAGCCCGCCGTCGCGGCGGACGAAAACCAGATCATCGCCGAGCGCCGCGAGAAGCTGCGCGCATTGCGCGAGCAAGGCGTCGCCTACCCGAACGATTTCCAGCCGACGCATCACGCGGCCGAACTGCAGGCGAAATTCGCCGATTCGGACAAGGCAGCGCTGGAAGCGAACCCGTTCGAGGTCGCGATCGCCGGCCGCATGATGCTCAAGCGCGTGATGGGCAAGGCGAGCTTCGCGACGGTGCAGGACGGTTCGGGCCAGATCCAGTTCTTCGTGACGCCGAACGACGTCGGCGCGGAAACGTACGACGCATTCAAGAAGTGGGACCTCGGCGACATCGTCGCCGCGCGCGGCGTGCTGTTCCGCACCAACAAGGGCGAGCTGTCGGTCCAGTGCAAGGAACTGCGCCTGCTGTCGAAGGCGCTGCGCCCGCTGCCGGACAAGTTCCACGGCCTCGCCGACCAGGAAATGCGCTACCGCCAGCGATACGTCGACCTGATCGTCACGCCGGAAACGCGCGACACGTTCCGCGCGCGCACCAAGACGATCGCGTCGATCCGCAAGTTCATGGACACGGCCGACTTCATGGAAGTCGAGACGCCGATGCTGCACCCGATCCCGGGCGGCGCGGCCGCGAAGCCGTTCGTCACGCATCACAACGCGCTCGACATGCAGATGTTCCTGCGCATCGCGCCGGAGCTGTACCTGAAGCGGCTGATCGTCGGCGGCTTCGAGCGCGTGTTCGAAATCAACCGGAATTTCCGTAACGAGGGCGTGTCGCCGCGTCACAATCCGGAATTCACGATGATGGAGTTCTACGCCGCGTACACCGACTACCGCTGGCTGATGGACTTCACCGAGCAGCTGATCCGCCAGGCGGCGATCGATGCGCTCGGCACCGCGACGATCCAGTACCAGGGCCGCGAGCTCGACCTCGCGAAGCCGTTCCACCGCCTGACGATCACGCAGGCGATCCAGAAGTATGCGCCGCAGTACACCGATGGACAGCTGTCGGACGACGCGTTCCTGCGCAATGAACTGACGAGCTTCGGCGTCGACGTCAGGCAGCCGGCATTCCTGAACGCGGGCATCGGCGCGCTGCAGCTCGCACTGTTCGAGGAAACCGCCGAAGCGCAGCTGTGGGAACCGACGTACATCATCGACTACCCGATCGAGGTGTCGCCGCTTGCACGCGCGTCGGACACGGTGCCGGGCATCACCGAGCGCTTCGAGCTGTTCATGACCGGCCGCGAAATCGCGAACGGCTTCTCGGAGCTGAACGATCCGGAAGACCAGGCCGCCCGCTTCAAGAAGCAGGTCGAGCAGAAGGATGCCGGCGACGAGGAAGCGATGTTCTTCGACGCCGACTACATTCGCGCGCTCGAACACGGGATGCCTCCGACGGGCGGCTGCGGGATCGGCATCGACCGTCTCGTGATGCTGCTGACCGACAGCCCGACGATCCGCGACGTGCTGCTGTTCCCCCACCTGCGCCGCGAAGACTGACCCGCTTCACCTGCGCGCCCTGCGGCGCGCAGGCGACAGCTTTGTAACCGCGCGTAAATCCCGCCTGCCGGCGTCCGCCGGCAATCGACCCCTCCCCGTTTTACTTCCTTGTCGCGACGGCTTTTGGCCGGTTTAGTGCACGCTCGTTCGCAAACTTCAGCAGCGAATCGTTACAACTTGATACGGCGGCTGTCCTGTGCTTGGACGACACTCCTTTTGCAAAACAACGCACGACTGCGTGCGAGGAGAGCAAAAATGGACAACCAGAACCAGACCACGCCTCAAAAACAACGCCTTCACCCGCTCGTCGCGACCGCGGCGGGCGCCGTCATCATCGCGAGCCTCGCGGCCACGGCGGCCGTTACCGGCCTGTTCCCGAAAGCCACCAGCGGCGATGCGCAGAACGGCCAGACCCAGGCGGCGCTGATCGCGTCGCAGCCGCCCGTCGATACCGCGGCGGCAGCCAGCGCGGCGCGCGCTGCGCAAGCGCAGCAGCTCGCGGCCGAGCAAGCCGCGCAACAGCAGGCGCCGGTCGCCCAGGCCCAGCCGCAACCGGCTCCGCGCCCGGCGCCGACGCACCACCGCCGCCATACGTCGACGGCGCCGCAGCCGCCTGAGTACGCGCAGCAGGGCGGCGGCAACGCGCAGCCGTCTTCGTCCTACTGCCAGACCTGCGGCACGGTCGTCGCGATCAACCAGATGCGCACGCCGGGCCAGAGCACGGGCATCGGCGCAGTCGGCGGCGCGGCGGCGGGCGGCCTGCTCGGCAACCAGTTCGGCCGGGGCAACGGCCGTACCGCGATGACGCTGCTCGGCGCACTCGGCGGCGGCCTCGCGGGCAACCAGGTCGAGAAGCAGGTCCGCAGCGAAACCGACTACCAGGTGCAGGTGCAGATGCAGAACGGCACGACCCGCACGTTCACGTACCACACCCCGCCGCCGTTCGGCCAAGGCCAGCGCGTGCGGATCGAGAACGGTACGCTGGTCGGCGCGTAACCGGTGATCGGTCCCCTGCCCGCTTATCATGCGCGGGCGCGTGACCCGGAAACAAAAACGGCTCGTGATCGCTCACGAGCCGTTTTTTTTCATCCCGAGCCACTTGCGCCATGAGGCGCCCGCCGTGCTTAGTCGTCTTCGTCGAAGTCGGATTCGTCGATCCAGTGCGCCTGGATCGCTTCGAGGATCTTCTCGCCGGAATGCTTCGGATCGTCGTCGAAGCCGTCGAGTTCGAGCACCCACTGGCGCAGGTCGACGAAATTGATCCGCTGCGGATCGATGTCCGGATGCTTGTCCGCCAGCGCAATGGCAATCTCGCGCGAATCGGTCCATTTCATCGCCTGCCTCCTGTCGCTGTCAGTGATTTTCCTTCGCGTGGTTGATCGAGTACTTCGGAATCTCGACCACCAGGTCCGAATCTTCCTGCACGATCGCCTGGCACGACAGGCGCGACGTCGGCTCGAGACCCCACGCCTTGTCGAGCAGGTCGTCCTCGTCTTCCTCGGACGGCTCCAGATCGTTGAAGCCCTCGCGGATCACCACGTGGCACGTCGTGCACGCGCACGACTTCTCGCATGCATGCTCGATCTCGATGCCGTTGTCGAGCAGGTTGTCGCAGATACTCTTGCCGGGCGTCGCGTCGATCACTGCACCGTCCGGGCACAGTTCGACGTGAGGCAGCACCACCAGTTGAGGCATGTCCGTTCCGTCAGTCAGGTGCGGCAGGTTGCGCCGCACAATTCATCATAACGCCGGCCGTCGCCGGCCGGCGTGCAAGTCCTTCGTTCAGATCTCGTCGAGCCGGCGGCCCGCCAGCGCGCGCTTGATGCTCTTGTCCATCCGGCGCGCGGCGAATTCGTCGGTGCCGTCGGCCAGCGCCTTGGTCGCCGCCTCGATCGCGTCGGTCTCGTCGCCCTGCGCAACCGTGCGCAGCGCCGCGACGAGCGCACCGACTTCCGCGCGCTCCGCGGCGTCGAGCAGCTCGCCGTCGGCCGCGAGCGCGGCGTCCGTCGCCTCGATCATCCGCTCGGCTTCGACCTGCGCCTCGCGCAACGCGCGCGCCCGCATGTCGATCTCGGCGGTCTTGAAGCTCTCTTCGAGCATCTTCGCGATGTCGTCGTCGGCGAGGCCGTACGACGGCTTCACGACGACCGACGCCTCGACGCCCGAATGCTGTTCGCGCGCGAACACCGACAGCAGGCCGTCCGCGTCGACCTGATAGGTCACGCGAATCCGCGCCGCGCCGGCCGTCATCGGCGGAATGCCGCGCAGCTCGAAACGCGCGAGCGACCGGCAGTCGGCGACGAGCTCGCGCTCGCCCTGCACGACGTGGATCGCCATTGCGGTCTGGCCGTCCTTGAAGGTCGTGAATTCCTGCGCGCGCGCGATCGGGATCGTCGAATTGCGCGGGATGATCTTCTCGACGAGACCGCCCATCGTCTCGACGCCGAGCGACAGCGGAATCACGTCGAGCAGCAGCCAGTCGTCGCCGCCGCCGCGATTGCCGGCGAGCAGGTCGGCCTGGATCGCCGCGCCGAGCGCGACGACCTGATCCGGATCGAGGTTCACGAGCGGCGGCTGGCCGAAATGCTTCGCGACCGCGTCGCGGATCACCGGCATGCGCGTCGCACCGCCGACGAGCACCACGCCCTTGATGTCGGCCGGCGTCACCTGCGCGTCGCGCAGCGCCTTGCGGGTCGGCGTCAGCGTGCGCTGCACGAGCGGCTCGACCAGCGCAGCGAAGGTATCGTGCGTGACCGTCTGCACAAGGTGCGCGCCGGTCGACAGCGTCACGTCGAGCACCGCATCCGGAGCCGCCGACAGCGCTTCCTTGAGCAGCCGCACGCGGTCGAGCAGCAGGCGCACGTCCTCGGGCGCAAGCGTGTTCGCGTCGATCCCGGCTTGCGCGAGCACATGGCCGAACAGCGCGTGATCGAAATCGTCACCGCCGAGCGCGGAATCGCCGCCCGCGGCGAGCACTTCGAACACGCCCTTCGTCAGCTTCAGGATCGACAGGTCGAACGTGCCGCCGCCGAGATCGTAGACCGCGTACAGGCCTTCGGCAGCATTGTCGAGACCGTAGGCAATCGCCGCCGCGGTCGGTTCGTTCAGCAGGCGCAGCACGTTCAGGCCCGCGAGACGCGCGGCGTCCTTGGTTGCCTGGCGCTGCGCGTCGTCGAAGTATGCGGGCACCGTGATCACCGCCCCGACCAACTCGTCGCCGAGCGTATCTTCCGCGCGATAGCGCAGCGTCGCGAGAATCTCGGCCGACACCTCGACCGGGCTCTTCACGCCGTCGACGGTGCGGATCTGCACCATGCCCGGCGCGTCGACGAATTCGTACGGCGCGTTCGCCGCGCCTTCGACTTCGGCCTTGCCGCGGCCCATGAAGCGCTTGACCGACACGATCGTGTTGCGCGGGTCGGTCGCGGCCTGTTCCTTCGCCTCGTGGCCGATGCGGCGGCCGCCCTTCTCGAGGTAACGCACCACCGACGGCAGCAGCGCGCGGCCCGCTTCGTCCGGCAGCACTTCGGGCACGCTGTTGCGCACGGCCGCGACGAGCGAATTCGTCGTGCCGAGATCGATCCCGACGGCGAGCCGCCGCTGGTGCGGCGCCGGCGCCATACCCGGTTCGGAAATTTGCAGTAAAGCCATCTTGGTTCGTTCGGGCGCTCGGCCCGTTTGCTGCGCGTGCCGCGAGGCACGCGGTTAAGTTTCGAGACGCTCGATCTGCGCGCCCACTTCCGACGCGACCCGCTCGATGAACATCAGCTGGCGCACGGCCTCGGCGGCGGCCTGGTCGGCGCCGCTGTCGAGCAGCGTGCCGAGGCGCTCGAAGCGCACGCGCTTCTCGTCGCGCAGCTCGGCGAGCAGCGCATCAAGCGCGTCGACGTTGCGGGCGGCCGCGGCATCCTCGATGCCTTCGCGCCACTCCATCTGCTGCATCAGGAACGCCGGTTCCATCGCGGTATTGTTTTCCGCGCCGATATCCACATCGCGCAGCGACAGCAGGTAGGTGGCGCGTTTCAGCGGATCGCGCAGCGTCCGGTATGCCTCGTTCGCCCGCGTCGCCCACTGCATCGCGATGCGCTTTTGCGCGTCGCCGGCCGCCGCGAAGCGGTCGGGATGCACCTGCGTCTGCACGGTCCGGTAAGCGGCGTCGAGCGCCGCGTCATCGAGCGCGAACTGCGCCGGCAGGTGAAACAGGTCGAAGTGGCTGTCTTTCAGCGAGACCATCGTCGCGTTCAATTCCGGTTCGTCGCGCGGGCAAACGCCGCGCATTAAAAAGGCGGCACGCGCCGCCTGTTGCCCGCTTCGAGCGGCACCCCGCGTCACACGCGGAACGATTCGCCGCAGCCGCACTCGTCCTTCACGTTCGGGTTGTTGAACTTGAACCCTTCGTTCAGGCCCTCGCGCGCGAAATCGAGTTCGGTGCCGTCGATGTACGCAAGGCTCTTCGGGTCGACGACGACCTTCACGCCATGGCTTTCGAACACCTGATCCTCGGGAGCCAGCTCGTCGACATACTCGAGCTTGTACGCGAGCCCCGAGCACCCGGTCGTGCGAACGCCAAGCCGCAGGCCCACACCCTTGCCGCGACGGACGAGGTATTTCTGGACGTGCTGTGCTGCTTTTTCGGTCAGTGTAATTGCCATGATGTCCTTGCCGCCGCGCGCCGATCGCGGTGCGCGACGTTCCAGCTAGTCGCTCGATTCCGCTCAGGCGGCTGCCTGATCGCCTTCATTGACGTCGTGACGCTTCTTGTAGTCGGCCACGGCCGCCTTGATCGCGTCTTCCGCGAGGATCGAACAGTGAATCTTCACCGGCGGCAGCGCCAGTTCCTCGGCGATCTGCGTGTTCTTGATCGAAAGCGCCTCGTCGAGCGTCTTGCCCTTCACCCATTCGGTCACGAGCGAGCTCGACGCGATCGCCGAGCCGCAACCGTAGGTCTTGAACTTTGCGTCTTCGATCACGCCGTCCGCGCCCACGCGAATCTGCAGCTTCATCACGTCGCCGCAGGCCGGCGCGCCCACCATGCCGGTGCCAACCGCGTCGTCGTCCTTCGCGAACGAACCGACGTTGCGCGGGTTTTCGTAGTGATCCAGAACCTTGTTGCTGTAAGACATGACTCAGACTCCTTGACTCGTTGCGTCTGCGTGCGCCAATCCGCCCGCATGTGTATTCAATGCGGTGTTCAGTGCGCGGCCCATTCGATCGTCGACAGATCGATGCCTTCCTGGTGCATTTCCCAAAGCGGCGACAGTTCGCGCAGCTTCGCGATCTTGCTGTTCAGCAGATTGACCACGTAGTCCACCTCCTGCTCCGTCGTGAAGCGGCCGACCGTGAAGCGGATCGAGCTGTGCGCGAGCTCGTCGTTGCGGCCAAGCGCGCGCAGCACGTACGACGGCTCAAGCGAAGCCGACGTGCACGCGGAGCCCGACGACACCGCGACGTCCTTGATCGCCATGATCAGCGACTCGCCTTCGACGAAGTTGAAGCTGATGTTCAGGTTATGCGGGATACGGTGCTCCATGTCACCGTTCACATACGTTTCCTCGATCTGCGACAGGCCGCGCAGCAGCTTGTCGCGCAGCATGCGGACGCGCTCGTTCTCGGTCGCCATTTCTTCGCGGGCGATGCGGAACGCCTCGCCCATGCCGACGATCTGGTGCGTCGGCAGCGTGCCCGAGCGCATCCCGCGCTCATGTCCGCCGCCGTGCATCTGCGCTTCGATGCGCACGCGCGGCTTGCGGCGCACGTACAGCGCGCCGATGCCCTTCGGGCCGTAGGTCTTGTGCGCGGAGAACGACATCAGGTCGACCTTCAGCTTCGCAAGGTCGATCTCGACCTTGCCGGTCGCCTGCGCGGCGTCGACGTGGAACACGATGCCCTTCTCGCGGCAGATCTCGCCGATCGTCTCGATGTCCTGGATCACGCCGATCTCGTTGTTGACGTGCATCACCGACACGAGGATCGTGTCCGGGCGCAGCGCGGCCTTGAACACGTCGAGGTCGACCAGGCCGTCTTCCTTCACGTCCAGGTAGGTGACTTCGAAGCCGTCGCGCTCGAGCTCGCGGCAGGTGTCGAGCACGGCCTTGTGCTCGGTCTTCACCGTGATGATGTGCTTGCCCTTGCCCTTGTAGAAATTCGCGGCGCCCTTGATCGCGAGGTTGTCCGATTCGGTCGCGCCGGACGTCCAGATGATCTCGCGCGGATCGGCGTTCACGAGCGCGGCCACCTGCTCGCGCGCCTCTTCGACTGCGCGCTCCGCGTCCCAGCCGTATGCGTGGCTGCGCGACGCCGGGTTGCCGAACTGCTCGCGCAGGTACGGCACCATCTTGTCGACCACGCGCGGATCAACCGGCGTCGTCGCGCTGTAATCCATGTAGATGGGCAGGTGGAGAGTCTCTTGGGTCATCTGTCGCTCCGGGTATTCTGTGCAGGGACTATGCGTTGTAGGGTGTCAGCGGGCTGGCTTCTCGCTCACGAACTCGCGATGTTGAACACCGAATTCGGGCCGAGCGGCATCGTGCGCACCGGCTCGGCGGGCGCGGCGACGGGCTCCGGCGCGCGCCGGTCGCGCAGCACCGCGGGCGCGCCCTCGCGCGTGCGCTGCTGATCGACGAGATCCTGCAGCGAGACCGAATCGAGGTATTCGACCATTTTCTGGTTCAGCGTCGCCCACAGCTCGTGCGTCATGCAGTGGCCGTCGGGCTGCTTCGAGCCGTCGCACGTGCCCTTGCCGCCGCACTGCGTGGCATCGAGCGGTTCGTCGACCGCGATGATGATGTCGGCGACGGTGACGTCCTGTGCGCGGCGCGCGAGGTTGTAGCCGCCGCCCGGTCCGCGCACGGACTCGACAATTTCGTGTCTGCGCAGCTTGCCGAACAGCTGTTCGAGGTACGAGAGCGAAATCCGCTGGCGCTGGCTGATGCCTGCAAGCGTCACCGGGCCCTGCTCCTGGCGCAGTGCCAAGTCAATCATCGCCGTGACGGCGAAACGGCCTTTGGTGGTGAGTCTCATGGTGGTGTTAGGGGACTGCAATCTTGACGATTTTGGTCAAGTATAAATATTTGACGAATTTAGTCAAGTATCCCTGTCTTCGACAGGGTATTCGCGAAGCGGTTAATGAAAACCGGCCGAAGTCAGCGCGGCGCGCGCTGGCGCAGCGTGTCCAGCAGGCCGCGGCACGCGGCCTCGCACTGGTCGAGCACCTGCTCGAAGCCCTGCGCGCCGCCGAAATAAGGGTCGGCGACCTCGGACGCCGTCGCGCCGGCCGCGAATTCCATCAGCAGCCGCACCTTGTCGCGATACTGCGCGGGACAGCGCCGGTGCAATTCCGCGAGATTGGCCTCGTCCATCGCCAGCAGCAGGTCGAAGCGCTCGAAATCGGCTGCGCTCACCTGCCGCGCGCGCAGCGCCGACAGGTCGTAGCCGCGCGTACGCGCTGCCGCCTGGGCGCGGGCGTCGGGCGGCTCGCCGACGTGCCAGTCGCCGGTGCCGGCCGAATCGACATCGATCCGGTCCGCCAGCCCGGCAGCTTCCACCTGATGGCGCATCACGCCCTCGGCGGTCGGGGAACGGCAGATGTTGCCGAGACAGACGAAACAGATCGCAACGCGGGTCATCGCACTACCGGAAGGCCGCGGCGAACCGCGCAAACGAAGAACGCGTCATTATACAAAGGCGCCCGGAATTGCGCCGTCGCTGCACGCGACGGCGACCTGCGTCAAAGCGCCTTGGGCGCCGCGAGCACGACACTGCCGGCGGCAGGCAACGGCTTCGCCACGTCGCCGACGAGCCCGAACGACACGGCGCGCGCCAGCTCGGCGGATGCCTGGTGAACCGCGAGCGGCCCCCGCGACGGCGCGTCGCCGACGGCATGCAGATAAGCGGCAGCCGCGAGCGGCACGACGATCGCCAACGGCCAGTACATCGATATTGTCTTTTTCATGATGCGACCTCCTTGACCTGACGTCCCCGGAACCCTCTCCCGGGGACTACAGGCCAGATTCTATAGACCGCATCTATCAAGATAAATACGTAAATAGTGAACTCAGTGTTGCTGCCGGATGAACAGTCGCGCGGCGTTCAGCCGAGATGGCTGCGCGACGCGGCGTACAGTTCGCGGAACGTGCGCCCGGTCGGCACCGGCAGGTCGCGTGTCGCCATCCAGCCACCCATCATCGGCAGGCGCCGCAGCATGCCGCCCCTGCCGCCGAGCCGCTCGAGGATGCGCACTGCAAGTTTCGTCGTCAGCGCATAGAGCGTCGGGCGGCGCGCGACGAAGCCCCACGCGGCCAGCGCCGCGCGCTCGCGCCACGGCCGCAGATGGCGCTCGACCTGCTTCTCGCGCAGCGTGCGCAGCAGGTGCGACAGCGGGATACCCACCGGGCAGACGCTGTCGCACTCGCCGCACAGCGTCGCCGCCTGCGGCAGGTCGAGCGCGCGGTCGAGGCCGACATAGCTCGGCGTCAGCACCGACCCCATCGGCCCCGGATAGACCCAGCCATAGGTGTGGCCGCCGACCTTCTGATACACCGGGCAATGGTTCATGCAAGCGCCGCAGCGAATGCAGCGCAGCATCTCCTGGAATTCGCCGCCGATGAGGCCGGTGCGGCCGCCGTCGACGAGCACCACGTACATGTGCTCCGGACCGTCCTCGTCGCCCGGCCCGCGCGGCCCGGTCAGCAGCGAGAAATAGTTCGACGTCTTCTGACCGGTCGCCGAGCGCGGCAGCAGGCGCATCGCGGTCGCGAGATCCTCGAGCGTCGGCAGCACCTTCTCGATGCCGGTCACGGCGACGTGCACGCGCGGCATCACCGTGCACATCCCCTCGTTGCCCTCGTTCGTGACGAGCGCGACCGAGCCCGTCTCGGCAATCACGAAGTTGCCGCCCGTCACGCCCATGTCGGCCGACAGGAAATGCGGACGCAGCACCTCGCGCGCCTCGCGCGTCATGTCGGGAATCTCGGTCAGGCGCTCGCGGTGATGGGTGCGCGCGAACAGGTCGGCGATCTCGTCCTTGTCCTTGTGCACGACGGGCGCGATGATGTGGCTCGGCGGCTCGTTGTCGTTGATCTGCAGGATGTACTCGCCGAGATCCGTCTCGATCGACTGCACGCCCAGCTGGCCGAGCACCTCGTTCAAGCGCATTTCCTCGGACACCATCGACTTGGTCTTGATGACCTTCTTCACGTCGTGACGGCGCGCGATGTCGGCGACGAGGCGCGCCGCGTCGGCCGTCGTTTCCGCGAACAGCACCGTCGTGCCGCGCCGCGTCGCCTCCCGTTCGAACGCATCGAGCCACACGTCGAGGTTCTCGAGCGCGCGATTGCGGCGCGCCTTGAGCGCCGCGCGCGTCGCCGGGAAGTCGATCTGCGTCATCGCGTCGGCCCGCGCGGACACGAACTTCGTCGACAGCTTCTTCAGGTTCTGCTGCAGGCGCTGGTCGGCCAGCTTCTGGCCGGCGCGCGCCTTGAAATGCATCGATTGAACTTGCATCGCGGTATCGGGGGAAAAGTGAGCGGACCCGGGCGTCAGACGTCGCCCGCCAGCACCTGCGCGATGTGCAGCACGCGCGTGTCGCGGTCGCCGGTGCGGCGCAACCGCCCTTCGATGTTCAGCATGCAGCCGAGATCGCCGAGCACGACGGCGCCCGCGCCCGAGGCGCGCACATTCGCGCATTTCTCGTCCGCGATCGCCGTCGAGATGTCGCCGTACTTGACCGCGAACGTGCCGCCGAAGCCACAGCAGTGCTCGCAGTCCTTCATCTCGGTGACCGCCACGCCGCGTTGCGCGAGCAGCGCCCGCGGCTGCGCTTTCACGCCGAGCTCGCGCAGCCCCGAGCACGAATCGTGGTACGTGACCGGACCCGCGAATTCGCCGCGTTCGAGCGTGACCTTCGCGACGTTCGCGAGGAAGTCGGTCAGTTCATACACCTTTTGCTGGAATCGGGAATAGCGCCCCATCAATTCGGGATCGTCGCGAAACAGGTCGCCGTAGTGCGTGCGGATCATCCCGCCGCACGAGCCCGACGGCGCGACGACGTAGTCGAACTGCTCGAACTCGCGCAGCGTCTTCTCGGCGAGATCGCGCGCGAGCGCGCGGTCGCCGGAGTTGTAGGCCGGCTGTCCGCAGCAGGTTTGCGCGGGCGGCACGATCACCTCGAAGCCCGCATCGCGGATCAGCTTGAGCGCGGAAAAACCGATTTCGGGACGCATCAGATCGACCAGACAGGTCACGAACAAACCGACTCGCATAGGCGCTCCTTCGAGAAAACGGCTCTCATTATCCGCCGTTTGCCCGGCAAGACCAACGCCGGCGCGCGCGGCCCGGCCGCCTAGAACCCATGCGAGGACTTCCTCGAACGCCGTTCGCTTTTTTCACTATACGAGATACAATCGGCGCAACAGCGCATGACGCAGCAACCGATTCCCCGACATGACCAACCCGACCCCGGATTCCAAAACGTCGATCCAGGTGATCGAACGCATGATGCGGCTGCTGGACGCGCTCGCCGCGCACAGCGACCCCGTCAGCCTGAAAGAACTGGCGCAGCGCACCGAGCTGCATCCGTCGACCGCGCACCGTATCCTCAACGACATGGTGACCTGCCGGCTGGTCGACCGCTCCGATCCGGGCACGTACCGTCTCGGGATGCGGCTGCTCGAGCTCGGCAACCTCGTGAAGGCGCGCCTGTCGGTGCGCGACGCGGCGCTGATGCCGATGCGCGAGCTGCACCGCCTCACCGGGCAGACGGTGAACCTGTCGGTGCGTCAAGGCGACGAGATCGTCTACATCGAGCGGGCCTATTCGGAGCGCTCCGGGATGCAGGTCGTGCGCGCGATCGGCGGACGCGCGCCGCTGCACCTGACGTCGGTCGGCAAGCTGTTCCTCGCGGCCGACGAAACGACGCGGGTGCGCGCGTATGCGACGCGCACGGGGCTCGCCGGCCACACGCAGAACAGCATCACGGACATCACGAAGCTCGAGCGTGAACTGACGATCGTGCGCCAGCAATCGTGCGCACGCGACAACGAGGAGCTGGAGCTGGGCGTGCGCTGCATCGCGGCGGGCATTTACGACGACTCGGGCAAGCTCGTCGCGGGGCTGTCGCTGTCGGCGCCGGCCGATCGCCTGCAGGACGCGTGGCTCGGCCAGCTGAGCCGCACCGCGCTGACCATCTCGGAATCGCTCGGCTACCGGCCGGAAAACGCGAAGGAACTGGACGGCCTGCAGCGGCAGGCCTGAACCGCCGCCACGCGACTCATCGGACGAAAAAAAGCCCCGCGTTTTGCGGGGCTTTTTGCTGTCTGCTGCGTGTGGCGGCATCGACGCCGCCCCAGCCGGATCAGGTGCCGCCGTTCGGCGCGTTGGCCGCCGTCAGGCGCTCGCCGCCGCCGGCGTCGAGCCAGTTGCGCAGGCGCGCCGCATCGGCGAAGCGCGAGTACTTGCCGAACGAATCCAGCAGCACCATCACCATCGGATGACCATGGATCGTCGCCTGCATCACGAGGCACTCGCCGGCTTCGTTGATGAAGCCGGTCTTCTGCAGGCCGATGTCCCACGAGTTGTTGCCGCGAATCAGCGCGTTCGTGCTGTTGTAGGCCAGGTTCCGCTTGCCCGTGTTCACCTCGTAGCTGCGATCGGTCGAGAACTTGCGGATCAGCGGATACTGGTACGCCGCGTTGACCATCTTCACGAGGTCGCGCGCGCTCGACACGTTCTGGCTCGACAGCCCGGTCGAGTTCTCGAAATGCGTGTCGGCCATGCCGAGCGTCTTCGCCTTTGCGTTCATCGCCGCGATGAACGCCGGACGGCCGCCCGGGTAGTAGCGCGACATCGACGCCGCGGCGCGATTCTCGGACGCCATCAGCGCGATGTGCAGCATGTCTTCGCGCGACAGCACCGAGCCGACCGACAGGCGCGAACCCGTGCCCTTCTCGTAGTCGCGGTCCTCGTCGGTGACTTCGATCTGGTCGGTCAGCGGCAGCTTCGAGTCGAGCACGACCATCGCCGTCATCAGCTTCGTGATCGACGCGATCGGCACGACCGCATGCGAATTCTTGTCGAACAGCGGCTCGCCGCTGTTCTGGTCGACGACGTACGCGACGCTCGAGCGCAGCGCGAGCGAATCGGGCGTGTCGTGCAGCCCGAACGCCTGGCCGACGGACGGCTGGCGCGGCTGGAACGCGACCCGGCGCACCGCGCCGTGGTGGCGCACGTTCGCGGCAAGGGTTGCGCGCTTGCGCACCGACTTCGCGCGCGGCACGTCGTCGGCGGACGCCGATTTCACCGACTTCTTCGCGGACGAAGCGGTCGCTTTCTTCTTGGCGGCTTGGTGGGTCTTCGCAGTGGCGGCAAAGGCGTCAGTAGGCGTCATGGTGACGGTGGCCGCCAGCAAGGCGACGGCGACCGACACCGCCGTGCCGAGCGCCATGCTCTGCAACATTCTGCGCGGTGAAAACGATTCGGCTTTCATTGGGGTCTGGACAAAGCGGCGGGAGGTTTCCGCAAGTGTAGTTAAGGCTGAAAAAATAAGCAATATTAGGCACTTACCGATCGTCTTTAAACCGGATTGTAAGCGTCGTCGAAGCTTTGATCGATCGACACCCCCGCCCCCATCAAAAAAAATCATGACGGGTGCACAGCCCCACAGTGCTCGTCTCCCGATTACCGCTCGGTTAATTGAGATAACGTCACTTTCAGGGCAATTTAAAGCGGGGAAACTACGTATCCGGCGCTCGGAGCGCCATACTGCGCGCGTGTCGGCCGCGACGAAGGCACTTCGCCCCGGCCGCACGAAACGGCGCGCTTTTCGACAAGAACAAGAGGACAACGTTCCACCCCCCTGTCAGGTTTACTTGCGCGCGATCGTGGTGCGGCCGGCGTGCGCGAGGTGCGTGCGCACCATGTGGGAAAGTGCGTGGAACCGTTTCCTTAACGTGACGATAACTCGTTGTTTTGTCGATAAATTGTCACGATTGTGCAACGCACAAAAATTGCTTGACATTGGCTTCGTCTGCCCTAAAATAGGTTCCATTGCTGCGTTGCACAAAGCGCGCGCATCCGTGGTTCCCCAGCGTAGTGCCCTTTATCCTTGCGATCGTCGCGATCGCCTTTCAGGAGCTTGACATGTCTTTGCTGACCCCCGAGCAAATCGCCGCCGCACAGAAAGCCAACCTCGAAAGCCTGTTCGGTCTGACCACGACGGCGTTCGAAGGCATCGAAAAGCTGATCGAACTGAACCTGCAAGTCGTGAAGTCGACGCTCGCCGAGACGCAGGAAAACGCACAGCGCCTGCTGTCGGTGAAGGATGCACAGGAACTGATCGCGCTGCAGGCGAGCCTCACGCAGCCGGTCGCGGAAAAGGCGCTGGCATACGGCCGTCACGTGTATGAAATCGCGTCGGCCACGCAGGCTGAATTCGCGAAGGTCGCGGAAGCGCAGTACGAAGAGCAGAACAAGAAGGTCCAGGCACTCGTCGACAACGTCGCGAAGAACGCGCCGGCCGGTTCGGAAACGGCCGTCGCCGCGCTGAAGTCGGCGCTGAACGCCGCGAGCACGACGTACGAAACCGTGCAGAAGGCTGCGAAGCAAGCGGTCGAGATCGCTGAAACGAACTTCAACGCCGCCGCCGCCGTTGCGACGAAGGCTGCCAGCGCCGCTGCATCGCGCCGCGCAACCAAGCCGGCTGCATAAGCCTCAGCGTTTCTGTCGCTCCGGAAAGGCCGCGCTCAGCGCGGCTTTTTCTTTTTTGGGGCGTGACCGATGCGCCGCGGGCGTTCGGCGGCCCTGTCGGCCCCGGTGCATCCGCTCCTCGCGCGATCATCCGGACACAGTCGCCCCGCCCGCGCCTGAACAAACAAAAAAAACGGCGCTTCCCCGATTGGCGGGAAGCGCCGTTCTTGCCGGGCCGGCGCACGACGGCGCCGGCGGCATTGCAGCGATGCGTTACTTCTTGCGCTGCGGCGGCAGGTCCGTGCAGACGCCTTCGTACAGTTCGGCTGCCATGCCGACCGATTCGCCGAGCGTCGGGTGCGGGTGGATCGTCTTGCCGATGTCTTCCGCGTCCGCGCCCATTTCGACGGCCAGGCACACTTCGCTGATCAGGTCGCCCGCGTTCAGGCCGACGATGCCGCCGCCGATCACGCGATGGGTTTCCTCGTCGAAGATCAGCTTCGTGAAGCCTTCGTCGCGGCCGTTCGCGATCGCGCGACCCGACGCGGCCCACGGGAACACCGCCTTGCCGTACTTGATGCCTTCGGCCTTGCACTGCTCTTCCGTCTTGCCGGCCCACGCCACTTCCGGATCGGTGTATGCGACCGACGGGATCTGCAGCGCATCGAAGTAGGCCTTCTCGCCGTGCGCCGCTTCCGCTGCGACGTGGCCTTCGTGCACGGCCTTGTGCGCGAGCATCGGCTGACCGACGACGTCGCCGATCGCGAAGATGTGCGGCACGTTGGTGCGCATCTGCCTGTCGACGTCGATGAAGCCGCGATCCGTGACGGCGACGCCCGCGTTCTCGGCGCCGATCTTCTTGCCGTTCGGGCTGCGGCCGACCGCCACCAGCACGAGGTCGTAGCGCTGCGGCTCCGCCGGCGCCTTCTCGCCCTCGAACTTCACGTAGATGCCGTCTTCCTTCGCTTCCGCGCCGACCGTCTTGGTCTTCAGCATCACGTTGCCGAAGCGCTTCGCGTTGTACTTTTCCCAGACCTTGACGAGGTCGCGGTCCGCGCCGTTCATCAGGTTGTCGAGCATTTCGACGACGTCGATCTCGGCGCCGAGCGTCGCATAGACGGTGGCCATTTCGAGGCCGATGATGCCGCCGCCGATCACGAGCATCCGCTTCGGTTGCTGGCGCAGCTCGAGCGCGCCGGTCGAATCGACGATGCGCGGATCATCCGGCAGGAACGGCAGCTTCACCGACTGCGAGCCGGCCGCGATGATCGCCTGCTTGAACTTCACGACCTTCTTGCCGCCGTCGCCCTGCACTTCCATGTGATACGGATCGACGAACGCACCGACGCCCGTCACGACCTCGACCTTGCGCGCTTTCGCCATGCCGGCGAGGCCCGTCGTCAGCTTCTTCACGACGCCCGACTTGAAGTCGCGCAGCTTGTCGAGATTGATTTCCGGCTTGCCGAACGAGATGCCGTGCGACGCGAGCGCTTCCGCTTCGTCGATGACGAGCGCGGTGTGCAGCAGCGCCTTCGACGGGATGCAGCCGACGTTCAGGCACACGCCGCCGAGCGTCGAATAGCGTTCGACGAGCACGGTCTTCATGCCGAGATCGGCTGCGCGGAACGCGGCCGAGTAGCCGCCGGGGCCGGCGCCGAGTACGAGCATGTCGCACTCGATGTCGGCGGCGCCGGCATAGCTGCCTGCCTGCGGCGCAGCCGCCGGAGCGGCTGTGGGCGCGGCGGCCGGCGCCGCCGGCTTGGCCGGCTCGGCCGCCTTCGCGGGCGCCGCGGCAGCGGCAGCGGCTTCGACGATTGCGATCACGGTGCCTTGCGAGACCTTGTCGCCGGCCTTGACCTTGATTTCCTTGACGGTGCCGGCGACGTCGCTCGGCACTTCCATGGAGGCCTTGTCCGATTCGAGCGTGACGAGCGTTTGCTCTTTTTCGATCACGTCGCCCGGTTGGACATTGACTTCGATGACATCGACGCCGCTGAAATCGCCGATATCCGGAACCTTGACTTCGATGAGACTCATGTACTGTCCCCTTCTTGATTAGCTGCTGACAGACGGAGGGAAACCCGCGAGATAAACCTGGCTACGGCTTGACTGGAGAACGGGGGCATGGGCAGGACCACCTTTGCCGTCCGCCCAAGGACGCGCCTTTCTTTTGGTTACTTTTCTTTGGAAGACAAAGAAAAGTGACCGCCGCCCCGCGCAGGGGCGACGCCAATAGACCGTTAGCAAAACAGGTTCAACGACAGGGCGCGGATAACCGACAGAAAACCCACGCCCCCGCGAGACTCCCTGCTCATCAAAGAATCACTCGACGGAAGTCGCCCAGGAGCGCGCCGAGATAAGCATTGAACCGCGCGGCTTCCGCGCCGTCGATCACGCGATGGTCGTACGACAGCGACAGCGGCAGCGTGAGACGCGGCACGAACTGCTTGCCGTCCCACACCGGCTTCATCTGGCCGCGCGACAACCCGAGGATCGCCACTTCCGGCGCATTGATGATCGGCGTGAAGTTGGTGCCGCCGATCCCGCCGAGCGACGAGATCGAGAAGCAGCCGCCTTGCATCTGGTCCGGCTTCAGCTTGCCCTCGCGCGCCGCCTTCGACAGATCGCTCATTTCCTTCGCGATCTCGACGAGGCCCTTCTTGTCCGCATCGCGGATCACCGGCACGACGAGGCCGTTCGGCGTGTCCGCGGCAAAACCGACGTGGTAGTACTGCTTGAACACGAGGTTGTCGCCGTCGAGGCTCGCGTTGAAGGTCGGGAACTTCTTCAGCGCGGCGACGACCGCCTTGATCACGAACGCGAGCATCGTGAACTTCACGCCCGCCTTCTCATGCTCCTTGTTCAGCTGAACGCGCAGCGCTTCGAGGTCGGTGATGTCCGCTTCGTCGTTGTTCGTGACGTGCGGGATCATCACCCAGTTGCGATGCAGGTTCGCGCCCGAAATCTTCTTGATGCGCGACAGCGGCTTCGCCTCGAACGGGCCGAACTTCGCGAAGTCGACCTTCGGCCACGGCAGCAGGTTCAGCTCGCCGCCGCCTGCCGGCGCGGCCGCTGCGACCGGCGCCGCCCGCTGGCCCGTCATCACGCCCTTCACGAAGTTCGTGACGTCTTCCTTCGTGATGCGGGCCTTCGGACCGCTGCCCTGCACGCGTGCCACGTCGACGCCGAGTTCGCGCGCGAACTTGCGCACCGACGGCGATGCGTGGCTGGCGCGGTATTCGCCGGCCGGCGCAGCTGCAGGAGCCGGAGCCACTGCAGCGGCCGGAGCCGGCGCAGCCTTCGGTGCGGCGGGCGCCGGTGCGGGCGCAGCCGCCGGTGCCGGCGCGCTGGCCTGCGGCGCGGCAGCAGCCGGCGCGCCTGCCGCTTCGAGCAGCACGATCAGCGAGCCTTCCGACACCGCATCGCCGACCTTCACCAGGATGCCCTTCACGACGCCGGCGGCCGGGCTCGGCACGTCCATCGTCGCCTTGTCCGACTCGAGCGTGACGAGCGACTGTTCCTTCTCGACCGTGTCGCCGACCTTCACGCCGATCTCGATCACCGGCACGTCCTTGTAGTCGCCGATGTCCGGCACCTTCACTTCGAGCGTGCCGCCGCCGGCTGCCGCAGGCGCTGCTGCCGGAGCCGCTGCGGGCGCAGCTGCCACCGGTGCGGCGGCAGGCGCGGCCGCGCCGTT
The DNA here is from genome assembly GCF_002097715.1 of Burkholderia ubonensis subsp. mesacidophila. Taxonomy (NCBI): domain Bacteria; kingdom Pseudomonadati; phylum Pseudomonadota; class Betaproteobacteria; order Burkholderiales; family Burkholderiaceae; genus Burkholderia; species Burkholderia ubonensis. The sequence continues at coordinate 2,484,357 of NZ_CP020737.1, forward strand.
CGGCTGCGCGGCTGCGCCGCCTTCGAGCAGGATGATCAGCGAGCCTTCCGACACGGAGTCACCCACCTTCACCTTCACTTCCTTGACCGTGCCGGCCGTCGGGCTCGGCACGTCCATCGTCGCCTTGTCCGACTCGAGCGTGACGAGCGACTGCTCGGGCTCGACCGTGTCGCCCGCCTTCACGAGCACCTCGATGACGGGCACGTCCTTGTAATCGCCGATATCCGGCACCTTCACTTCGATCGCTTGACTCATCTGTTTGTGTCTCCAGGGCCGCGCGCGCCCCTCCCGGCGGCGGCGCGCGGCATCACACGGCGCGTGTGCGTTAAACGGTCATCGGGTTGGGCTTCGACGGATCGAGGTTGTACTTCGCGATCGCGTCGGCGACGACCTTGCGGTTGATCGTGCCTTCGTCCGCGAGCGCATTGAGCGCCGCGACCGTCACCCAGTAGCGGTCGACTTCGAAGAAGTGACGCAGGTTCGCGCGGGTGTCCGAGCGGCCGTAGCCGTCGGTGCCCAGCACGACGAAGCGGCGATCGACCTGGCCGCGGATCTGGTCGACCAGCGCGCGCACGTAGTCGGTCGACGCGATGACCGGGCCCTGCGTGTCCGCCAGGCACTTCTGCACGTGCGACAGGCGGCGCTCCTCGGTCGGATTGAGCAGGTTCCAGCGCTCGACTTCATGGCCTTCGCGCGCGAGCTCGGTGAAGCTCGGCACGCTCCACAGGTCGGCAGCGACGCCCCAGTCGTTCTTCAGCAGGTCGGCGGCGGCGATCACTTCGTTGAAGATCGTGCCCGCGCCGAGCAGCTGGACGCGCGGCGCCTTCTTGTCGGCGTCGGCCTTCTTGAACGCGTACATGCCCTTGATGATGTCGGCCGCCACGTGCTCGCCCTGCGGGATCGCCGGGTGCTCGTAGTTCTCGTTCATCACCGTGACGTAGTAGTACACGTCTTCCTGGTCCTGCACCATGCGGCGCAGGCCGTCCTGGATGATCACCGCGAGTTCGTAGCCGAAGGTCGGGTCGTAGCTCACGCAGTTCGGCACCGACGCCGCCCACAGGAGCGAGTGGCCGTCCTCGTGCTGCAGGCCTTCGCCGTTCAGCGTCGTGCGGCCCGCGGTGCCGCCCAGCAGGAAGCCGCGCGAGCGCATGTCGCCCGCGGCCCATGCGAGGTCGCCGATCCGCTGGAAGCCGAACATCGAGTAGAAGATGTAGAACGGCACCATGATCTCGCCGTGCGTCGAGTACGACGTCGCCGCCGCGATCCAGTCGCACATGCCGCCCGCTTCGTTGATGCCTTCCTGCAGGATCTGGCCGGTTTCCGATTCCTTGTAGAACATCAGCTGGTCGGAATCTTCCGGCACGTACTTCTGGCCTTCCTGGTTCCAGATGCCGATCTGGCGGAACAGGCCTTCCATGCCGAACGTGCGCGACTCGTCCGGGACGATCGGCACGACGCGCTTGCCGAGCGCCTTGTCCTTCAGCAGGATGTTCAGGATCCGCACGAACGCCATCGTCGTCGAGATCTCGCGGCCTTCGCCCGTGCCCTTCAGCAGCGGCTCGAACGCGTCGAGCGCCGGCACCGGCAGCGACGTCGCCTTCTCGCGGCGCTGCGGCAGGTAGCCGCCTAGGTCCATGCGCTGCTTGCGCATGTACTCGAGCTCCTTCGAGCCTTCCTCGAACTTGAGGTACGGCACGTCGGCGATCTGCTCGTCCGTGATCGGCAGGCGGAACTGGTCGCGGAACTTCTTCAGTTGCTCGACCGGCAGCTTCTTCTGCTGGTGCGTGATGTTCATCGCCTGACCGGACTCGCCCATCCCGTAGCCCTTGATGGTCTTCGCGAGGATGACGGTCGGCGCGCCCTTCGTGTTGCTGGCTTCGTGGAACGCCGCGTAGATCTTGTGCGGATCGTGGCCGCCGCGGTTCAGCGCCCAGATGTCGTCATCGGACCAGTCGGCGACGAGCGCCTTCAGTTCCGGCGAGTTGAAGAAGTGCTCGCGGACGAACGCGCCCGATTCCGACTTGTAGGTCTGGTACTCGCCGTCGACGACTTCCATCATGCGGCGCATCAGCGCGCCCGTCTTGTCGCGCGCGAACAGCGCATCCCAGCGGCTGCCCCAGATCACCTTGATCACGTTCCAGCCGGCGCCGCGGAATTCCGACTCCAGTTCCTGGATGATCTTGCCGTTGCCGCGCACCGGTCCGTCGAGACGCTGCAGGTTGCAGTTGATCACGAACACGAGGTTGTCGAGCTTCTCGCGGCTCGCCATGCCGATCGCGCCGAGCGATTCCGGCTCGTCGGTCTCGCCGTCGCCGAGGAACGCCCAGACCTTGCGGCCCTGCGTCTTCGCGATGCCGCGCGCTTCGATGTACTTCATGAAGCGCGCCTGGTAGATCGCCATGATCGGGCCGAGACCCATCGACACGGTCGGGAACTGCCAGAAATCCGGCATCAGCCACGGGTGCGGGTACGACGAGATGCCGTTGCCGCCGACTTCCTGGCGGAAGTTGTCGAGCTGGTTTTCCGACAGGCGGCCGAGCAGGAACGCGCGCGAGTACACGCCCGGCGACGAGTGGCCCTGCACGAACACGAGGTCGCCGCCGTGCTGCTCGGACGGCGCATGCCAGAAGTGGTTGTAGCCGACGTCATAGAGCGTCGCGGCCGATGCGAACGACGCGATGTGGCCGCCGACGTTGGTGTCCTTGCCCGCGCGCAGCACCATGGCCAGTGCGTTCCAGCGCGTGTACGAGCGGATCGTGTGCTCGAGTTCCTGGTCGCCGGGAATCTTCGCCTGGGCTTCGACCGGAATCGTGTTGATGTACGGGGTGTTCGCGGAGAACGGCAGATGCTCGCCGCGCGTGCGCGCGAATTCGATCTGCTTCTCGATCAGGTAGTGCGCACGACCAGTGCCGACGGAGGAGATCACGCCGTCGAGCGCCTCGAGCCATTCGACGGTTTCCTGCGGATCGTCGTCACGCTCGGCGACGACATATTTCATCACTTCGTTAGGTACAGCGGACATTCTCGTCTCCTGGTCCGGAAATGTGAGGATCGCTCTTCGTGCAGACGACGCGACGCGACCGGCTGCGGGCAAGCTCCAGCGGATTGTAATGAGCACGTGCGGCCACGCGCAACAAAATTTTCGGATTACGAGATCATTTCCCGCTATGCGAAATATTGCTGCGGCGCACCCATGTTTCGGGGTTCCGCGGCGCGTCGCCGTGCAGCAAATCCGTTTCCGTTCAACATATCCGGTATAGGTTTTCCATAAATAGCGCTGCGCTACAATCCTGCCATGTTGACCGATCGGCTTTTCGCACGCTCGGCGCGACCGTCGGGCCCGCCGGCAGAGTCGCAGCCGTCCCGTTGGCACCACGGACCGTGGTGGTCCAATTCCTATTTGCTGACGCCCCTCCTGTCGATCCTCGTGTTCCTGGTGGTGATGAGTCTCATTCTATGGAGCCTCAACCGCCGCGAGCAGCAGCAGCAGGAAGACACGCTGTTCCGCAATGTCGCGTGGGCGCAGCAGCAGATCCGCCTGTCGATGACGGGCGCGCAGGAGCAACTCCAGGCGCTGTCGCGCGACCTCGCATCCGGCCGGCTCGACCAGAACGGGTTCCAGATGGCGGTCGCGGACGTGATGCAGACGCATCCCGAAATCCTCTACCTGAACTGGTACACGGCGCCGGGCACGCAGCGCTGGCCGACCGTGCATCCGCCCGTGCTCGGCCAGCGGCTCGCGCGGCCGGGCGACGCGCAGATGCAGGACGCGGTGCGCGGCGCGTACGACGAGGCGCGCAGCTCGCGCCGCCAAGCGTATTCGCCGCTCGTCTACGACGACTTCGGCAACGGCTACATCACGCTGCAGACGCCCGTGATGCGCGGCGACCGCGAATACCTCGGCTCGATCGCCGCCGTGTTCTCGGTCGAAGGGATCCTGAAGCACGACATCCCGCAGGAGCTGTCGTCGAAATACAAGATCTCGATCACCGACGCGAACAACCGCGAGCTGTCGTCGACGTCGTCGCGCCCGCGCCTGCCGCGCGACTCGCACTACGACCTGCCGCTCGATCCGCCCGGCCAGGGCCTGACCGTGCGCGTCTACGCGTTCCCGCAGCTCACCAACCTGACCAACAATACGCTCGTCTGGCTCGTCGCGGGGCTGTCGTGCTTCGTGCTGTGGAGCCTCTGGAGCCTGTGGAAGCACACCCGCCAGCGCTTCGAGGCGCAGCAGGCGCTGTACGCCGAGGCGTTCTTCCGCCGCGCGATGGAGAACTCGGTGCTGATCGGCATGCGCGTGCTCGACATGCACGGCCGCATCACGCACGTGAACCCGGCGTTCTGCCGGATGACCGGCTGGGACGAGAGCGACCTCGTCGGCAAGGTCGCGCCGTTCCCGTACTGGCCGCGCGATTCCTACCCCGAGATGCAGCGCCAGCTCGACATGACGCTGCGCGGCAAGGCGCCGAGCTCCGGCTTCGAGCTGCGCGTGCGGCGCAAGAACGGCACGCTGTTCCATGCGCGCCTGTACGTGTCGCCGCTGATCGACAGCGCCGGCCGCCAGACCGGCTGGATGTCGTCGATGACGGACATCACCGAGCCGAAGCGCGCGCGCGAGGAACTTGCCGCCGCGCACGAGCGCTTCACGACGGTGCTCGAGAGCCTCGACGCCGCGGTGTCGGTGCTCGCCGCCGACGAAGCCGAGCTGCTGTTCGCGAACCGCTATTACCGACACCTGTTCGGCATCCGCCCGGACGGCCACCTCGAGCTGTCCGGCGGCGGCTTCGACCGCGCGCAGGCGTCGTCCGATTCGATCGACATGGTCGACACCTTCGCCGGCCTGCCGGCCGCCGCGCTGACGGGCAGCACCGCGGACGCGCAGGAGGTCTACGTCGAGAGCATCCAGAAGTGGTTCGAGGTGCGCCGCCAGTACATCCAGTGGGTCGACGGCCACCTCGCGCAGATGCAGATCGCGACCGACATCACGACCCGCAAGAAGGCGCAGGAGCTCGCGCACCAGCAGGAAGAGAAGCTGCAGTTCACGAGCCGATTGATGACGATGGGCGAAATGGCGTCGTCGATTGCTCACGAATTGAACCAGCCGCTCGCGGCGATCAACAACTACTGCTCGGGCACGCTCGCGATGGTCAAGAGCGGCCGCGCGACCAACGAAATGCTGGCGCCCGCGCTCGAGAAGACCGCGCAGCAGGCGCTGCGCGCGGGGATGATCGTCAAGCGGATCCGCGAATTCGTGAAGCGCAGCGAGCCGAAGCGCCAGCCGGCCCGGGTCGCGGACATCGTCGCCGACGCGGTCGGGCTCGCCGAAATCGAGGCCAGGAAGCGCAGGATCCGGATCGTCACGGAAATCCTCGCAAGAATGCCTATTATTTATGTCGACCCCGTGCTGATCGAGCAGGTGCTCGTGAACCTGATGAAGAACGCGGCCGAAGCGATGGCCGACGTGAAGCCGGCATCGGCCGACGGCGTGATCCGCGTGATCGCCGATCTGGAGGCGGGCTTCGTCGACATCCGCGTGATCGACCAGGGTCCGGGCGTCGACGAGGCGACCGCCGAGCGCCTGTTCGAGCCGTTCTACAGCACCAAGTCCGACGGCATGGGCATGGGGCTGAACATCTGCCGCTCGATCATCGAATCGCATCGCGGGCGACTGTGGGTGGTCAACAACGTCGAGGCGGATGGCCGCATCTCCGGCGCGACGTTCCACTGCAGCCTGCCCATTGGGGAACCCGCTGATCTGGGCCGAGGGGGGTCCGAGGCATCGGCATCACATACCGTTACGGGAGAATTATGAATAGCCCTGTCACCACCACTCAGGAAACCGTCTTTGTCGTCGACGACGACGAGGCCGTGCGGGACTCGCTGCGCTGGCTGCTGGAGGCGAACGGCTATCGCGTGCAGTGCTTCTCGAGCGCCGAGCAGTTCCTCGATGCGTACCAGCCTGCCCAGCAGGCCGGCCAGATCGCATGCCTGATCCTGGATGTGCGGATGTCCGGCATGAGCGGCCTCGAGTTGCAGGAACGCCTGATCGCCGACAACGCCGCGCTGCCGATCATCTTCGTCACGGGTCACGGCGACGTGCCGATGGCCGTGTCGACGATGAAAAAGGGGGCGATGGACTTTATCGAGAAGCCGTTCGACGAGGCGGAGTTGCGCAAGCTCGTCGAGCGGATGCTCGACAAGGCCCGAAGCGAAAGCAAGAGCGTCCAGGAACAGCGCGCCGCGAGCGAGCGGCTGTCGAAGCTGACCGCCCGCGAGCAGCAGGTGCTCGAGCGGATCATCGCCGGCCGCCTGAACAAGCAGATCGCCGACGATCTCGGCATCAGCATCAAGACGGTCGAAGCGCACCGCGCGAACATCATGGAAAAGCTCAACGTCAACACGGTGGCCGACCTGCTGCGCCTCGCGCTGTCGAAGAAGCAGGCGTGAGCCCCCTCGCGGCCTGGCGAGCCTGCCGGGCCCGCACCTCCGCCCCGCGCGACGCGGCCTGACCGCGGGGCGGCGAGTTTGCATTCGGCGGCCGGCGACCGGCGGCCGGCGATCCGGCGGCCCGCCGATGACGCTTCCCGCGCATTCGCTGTCGGACGGCGGCAGGCGGACGGTATAATTCCGTGCTTTGCTGCGGCGCACCCCGATGCGCCGCACGCCCGCATTCCAACTTCCGCAGAACCCACCACCATGACAGCCCTCCTCATCGACGGCAACGCCCTTTCGAAGACCTTGCGCGCCCAGGCCGCCGAACGCGCCGCCGCGCTGACCGCCCGCGGCCACCAGCCCGGCCTCGCGGTGATCCTCGTCGGCGACAACCCGGCCAGCGAAGTCTATGTGCGCAACAAGATCAAGGCGTGCGAGGACAACGGCTTCTTCTCGCTGAAGGACCGCTATCCGGCGTCGCTGTCCGAAGCGGACCTGCTCGCGCGCATCGACGAACTGAACCGCGATCCGAAGATCCACGGGATCCTCGTCCAGTTGCCGCTGCCGAAGCACATCGACAGCCACAAGGTGATCGAGGCAATCGCGCCGGAGAAGGACGTCGACGGCTTCCACGTCGCGAACGCGGGCGCGCTGATGACCGGCAAGCCGCTGTTCCGCCCGTGCACGCCGTACGGCGTGATGAAGATGTTCGAGGACCACGGCATCTCGCTGCAAGGCGCGAACGCGGTCGTGATCGGCCGCTCGAACATCGTCGGCAAGCCGATGGCGATGCTGCTGCTCGAAGCGGGCGCGACCGTGACAATCTGCCACAGCAAGACGCGCGACCTCGCCGCGCACACGCGGCAGGCCGACGTCGTCGTCGCCGCGGTCGGCAAGCGCAACATCCTGACGGCCGACATGGTGAAGCCGGGCGCGACCGTGATCGACGTCGGCATGAACCGCGACGACGCGGGCAAGCTGTGCGGCGACGTCGACTTCGCGGGCGTGAAGGAAGTGGCCGGCCATATCACGCCGGTGCCGGGCGGTGTCGGCCCGATGACCATCACGATGCTGCTGATCAACACGATCGAAGCCGCCGAGCGCGCCGCCTCGGCCGCCTGACCTGCCTCCCTTCCGCCGGCGCGCGTCCGCGCGCCGGCATCCGGCGGGCCGCCGTCGGGCGTGTTCCGGCCCCGCCTCAATCGCGCCGTTAGAAACTAACGATTGGAAAGCGCGCGATGCGCCCCAATAATGTCGATATCGGGCGCCGCCGCGCCCTCCCCCCATCACCCCGGTTCAACCGGCAACAGACAGGGAGTCCCATGTCCGCAAGCGCCAATGCCAATCCGCTCCTCGACTTCTCCGACCTGCCCCGTTTCGGCGAGATCCGCCCGGAACACGTCACGCCCGCGCTCGACACGCTGCTCGCCGACGCCAACCGCGCGGTCGACGCCGCGAGCGCAAGCGCGACGCCGGCGACCTGGTCTGACGTCGTCGAAGCGGTCGAGCGCGCGACGGAGCCGCTCGGTCGTGCCTGGGGTGTCGTCGGCCACCTGAACGCGGTCGCCGACACGCCCGAGCTGCGCGCCGCATACGGCGAGAACCTGCCGCGCGTGACCGAGTTCTGGTCGAGCGTCGGCCAGAACCTCGCGCTGTACGAGAAGTACAAGGCGATCGCGGCAAGCGCCGAATACGCGACACTGTCGGTCGAGCGCAAGAAGATCCTCGACAACGCGCTGCGCGACTTCCGCCTGTCGGGCGCCGAGCTGCCGGAAGACCAGAAGCCGCGCTTCGCCGAACTGCAGGAGCAGCAGGCCGCGCTGTCGAAGGCGTTTTCCGATCACGTGCTCGACGCGACCAACGCATACGCGTATGTCGCGCAGGACAAGGCCGAACTGGCGGGCCTGCCCGGTGACGCGATCGAAGCCGCCCGCGAAGCCGCGCAGAAGGACGGCAAGGACGGCTGGAAATTCACGCTGCACTTCCCGTCCTACTTCCCGGTGCTGCAGTACGCGGACGACCGCGCGCTACGCGAGACGCTCTATCGCGCGTATGCGACGCGCGCGTCCGAACTCGGTCCGCAATACGGCGGCGGCAACGCCGAGTGGGACAACACGGCGATCGTCGCCGACGAGCTGAAGCTGCGCCGCGAAGAGGCGCAGATGCTCGGCTACCGCAACTTCGCCGAGGTGTCGCTCGCGCCGAAGATGGCCGAGTCGCCGCAGCAGGTCATTGCATTCCTCGAGGATCTCGCGACGCGCGCGCGCCCGCACGCGGACCAGGACTGGGACGAACTGCGCGCGTTCGCCGCGAAAGAACTCGGCCTGACCGAGCTCGCGCCGTGGGACGTCGCGTATGCGGCCGAGAAGCTGCGCCAGCAGCGCTACGCGTTCTCGGAAAACGAAGTCAAGCAGTACTTCCCGGAACCGGCCGTGCTGAAGGGCCTGTTCACCGTCACCGAAACGCTGTTCGGCGTGCGGATCAAGGCGGACGACGCGCCGGTCTGGCACAAGGACGTGCGCTTCTTCCGCGTCGAGAATCGCGACGGCTCGCTCGTCGCGCAGTTCTATCTCGACCTGTACGCGCGTGAAGGCAAGCGCGGCGGCGCGTGGATGGACGATGCGCGCTCGCGCGCGAAGCGCGCCAGCGGCGTGCAGACGCCGGTCGCGTACCTGACCTGCAACTTCTCCGCGCCGGTCGGCGGCAAGCCCGCGTGCTTCACGCACGACGAGGTGATCACGCTGTTCCACGAGTTCGGCCACGGCCTGCATCACATGCTCACGCGCGTCGACGAGCTCGGCGTATCGGGCATCAACGGCGTCGAATGGGATGCGGTCGAGCTGCCGTCGCAGTTCATGGAGAACTTCTGCTGGGAATGGGACGTGCTGTCGTCGATGTCGTCGCACGTCGACACGGGCGCGACGCTGCCGCGCGCGCTGTTCGACAAGATGATCGCCGCGAAGAACTTCCAGAGCGGCCTCGGCACGCTGCGGCAGATCGTGTTCTCGATGTTCGACATGCTGCTGCACGTCGATTTCGATCCGGCGGGCGCAACCGGCGTGAACGACTTCGCGCGCGAGATCAACGAGCGCTACCACGTGATCCCGCAAGCGCCGTTCTCGCGCTGGCCGAACACGTTCAGCCACATCTTCGCGGGCGGCTACGCGGCCGGCTACTACAGCTACAAATGGGCCGAAGTGCTGTCCGCGGATGCGTACGCGGCGTTCGAGGAAGCCGCCCAAGCCGGCGGCAGCGTGCTCGATGCGGCGACCGGCACGCGCTATCGCCGCGAGATCCTCGAGGTCGGCGGCAGCCGTCCGGCGATGGATTCGTTCAAGGCGTTCCGCGGCCGCGAACCGCAGATCGACGCGCTGCTGCGCCACAACGGGATGGCGGCGCCCGCGCACTGAGCGCCCCGCCCGCTTCATGTGCCGATGACGACGGCGCCGCGGGGTCAGTGCATTCCGCGGCGCCGTTTTTCATGGCGCGGGCGGTTCGGGTTCCGGCTCGAACAGCGCGAACTGCCCGTGCCGTTCGGCGGTGTCTTCGTCGATGCGCACGCCGACGCCGAGCAGCCGCACCGGCTGCGCGCGCCGCAGCAACCCCTTCGCGAGCAGCGCGACAGCCGTTTCCGCGTTCGTCGCGTCGGCGACGCATTCGACCGTCGTGCGCTGGAAATCGGCGAAGCGGACCTTCACGTACAGCTTGCGGATCGACCGCGCGGCGCCCGCGCGCGCGATGCGCGCGTCGAGCTGGACCGTCAGCTTGCGAATCTCGGCCGCGCACTGGTCGAGCGTCGTCAGGTCGGTCACGTAGGTCGTCTCGACGCTGACCGACTTGCGCTCCTGGTCCGCCTGCACCGGCCGCTCGTCGATGCCGCGCGACAGCTCGTAGAGGCGCCGCCCGAACGCGCCGAATTCGCGATGCAGATCGATCAGCGACCATTCGCGCAGCTGCGCGCAGGTCTGGATGCCGAGCCGGTCGAGGCGCGCGGCCGTCACCTTGCCCACGCCGTGCAGCTTGCGCACCGGCAGCGCCGCGACGAACGCGTCGACTTCGTGCGGGCGCACGACGAACAGGCCGTCGGGCTTGTTCCAGTCCGACGCGATCTTCGCGATGAACTTGTTCGGCGCGACGCCCGCCGACACCGTGACGCCGACCGTTTCGAACACGCGCCGGCGGATCTCGCGGGCAATCAGCGTCGCACTGCCCTGGCACCGCTCGGAACCGCTGACATCGAGATACGCCTCGTCGAGCGACAGCGGCTCGACGTCGGCCGTGTAGTCGCGATAGATCGCCATGATCTGACGCGACGCGGCGCGGTACTTGTCCATCGCCGACGGCAGGATCAGCAGGTCCGGACACTTGCGCATCGCAAGCGCGGACGACATGGCCGAATGCACGCCGTAGCGCCGCGCCTCGTAATTGCAGGTCGCGATCACGCCGCGCTGGTCCGGCCGGCCGCCGACCGCGAGCGGACGCCCGCGCAGCGACGGGTCGTCGCGCATCTCCACCGACGCGTAGAAGCAATCGCAGTCGCAGTGGATGATCTTGCGCACGCGCGGCGGCGCGTCGCCCGGTGGCGGCGTGCTCGGTTCGGCTGGCGGAATGGTGGTCGTGCTCACGGTGCCGATACTGTACAAAAACACAGTGTTGGTTTCAACTGCCCCGTGCTGCCACGCACGGCCGCTCCGTACCGGCCCGCTTCGCGCGAAGCGTACCGCCGGGCGCGTGAGCGCGCGCCTATACTCGCGGCGATACGGTCAACGGGAAGATGACGGATGAAGACGATCGGACTGATCGGCGGGATGAGCTGGGAATCGTCGGCGGAATACTACCGGATGCTGAACCGGTATTCGAAGGCGCTGCATGGCGGACATCACAACGCGAAGAGCGTGATGGTGACGGTCGATTTCGCGGAGATCGAAGCGCTGCAGCGCACGCACGACTGGCCCGCGCTCGGCGCGCACATGGCCGCCGCCGCACGGCAGCTTGAGGCGGCGGGCGCGGACCTGATCTTGCTGACGACCAACACGATGCATCGCGTGCACGACGCGATCGAGGCGGCAGTTGCGCTGCCGTTCCTGCACATCGCGGACCCGACGGGCGAAGCGCTGCGCCATGCGGGCGTCGAGCGCGTCGGCCTGCTCGGCACGCGCTATACGATGGAGCTGCCGTTCTACGCGGAACGCCTGCGCGAGAAGTTCGGGCTCGACGTGCTCGTGCCGGACGAGCACGAGCGTGACGACGTGCACCGGATCATCTACGACGAGCTGTGTCATGGCGTCGTCGACGCGGGATCGCGCGCGACTTATGTGAGGATCATCGAAGGACTTGCGAAGCGCGGTGCGCAGGCCGTGATCCTCGGCTGCACGGAAATCACGCTGCTGATCGGCGCGGAGGATTCGCCGTTGCCGGTATTCGATACGACCGCACTGCATGCGAAGGCGGCGGTCGAATGGGCGGCGGGTTGAGAGGCGTCGTGGCATGAACGGCTCCCACTATCGCAACGTGATCGGCTTCGGCGAGATCCCCACATTTCACGATGCCGAGTTATTCGGCATCGGGCATCACCGGGCCGACCGTGAATTGCGGCTGCAATTCCGGCGTACGAACGGCGGCACCGGCACGTTTCGCTTGACGGGTGTCGTCGCGCAGCGCGTCGTCGACTTCGCCGACCAGAACGTTGCCTCGCGACTTCTGATTTCGCCGGCCTATCCGTTTTCGAGCGCTGAAATCGCGCATTGGCTTGCGTGGCTGGGCGGCCGAGTGGATGTCAGTCCCAGTCTGGCAGATCCAGAGAGGGTCGCGCAGTGCGTCGCCGATTTCTCGGCGGGCCGACAAGCGCTGTTCGTTCTCGAACCGTCGTGCGGCGCTGAAATGGCCGTCCTCTGTGAAACGATCCTGCTTCGACTCGACGACGCATGACCCGCGCCAAGCAGTGATACGTCGCAGGCCGCGCGGAACGCGCTCGGCCGTTGTCGAAATTCGATATGATCGCGCCCCACGCGCAGAAAACAAAAAACCCGGCATTGAGCCGGGTTCTTGTTGGCGAGGTGCGCATCGGTCACTTGCGCTGCACATCGCCAGATGTGCTTGGTTGCGGGGGTAGGATTTGAACCTACGACCTTCGGGTTATGAGCCCGACGAGCTGCCAGACTGCTCCACCCCGCGTCAGAGAAATAAATTATAGGGTTGTTACGTACACACGTCAACACTTTTGTCATTTTTCTTTCTTGCTCCGGCGCTAGTCACATCACGACGACCTCATCGATGCGTCGCATCGCACGCGTTGGCGCATCACGCTCGCGGTAAGATGGCGGCCTTCGAATACACGCCGCAACCGCACCGCCCATGAAGATCGCCACCTGGAACGTCAACTCGCTCAACGTCCGCAAGCAGCACGTGCTCGACTGGCTCGCGCAAAGCGGCACCGACGTGCTGTGCCTGCAGGAGCTGAAACTGCCGGACGACAAATTCCCGCGCGCCGATCTCGAGGCCGCCGGCTATCGCTGCTGGTTCACCGGCCAGAAGACCTACAACGGCGTCGCGATCCTCGCGCGTGACACCCTGTCGTTCGACGAATCGGACGTCACCCGCAACATCCCCGGCTTCGACGATCCGCAACAGCGCGTGATCGCGGTGACGGTCGGCGGCGCGCGCATCATCTCCGCATATTTCCCGAACGGCCAGGCGCCCGACTCCGACAAGTTCGTCTACAAGATGCAGTGGCTCGACGCGCTGAACGCGTGGCTGCGCAGCGAACTGCAGCGCTACCCGAAGCTCGCGCTGCTCGGCGACTACAACATCGCGCCCGAAGACCGCGACGTGCACGATCCCGCGAAATGGGAAGGCCAGAACCTCGTGTCGCCGCAGGAGCGCGCGCACTTCGCGGGCCTGGTCGAACTCGGGCTCGTCGACGCGTTCCGCCGCTTCGAGCAGCCCGAAAAGACCTTCACGTGGTGGGACTACCGGATGATGGCGTTCCGCCGCAACGCGGGGCTGCGCATCGACCACATCCTGCTGTCGGCGCCGCTCGCCGAAACCTGCACGTCGTGCGAAGTCGATCGCACACCGCGCACGTGGGAGCAGCCGTCCGACCATACGCCGGTCGTCGCGGTCGTCGGCTGAGCACGCTGCCCGCGCGCGGTCGGCGACGCGCGGTTAGCGACGCGCGGGCGCGGGCCCGAGATGGGCCCACAGGAAACCGAATTCGGCCGCATCGGATTCGGCGCGCTCCAGATCGTCGGCGCTGCCGTGGCCGCCGTCGGTGTTCTCCCAGTACCACACCCTTTCATGACCGAGCGCGTGCATGCGCGCGGCCATCTTGCGCGCGTGCGCGGGATGCACGCGATCGTCACGCGTCGACGTCGTCAGCAGCAGCGGCGGATACGCGACGCCCTCGCGCACGCGGTGATACGGCGAGTACGCGGCCAGCGCCGCACCCTCGCGCGGGTCGTCCGGGTCGCCATACTCGTCCAGCCATGCGGCGCCCGCGTGCAGCTTCGGATAGCGTCGCATGTCGAGCAGCGGCACCTGGCAGAGCACCGCGCCGAACAGCTCCGGCCGCTGCACCATGCACGCAGCGACCAGCAGCCCGCCGTTGCTGCCGCCCTCGATGCCGAGTTGCGCGGCCGTCGTCACCCCCGTCCCGATCAGATCCTCGGCCACCGCGATGAAGTCGTCGAACGAACGCTGCCGGTGTTCGCGCTGCGCGTCGACGTGCCAGCGCGGCCCGAACTCGCCGCCGCCGCGGATGTGCGCAAACGCCGCCACGCCGCCGCGCTCGAGCCACGCGATGCCGAGCGCGTCGCTGTAGCCCGGCAGGTTCGGCAGCGCGAAGCCGCCGTAACCGGACAGCAGGCACGGCCGCGTGATGCGCTGAATGCGCGCGTCGCCGTCGAGCGCATCCAGCGCATCAGACGGCCCGATCAGCGTGTACGGCACCACGGTGCCGTCACGCGAGCGCGCGCTCGCGCGGCGCACGACGAGCCCGGCCGCGTCGAACTGCACCGGCGGCCGGTCGAGCAGCACGCGGCGCGATTGCGCATCGGCCGTCCGATCGGCAAGATCGGCCAGCCAGCATTCGGGCGGATCGAGATAGGTGTCGACGTCCACGTACACGTCGTCGTTCAACGTCGACTCGACGGGCTCGACGTCGATCTGCGCATCGCCCGGCCAGTCGAACGGCCGCGCGTCCCACGTCCACGCGCCGTCGTCCGCCTGCCGCGGCTGCCACAGCATCGTGCGGTTGTGCACATCGTCGAGCCAGCTCGCGATCAGCGTATGGCGCGTGTGCGTCCACGTGCACGCGGACGTCGACGGCCCCGGCTCGAACAGCGTGTCGAACGCGCGCGAACCGGCGAGAAACGCATCCTCGCGGATCGCGAGCAGCGAGCCGCCCGCGTGGCGCACGTCGCCGCAGTCCCAGTCGAGCCGCGGCTCCAGCACGAGCCAGCCTTGCCAGAATCCGACCTCGACATGCGTCGGCACGTCGTAACGCGCCCACTCGCCTTCGGCTGTCAGCCGGTACGAATGCGAATCGAAGAAATCGACGCTGCGCAATGCGAAGTGGCGGCCGTCGACGGGATCGAACCACGCGCCCGCGCTGATGTCGTCGGGCTCGCCGCGAAACACGACGGGCGCGTCGGCGAGCGGCGTGCCGCGCACCCAGCGCCGCGCTTCGTACGGATAGCCGGCCGCGGTCGCATGCGCTTCGCCGCGATCCCAGCTCACGTAGACGGTGTCGCGATCGATCCAGCCGACCGTGTGATGGCCCGGCTCGTCGATCGTGAAACCGGCATCGACGAAGCGGCGCTGCACGAGATCGAACTCGCGCACGACGACCGCGTCGGCGCCGCCCGGCGACAGCGATAGCAGCGCGCGATCGCCGTCCGGATACAGGATCGCGTCGTGCTCGAACACCCACGACTCGCCCTCTTCCTCGCCGAGCGCATCGACGTCGAGCAGCGTTTCCCACGCCGGCCGGCCCGCGCGCCAGTCGTCCCAGCGCGCGCGACGCCACAGTCCCTTCGGATGAAGGTCGTCCTGCCACAGGTCGTACGCCCAGTCGCGCCAGCGGGTCGGAATCACCGGGCGCTCGCGCGGCAGATAGGCTTGCGCCAGGCGCGCCACGAGCGCGCGATACGCGTCGTCGTCGCGCAGCGCGACGCGCGTGCGCGCATTCTGCTCGTCGACCCACGCGCGGGCGCGCGCGCTGTCGAGCGCTTCGAGAAAACGGAACGGATCGGCCCCGGCGGGCCAGCGGAAGGAGTCGGACATGGCGGATCGGCGTGGCAGCACACTGCGTGTCAAACCACGATTATGTCCGATCGCGGCATGCGCGGTGCCCGCGCATGCCGCACTGCGCGCTCACGGCTCCAGATGCAGTTCCTGGATCTTGCGCGTGATCGTGTTGCGGCCGATGCCGAGCCGCTCCGCCGCCTCGACCTTGCGGCCGCGCGTGAAGTCGAGCGCCTCGCGGATCACCGCGGCCTCGAAGCGGCGCGCGAGTTCGTCCATCACGTCGGCCGAGTTCTCGCGCAGCAGGCGCGCGACCTCGGTGCGCAACCCGTGCTCCCACATCGGGTAACCAGCCGGCGCGCTGTTCGGCGAAGCGGCGACCGGCGCGCCCGTCACGCCGGCGGCCGGCGACAGCGCGGGCGCTTCGCCGCCTGCCGCGTGCGCGTCGGCCGCGTCGCCCATCGCAACGACCGCCGCGCCGGACGGCACGAGATCGGGCGGCAGGTCCTTGATCTCGACCGTCTGCGCGGGCGCCATCACGGTCAGCCAGTTCGCGAGGTTCTCGAGCTGCCGCACGTTGCCCGGGAACGGCAGCGACGTCAGGTACGCGAGCGCCTCGTCCGACACGCGCTTCGACTCGACGCCGAGATCGCGCGCGCTTTTCTGCAGGAAGTGCCGCGTGAGCAGCGCAATGTCCTCGCTGCGTTCGCGCAGCGGCGGCAGGCGCAGCCGAATCACGTTGAGCCGGTGATACAGGTCCTCGCGGAACAGCCCCTGCCGCACGCGCGACTCGAGGTTCTGGTGCGTCGCGGCGATCACGCGCACGTTCGCGCGCAGCGGGCTGTGGCCGCCGACGCGATAGAACTGGCCATCCGACAGCACGCGCAACAGGCGCGTCTGCAGATCGAACGGCATGTCGCCGATTTCGTCGAGGAACAGCGTGCCGTTCTCGGCCTGCTCGAAGCGGCCCTGGCGCGTGGTTTGCGCGCCGGTGAACGCGCCGCGCTCGTGACCGAACAGCTCCGATTCGAGCAGGTCCTTCGGGATCGCCGCGGTGTTGAGCGCAATGAACGGGCCGTTCGCGCGCGGGCTGTGACGGTGCAGCGCCCGCGCGACGAGCTCCTTGCCGGTACCGGACTCGCCGGTGATCAGCACGGTCGCGGCCGAATGCGACAGGCGGCCGATCGCGCGGAACATGTCCTGCATCGCCGGCGCCTGGCCGAGCATCTCGGGTGCCTCGGCGACGCGGTCGTCCTGCGGCGCGCCGCCGCGCAGGCTCTCCTCGACCGCACGGCGGATCAGCTCGACCGCCTTGTCGACGTCGAACGGCTTCGCGAGGTATTCGAACGCGCCGCCCTGGAACGCCGCGACGGCGCTGTCGAGATCGGAGAACGCGGTCATGATGATCACCGGCAGGCCCGGCATCCGCTCGTGCATCGCCTGCAGCAGCTCGAGGCCCGAGCCGCCCGGCATCCGGATGTCGGACACCAGCACCTGCGGCGTCTCGTGGTCGAGCGCGCCGAGCGCATCGCGCACGTTCGAGAAGCTCTTGGTCGCGAAGCTGTCGCGCGCCAGTGCCTTTTCGAGCACCCAGCGGATCGATTGGTCGTCGTCTACTATCCAGATCGGCTTCATAGGTCGGTCAGATGTCTCGGTGAATCGCGAAGTCGCCGCTCAGTGATCGAGCGGCAGCAAAATCTGAAATTCGGTGCGACCGGGCCGGCTTTCGACCTCGATCATCCCGTCGTGCTGCTGCACGAACGTCTGCGCGAGCGTGAGGCCGAGGCCGCTGCCGTCCTCGCGCCCGGACACGAGCGGGTAGAAGATCCGGTCGCGGATCTCGTCCGGAATGCCCGGCCCGTTGTCGATCACATGCAAGTCCAGTGCCAGCTTGTACAGGCGCTTCGCGATCGTGATCTTGCGCGCGACCCGCGTGCGCAGCTCGATGCGCGCATCGCCCTGCGCGATCCGCTCGCGCAGCGCCTGCGCCGCGTTGCGCACGATGTTCAGCAGCGCCTGGATCAGTTGCTCCTTGTCGCCGCGCAGGTCCGGCACGCTGACGTCGTAGTCGCGCTCGATCGACAGCCCGCGCGGGAACTCGGCGAGCATCACCGCGCGCACGCGCTCGCACACTTCGTGGATGTTCACGTCGCCGACGATGTGCGGATGCCGGTGCGGCTCGAGCAGCCGGTCGACGAGCGTCTGCAGGCGATCGGACTCCTTGATGATGACCTGCGTGTATTCGCGCAGCTCGCCGCGTTCGCGCTCGCCGAGCTCGAATTCGAGCAGCTGCGCGGCGCCGCGAATCCCGCCGAGCGGGTTCTTGATCTCGTGCGCGAGGTTGCGGATCAGCTGCTTGTTGACCGCGGTCAGGTCGTGAATGCGCTCCTCGCGGTCGGTGCGCGACTGGCGCTCGTTCTCGAACAGCTCGACGAGCACGAAGTCCGGCGCGCTCTCGAGAAAGCCGACGATCGCATGCACGTGCAGCGGCTCGCGGCCGGGCCGGTCGAGCACGGTGTCGAGGTGCGTCGCGTGAAAGCGCTCCTCGCCGATCGCGGTGATCGTCGATGCGAGCTCGTTCGCGTTCGGGAAGATCTCGCCCCACGGCCGCTGCGCGAGCTGGCGGCGCGAGATGTCGAGCATCGCCTCCGCGGACGGATTCGCGAACGCGATCTTCAGCGTCTTGCGGTCGAGCACCAGCACGACCGTCGGCAGCGCCTCCAGCCCGGCGAGCAGCCCCGAACGCGCGAGCCGCTCGTCATCCGTCAGACGCTCAGGCTGCCCCGTCTTCGCCTTGATCAGATTCTTCAGAACCATCTTGCGTGCTTATCGAGCCCAGGAGGCACAAAAAATTGTGAATGCCGCGGAACAAAAAAGGGACGGCTGGGCGCCGTCCCCTTTTCAGATTCCGCTGCCTGCGCCGGGAGTTGCGCGGCGCAAGCGAACCGGCGTGGCGGCGCTTCGCCCGCTGAAGCGTCGAAGCGCCATCGCCGCTTACAGCGAGTAGTACATCTCGAACTCGATCGGATGCGTGGTCATGCGGAACTTCGCGAGCTCCTGCTCCTTCAGCGCGAGGTACGCATCGATCATGCCGTCCGTGAACACGCCACCGCGCGTCAGGAACTCGCGATCCTTGTCGAGTGCTTCCAGTGCTTGGTCGAGGCCCGCGCAGACGGTCGGGATCTTTGCATCCTCTTCCGGCGGCAGGTCGTACAGGTTCTTGTCGGCGGCTTCGCCCGGATGGATCTTGTTCTGGATCCCGTCCAGACCGGCCATCATCAGTGCCGTGAAGCACAGGTACGGGTTCGCCATCGGGTCCGGGAAACGCGTTTCGATGCGGCGGCCCTTCGGGTTCGACACGTGCGGAATGCGGATCGATGCCGAACGGTTGCGTGCCGAGTAAGCGAGCTTGACCGGTGCTTCGAAGTGCGGAACCAGACGCTTGTACGAGTTCGTCGTCGGGTTCGTGATCGCGTTCAGCGCGCGGGCGTGCTTGATGATGCCGCCGATGTAGAACAGCGCCAGTTCCGACAGGCCGGCATAGCCGTTACCCGCGAACAGGTTCTGGCCGTCCTTCCAGATCGACTGGTGAACGTGCATGCCCGAACCGTTGTCGCCGACGACCGGCTTCGGCATGAACGTCGCCGTCTTGCCGTACGAATGCGCGACGTTGTGGATGATGTACTTCGACCATTGCGTCCAGTCGGCGCGCTGCACGAGCGTCGAGAACTTCGTGCCGATTTCGTTCTGGCCCTGGCCCGCCACTTCGTGGTGGTGCACTTCGACCGGGATGCCGAGCTGTTCGAGCAGCAGACACATCTCCGAACGCATGTCCTGGAACGTGTCGACCGGCGCGACCGGGAAGTAGCCGCCCTTCGTGCCCGGACGGTGGCCCGTGTTGCCGCCTTCGAATTCCTTGCCCGACGACCACGGCGCTTCTTCCGAGTTGATCTTCACGAAGCAGCCCGACATGTCCGTGTTCCACTGGACCGAGTCGAAAATGAAGAATTCCGGCTCCGGACCGAAGTAGGCCGTGTCGCCGATGCCCGTGCTCTTCAGGTACGCTTCGCCGCGCTTCGCGAGCGAACGCGGGTCGCGCTCGTAGCCCTTGCCGTCGGCCGGCTCGACCACGTCGCAGGTCAGCACCAGCGTCGATTCTTCGTAGAACGGGTCGACGAACGCAGCGCTCGGATCCGGCATGAGCAGCATGTCCGACGCCTCGATGCCCTTCCAGCCCGCGATCGACGAACCGTCGAATGCATGGCCGCTTTCGAACTTGTCTTCGTCAAACGCCGACACCGGCACCGACACGTGCTGCTCCTTGCCGCGCGTATCGGTGAAGCGGAAATCGACAAACTTGACGTCCTCGTCCTTCACGAGCTGCATGACGTCGGCGACGGTTTTACTCATAACCTCTTCTCCTGATTGAACAATACCGGCGGACTGGGACCGCCTCGTTTATCGAGCTGCTCGGAGCCAGGCTTTGGCGCAGCGTGCCCCGATTCGACCGAATTCAATAAAGCAGCTTCCGTGCCATGCCTGCGCGGGATCGGCGCAAACCACGCCGTGGCGCGCCGCGACGAGGCCTCGCCGCGCAATTTCAGGGCCTTGCCGGCGCATCGGAAGCACCTTTATGGTGCGACACATCGTGCCCGACACCCCGAATGAATCATTATGGTGCATTCCCGGCATTTTGCACCCTTTTGGTGAGCACGTGCGCCGTGCGCGGGCCGCGTGGCGCACGGACATCGCGCGGCAGGCGGCGCGCTAGAATATTCGTTTGACCGATAGGGAGACCTCCTGCCATGAGTACGCTCGAACAGCTTTACGGGAAGGCCGACGAACGCCGCACGCAAGGCGCGCTGAACTATGCCGGCGCGCTGCTGCCGGCCGAGGCATTCGAACTGCTGCAGCTCGATCCGTCGGCGCGCCTCGTGGACGTGCGCACCCGCGCCGAACTGGACTGGGTCGGCCGCCCGCTCGTCGGCGACGGCCAGTACCTGCATCTCGAATGGACCCGCTACCCGGGCGGCGTGCCGAATGCCAAATTCGTCGATCAGTTGAAAGCCGCCGTCGAACCCGGCGCACCGGTGCTGTTCCTGTGCCGCAGCGCCGCGCGCTCGAAACTCGCCGCGCTCGCCGCCACCCAGGCCGGCTACACGAAAGCGTTCGACCTGCTCGAGGGCTTCGAGGGCGCGAAGGACGCCGAAGGCCACCGCAAGACGGTCGAAGGCTGGTGCTTCCGGAAACTGCCGTGGATCGGCGCCTGACGGCCCACGCGCACCGCCTGCGTCATCGTCGAGCCGGGCGATGACATCCCGATGACGGGCCGCATTGCGCGGCCCGTTGCGTTGGTGCGGCCGGCGCTTACGCGCGCGTCGCGTCGGGCTCGACGACGTCGCCGCCGAGCAGGTGCACGCCTTCGCGCAGCTTCACGAACGCGGCCGCGACCGCTTCCGGCTCGCCCTTCACGCCGAGGTCGATATGGCGGCGCGCGTAGATCCCGCCCCGCTCCGCATCGCCGACGCTCGGCAGGCTGAACACCCGCACGCCCGGAAAATCGCGCTCGATCTTCTCCATCAGCGGCGTGAGCGTCGATTCCGGCAGCTCGAACACGTACAGCGAGCGCTCCGCATGCGGCGTCGCGTGATGCAGGTGCGCATAGCGCGTGTCGAGCACCCATTCGATCATCGGCCATGCCATCACCGGGAAGCCCGGCACGAAGTGCACGTCGCCGACCGAGAAGCCCGGAATCCGGTTGTAGCCGTTCGGGATGATCGCCGCGCCGCGCGGAAACACGCCCATGTTGAGCCGGTGCTGGTTTTCCGGCGAGTCGAAGTCGATCGGCTGGTCCGGGTCGGTGTGCATCTCGCGGATGCGTTCCTGGATCAGCAGCTTCGCGTCCGGATGCAGTTCGAGCGGCACGCCGAGCGCCGCGGCCGCGCATTGGCGCGTGTGGTCGTCCGGCGTCGCGCCGATGCCGCCCGTCGAGAACACGATGTCGCCCGCCGCGAACGCGCGGGCGAGCGTCGCGGTAATCCGCGCCGGATCGTCGCCGACATACTCGGCCCAGTCGAGCGCGAGGCCGCGCGCGCCGAGCAGTTCGATGAGCTTCGCGAGATGCTTGTCCTGCCGGCGACCGGAAAGGATTTCGTCGCCAATGATGATGATGCCGATACTCATGCCTGCCCCATGTCGATGGTGGTGGCGCGCGGTGTCGCGCGCAGGTCCTCCAGCGCGCGCAGGCAGTAATGGCCGAACCACAGCGCCGAAAAAACCAGAATGAATGCGTAAACCCAGATCATCGCCGCCGCGATGAACGGAAACAGCACCATCATCCAGACCGACGACACCCAGATGAAGGTCGGCAGCGTGCCGAGAAACCCGGTCGCGACGCCGATGCCGATCAGCGGCCAGCGGTGCTGCCGCACGAGCGCGCGGCGTTCGTCGCGGCTCGCGTGCTCCGCGAGCGCATCGTAGGTCATCACCCGATACGTGATCCAGCCCCCGATCACCGGCGGCAGCAGCGCGAAGAACGGCGGGATCAGCCACAGCGGCAGCGTGACGACGAGCGCCACGACGCCGGCGAAGGCCGTCCACAGCGCGTTGACCACGCTGCCGACGAAGGTGCCGCCCCGCTTCATCTCGAGCGCGGCGAACTGGCGGTTCGACAGGTACTTGACCACGACCGGCATCGAAATCGACGCGATCAGCAGCAGCACCGTCAGCACGATCAGCGGCACCGCGAGCGTCACGACGACGAACGGCGCGACGACCGCATGCAGCTGCGACATGCCGAGCACGTCGAACACCCGGTAGAGCGCCGTCGTCAGCGCGAAGCCGTCGAGCGCGCCGCGCGCGGCGTCGACGAGCGTCTGCCACGCAAACCACAGCAGGACGCCCCAGAACAACGCGGAGACGACGAACGGCATCAGGGTGAGCCAGAGCATCCGCGGGTGCAGCGCGCTCGCGAGTGCCCGGACGAAGGAACGCAGCAAGTCGTTCATGCGAGCCTGGGTCGACGAAGAAAAACGGGGAAAGGATAAACCACGCGGCCCGTCTGCGCCAAAACGCAGACGGGCCGCGGGAGAGAGACGCCCGGCGCAGGAACGGACATCGCCGGGCGGAGAGGAATGACGGGCGCCGCGTTCAGGCCGACGCCGCGCCGCGCTTCGCCGGGAACAGACGCCGGAAGATCCGCACGAACGCAAGCGCGTGCTGCGCGCAGAAGCCTTCGCCGTACGACACGCCCTCGATCTGCTCGCGGATGCCGGTCGGCTCGACCGTGCGGTTCCACGACGCGGTGCCGAACATCATGTCCCACCACGGGAACAGCACGCCGAAGTTGCAGCCATACTTGGTGCCTTCGTGCCCGTAGCCGACCGCGTGATGGCGCCGGTGGAACGTCGGGCTGACGAGCAGGCGCTCGCCGAGCCAGCCGAACGACAGCCGCGCATTGGTGTGCTGAATGCTCTGCGCGAAATTGGTGAGCGCGGTCAGCACGACGAACTGCGACGGCGACACGCCGATCACGAGCGCGATCGCCGCGAAGAAGCACGACTGGATCACGTCGTCGAGCAGGTGGTTGCGGTCGTCGCACCAGAGCGACATCTGCCGCTGGCTGTGATGCACCGCGTGCAGCTCCCACCAGATGCCGATCTTGTGCTGCCAGCGGTGATACCAGTAGCCGGCGAAGTCGAGCACGACGACATAGATCGCGAACGTGACGATCGGCTGCGACGTGACGCCCGGCCACAGGTAGTCGAGGTTGAAGTTCGCGATGCCGTGCAGGCGCAGCCACGCCTGGAAGTTGTCGAACAGCGGCTGCAGCGCGAAGAAGAAGAACAGCGAGTAGATGCCGAGCTTCGCGATCACCGTATAGATCACGTCGACCCGCACCGCCTTGCGGTTCGTCCATTTCTCGACCGGCCGCAGCGCCTCGAGCGGGCGCAGCAGCACGAACATCGCGACGATCTGCAGCGCGCCGACGATCACCCAGTAGAGCGCGTCGTAGGTGTCCTCGTCATAGTCCATCAGGTTGAACTTGAAGAGGAGCGGCTGCACGATATCGACGTACAGCCAGGTCTGGATGTTCGACACGAACGCGTCGATCAGGTGCAGCATCGTTCGCTCCCGTCCGTCACGCGCCGTTCGCCGCCTTCCACGGCGCGCGGTCGTAGAAGTAGATCCCGTGCGGCGAACGGCCGACGGCGATCGTCTGCACCAGCTTGCGCGACGCCAGGTCGATGATGCCGACCTTTTTCGCGAAGCGGAACGTCACCCACAGCGTCTTCTTGTCGGCGGACAGCTCCATGTCGTCGGGGCCGGGCAACAGGCCCGTGATGTCGCCGACGTTGGTGAGCGTGTTCTCGTCGATGATGCTGATCGTGTTCGCGACCCGGTTCGTGATCGCGACGTGCGTGCCGTCGGCGAGCGAGCGGAAGTTGTGCGCGCCCTTGCCGGTCTGGATCGTCTTCACGACCTTCTGGTTGCGCCAGTCGACGACCGCAACGTAATCGGCGCCCGTCATCCCGACCAGCAGGTACTTGTCGTCCGGCGTCAGCCACAGGCCCGCCGGCACCTTGCCGACCGGCATCTTCCACTTGACCGTCTGGGTCGCGAGGTCGACTGCCGCGATCTCGCCCGACACCTGCAGCGACACGAGCACCGTCTTGCTGTCCTTCGTGAACGCGAGGTGGCTCGGCATCACCGCGAGCGGCAGGCGCTTCGCGATCTTCACGTCATGGCCGTCGTAGCTGTAGATGTCGAGGCGATCGAGGCGCAGCCCGGTCGACACGAACCACTTGTGATCGGGCGAGAAGCCGAGCTGGTACGGATCCTCGATGCCTTCGACCGTGCGTTGCAGCTTGCCCGTCTTCGGATCGACGAACATTAGGCTGTTCGAGACCGAATTCGCGACGATCAGCGACGCATTGTCGGGCGTCGCCATCAGGTGATGCGGTTCCTTGCCGGTCGGCATCGTGCCGACGACCTGACGGGTCTGCTGGTCGATCAGGGAAAGCGTCGCTTCGGCGGAATTGAGGATGATGACGTTATTCGCGTGGGCGGCGGGCGCCAGCACGGCAGCGGCCAGCACGAGCGTGCGGCCGAGGGAAAGGAAAGTGCGCATGAAGACTCACGTCGTGGAACAGGCGTCATTGTAGAACGGACGACCACCCCCGCCGGTTGACGGAAACGGACGTTGCGCCACTTCGACGCATGGCCGGCGCGATCCGTTCCCGTCGCTTGTCTCAAAATTTTTGCTCCGCTTGGGGCGGGTTCACACCCTAGCGTTGCATCGACTCCCAGACCTTGTGCAGCCGCTTGACCGACACCGGCATCGGCGTGCGCAGCTCCTGCGCGAACAGCGAGATCCGCAGCTCCTCGAGCAGCCAGCGGAACTCCGCGAGGCGCGCATCGGCGACGCCGCCGCGCTGCGACACCGCGCGCTGGTACTGCTGGACGAGCGGCTGCAGGTCGCCGAACTGCTTCGCGTCGCGGGCCGGATCGGCCTTCAGCTTGTCGATCCGCAGCGCGATTCCCTTCAGGTAGCGCGGGAAGTGCGCAAGCTGAACGTAAGGCGTATCGATCACGAAACGCTTGCCGACCAGCGCCGACAACTGCTGCTGCAGATCGGCGTGCGCCTGCGCGAACGGCTTCGCCTGCGCAAGCTTCTTCGCGAGGCCCGCGTATTCGGCGAGGATCTGCCCGACGAGCCGCGCGATCTCCTGCGCGAGCAGGTTCAGCCGGCTCCTGCCCTCGTCGCGGCGCGCGTGGAAGTTCGCGTCGTCGTCGGGCAGCGGATCCTGCAGGCACGCGCGGTCGAGCGCGGTGTCGATCAACTGGTCGCGCAGCTCGTCCTGCGTGCCGAGCGACATGTATTGCATCGCCATCTCGCGCAGGCCCGGCAGGTTCTTTTCCAGATACTTGATCGGCTCCTTCAGCTGCAACGCGAACAGCCGCCGCAGCCCCGCGCGATGGATGCGCGCGGCCTCCTCCGGCGAATCGAACACCTCGACGTCGCAATGCGTGCCGCGGTCGACGAGCGCCGGGTAGCCGAACAGCGTCTGCCCGCGCCGGCGGATTTCCAGCAGCTCGGGCAGCTTGCCGAAGTTCCAGGTCGTCAGGTTCTCGTACAGCGCCGTCGCGCCGGCTTCCGCCGGGGCGGCGGTCTGCGGCGGCGCGCCCTTCCCGCTCTTGCCGACGCTTTTGCTCCCCTGCGCTGCGCCCGCGCCCGCGGACGGCGCCGCAGACGGGGCCGCATCGGCGTCGCCGCCGGCGGTGATCGTCGCCGCCGCTGCGATCTTCTGGAACTGCTGCTGCGCCTGCGCGCCGAGCTCGCTGCGCAGTTGCGCGAGATTGCGCCCCATCGCGAGCTGGCGGCCGTGCTCGTCGATCACCTTGACGTTCATGAACAGGTGCGCGGGCAGCGTCTCGAGCTTGAAGTCGCTCGTCTTCATCATGACCTGCGTCTGCGCGCGCACGTCGGCGATCAGCGCCTCGATGAGCCCGCCCGCACCGAAGCGCTCGCGCCCCATGCGCTCGACGAAGCCAGCCGCATACTCGGGCAGCGGCACGCAGTGCCGGCGCAGCTTCTGCGGCAGCGACTTCAGCAGCAGCTGCACCTTCTCCTTCAGCATCCCCGGCACGAGCCACTCGCAGCGGCGCGCGTCGACCTGGTTCAGCGCGTAGAGCGGCACCGCGAGCGTCACGCCGTCGCGCGGCGCGCCCGGCTCGAAGTGATACGTGAGCGCCATCTCGACGCCCGCCATCGTCGCGCGCTTCGGGAACAGCTCGGTCGTCACGCCCGCCGCCTCGTGGCGCATCAGGTCGTCGCGCGACAGGTACAGGAGGCGCAGCTTGTCTTCCGGCTGGCCGCCCTGCTTCACCTCGTCGCGATACCAGCGCTCGAACGCGGCGCCGGTGTGGATGCCTTCGGGAAGCGCCTGGTCGTAGAACGCGTAGATCAGCTCGTCGTCGACCAGCACGTCCTGCCGGCGCGACTTGTGCTCGAGCTGCTCGATGTCGGCGAGCAGCTTGCGGTTGTGCGCGAAGAACGCGAGCTTCGTGTCGAACTCGCCTTCGACGAGCGCGCCGCGGATGAACAGCTCGCGCGCGCGCGCCGGGTCCTGCTTGCCGAACGCGACGCGCCGCCGGTGGTAGATCGGCAGCCCGTACAGCGTCGCGCGCTCGAACGCGCTCACCTGCGCCGGGCGCTTTTCCCAATGCGGCTCCGACAACGCTTTCTTCAGAAGATGCGCGCCGACCTTCTCGATCCATTCCGGCTCGATCTTCGCGAGACAGCGCGCGTACAGCCGGCTCGTCTCGACGAGCTCGGCCGCCATCACCCAGCGGCCGGCCTTCTTCGCGAGCACGGAGCCCGGCCACAGGTAGAACTTGATCCCGCGCGCGCCGAGATAGTGCGGATCGTCGTCGGCCTTCAGGCCGAGGTTGCCGAGCAGGCCCGTCAACAGGGCCAGATGGACCTGTTCGTAGGTGGCCTCGACCTCGTTGAGCCGCCAGCCGTGCTCGCGCACGACGGTCAGCAGCTGCGAATGGACGTCGCGCCACTCGCGCAGCCGCAGGTGCGACAGGAAGTTCTGCCGGCATGCGTCGACGAGCTGGCGATTCGACTTCTTGTGCGCGACCGCCTCTTCGAACCACGCCCAGATCTTCAGCCACTGCAGGAATTCGGACCGTTCGTCGGCGAACCGGCGGTGCGCCTGGTCGGCCTGCTCCTGCGCTTCGATCGGCCGGTCGCGCGGGTCCTGCACGGACAGCGCGCTCGCGATGATCAGCACCTCGCGCAGCGACTGCTGGTCACGCGCGGCGAGAATCATCCGGCCGACGCGCGGGTCGAGCGGCAGCCGCGCGAGTTCGCGGCCGAGCGGCGTCAGCGCGTTGTCGTCGTCGACCGCGCCGAGCTCGTTGAGCAACTGGTAGCCGTCCGCGATCGCGCGGCCGGGCGGCGGCTCGAGGAACGGAAACGACTCGATCGCCGTCAGGTGCAGCGACTTCATCCGCAGGATCACCGACGCGAGCGACGAGCGCAGGATTTCCGGATCGGTGAAGCGCGCGCGCGCCTGGTAGTCGCTTTCCTCGTACAAGCGGATGCAGACGCCGTCGGCCACGCGGCCGCAACGGCCCGCGCGCTGGTTCGCGGCGGCCTGCGAGATCGACTCGACCTGCAGTTGCTCGACCTTGTTCCGGTACGAATAGCGCTTCACGCGCGCGAGACCGGTATCGACGACGTAGCGGATGCCCGGCACCGTCAGCGACGTCTCGGCCACGTTGGTCGCGAGCACGATCCGGCGCGCGTTCGACGCCTTGAACACCTTGTCCTGGTCGGCCGCCGAGAGCCGCGCGAACAGCGGCAGGATCTCGGTGTGCGGCGGATGGTGCTTGCGCAGCGCCTCGGCCGCTTCGCGGATCTCGCGCTCGCCGGGCAGGAACACCAGCACGTCGCCGGGGCCTTCGCGGCACAGCTCGTCGACCGCGTCGACGATCGCGTCCATCAGGTCGCGCTCGGCCTCGCGCGCGGTCTTCACGCGATCGCGGCTCGCCGTGCCCTCGGCATTTTTCACCGCCGGACGATCCTCGGCCACCGGACGGTAGCGCATCTCGACCGGATACAGCCGCCCGCTCACCTCGATCACGGGCGCCGGGCGCTCGTCGGTGCCGAAATGGCGCGCGAAGCGATCGGCGTCGATCGTCGCGGACGTCACGATCAGCTTCAGGTCCGGCCGCCTCGGCAGGATTTCCTTCAGGTAGCCGAGCAGGAAGTCGATGTTCAGGCTGCGTTCGTGCGCCTCGTCGATGATCAGCGTGTCGTACGCCTTCAGCAGCGGGTCGGTCTGCGTCTCGGCGAGCAGGATGCCGTCCGTCATCAGCTTCACGGACGCGCCCGGTGCGAGGTTGTCGGTGAAGCGCACCTTGTAGCCGACCACCTCGCCGAACGGCGTGCCGAGCTCCTCGGCGATCCGGCGGCCGGTCGACGACGCGGCCAGGCGGCGCGGCTGCGTATGGCCGATCAGGCCGGTGCCGCCGGCGCCGAGACCGCGCCCGAGATCGAGACAGATCTTCGGCAACTGCGTGGTCTTGCCCGAGCCCGTTTCGCCGCAGACGATGACAACCTGATGACCGGCGATCGCGCGCGCGATTTCGTCGCGCTTGCCCGACACCGGCAGGCTTTCGGGGTACGTGATCGGCGGGACGGGATTCGGCGGGGCCGCCCTAGGCGCAACGGCGGCGCGCGGCGGACGCTCGCGGCGCGGCGTGCGCTCACCCGTTGCTTGAGGCGCGTCCTTCGCGGCCGGCTGGCGCGCATCGCCGCGCCGTTCGTCGCCGCGCGGCCCGCGCGACGGCTGGCCCGCCTGCTTTTCCTGCTGCTGGCGCGGCGGCTGGCCCTGCTGCTGGTGCGCATCGGCCGCACCATCCGGGTGCCGGGCCGACGGCGCTTTGGCCCGCGTCGGCGCGGGACTTTTAGGTACATTCGACATGGGGGCGCATTATAATCCCGCCCATGAATTCCCAAACCGACCTCCCCCCCGCCCAGTCCGGCGCCGCGAACCCGCCGGCCGCCGACGATTCGGTCGCCAGCCACGCGCAGTTCGTCGACTGGATGCGCTCCGTCGCGCCCTATATCCACAAGTTCCGCAACAGCACGTTCGTCGTGGGATTCGGCGGCGAGGTGGTGCAGCAGGGGCTCCTGAACGCGCTGGTGTCCGACATCGCGCTGCTGCAGGCGATGGGCATCCAGATCGTGCTGGTGCACGGCTCGCGACCGCAGGTCGAGGAGCAACTGAGCCTGCATGGTGTCGAATCCGAGTTTTCGCACGGGCTGCGCATCACCGATGCGCGCGCGCTCGAATCCGCGAAGGAAGCGGCGGGCGAAGTGCGCCTCGACATCGAGGCCGCGATCAGCCAGGGCCTGCCGAACTCGCCGATGGCGCACGCGCACATCAGCGTCGTGTCCGGCAACTTCGTGACGGCGCGGCCGGTCGGGATTCTCGACGGGGTCGATTTCGCGCATACGGGCGTCGTGCGCAAGATCGACGCCGAATCGATCCGCCATTCGCTCGCGAGCCGCAAGCTCGTGCTGCTGTCGCCGCTCGGCTTCTCGCCGACCGGCGAGGCGTTCAACCTGTCGATGGAGGACGTCGCGTCCGCGGCGGCGATCGCGCTGCGCGCCGACAAGATCATCTTCCTGACCGAAGGCCCCGGCATCGTCGACGACGAAGGCGAGCTGGTCCGCGAAATGTCGCTCGACGCGGCCGCCGATCTGCTCGACTCGGGCAACATCCAGGGCGACGACGCGTTCTTCCTGAAGCACTCGATCCGCGCGTGCCGCGGCGGCGTGACCCGTGCGCACCTGATCCCGCAGTCGCTCGACGGCAGCATGCTGCTCGAACTGTTCCTGCACGACGGCGTCGGCACGATGATCTCGTACGAGAACCTCGAGAGCCTGCGCGAAGCGACGCCGGACGACGTCGGCGGCATCCTGTCGCTGATCGAGCCGCTCGAGTCGGACGGCACGCTGGTGCGGCGCGGCCGCCATCAGATCGAACGCGACATCGACCACTTCTCGGTGATCGAGCACGATGGCGTGCTGTTCGGCTGCGCGGCGCTGTACCCGTACCAGCAGGAGAAGATCGGCGAGATGGCGTGCCTGACCGTCGCGCCCGAGGCGCAAGGATCCGGCGACGGCGAGCGGCTGCTCAAGCGCATCGAGCAGCGCGCGCGGGCGCGCGGCCTCACGCACATCTTCGTGCTCACGACGCGCACCGAACACTGGTTCCTCAAGCGCGGCTTCGTGAAGGTAAGCGTCGACGACCTGCCGGAAGACCGCCGCAAACTCTATAACTGGCAGCGCAAGTCGCTCGTGCTGATGAAACAGCTCTGAGCGCCGCCGCCCTCCCCCCGACCGCTTACAGGAGAAGTACACGATGGCTCGAATGGTTCAATGCGCGAAGCTCGGCAAGGAAGCCGAAGGTCTCGATTTCCCGCCGCTGCCGGGCGAACTCGGCAAGCGCATCTACGAAAGCGTCTCGAAAGAGGCGTGGCAAGGCTGGCTGAAGCAGCAGACGATGCTGATCAACGAGAACCGCCTGAACATGGCCGACCCGCGCGCGCGCCAGTATCTGATGAAGCAGACGGAGAAGTATTTCTTCGGCGACGGCGCCGACCAGGCGTCCGGCTACGTGCCGCCGACCGAAGGCTGACGCGATTCGCGCGGCCGGCCTCGGCCGGTCTTGCAGCGAAAACGAAAACGGCACCGTGCGGTGCCGTTTTCGTTTTTGGGGCGGCTTTTGGGCGCGACAGCGCGCGCCGCGCCGCTCACCCCGCCGGCTTCAGCGCGCCGCCCTCGCCCGCCTGCTCCGGCCCGCTCGCCACGTCTTCGGCGCCCCACTCCGCCGCATCGCTGCGCTCGGCGCTCGACAGCTCGTCCGCGCGATGGCCGGTGCGGTTCAGCAGCGCCAGCATGCAGACGAGCGACACGCACGCATAGAGCCCCGACGCGATCGCGACGCCGACGATGCTGCCCGTCGCGTTGAGGATCGCCTGCGCGAGCACCGGCGTGCCGCCGCCGACGACGAGCGCGCTCAGCTGGTACGCGAGCGACAGCCCCGTGTAGCGGACGTTCGCCGGAAACACGCGCGCGAGCACGCCGCCGACCGCGCCGTAGAACATCGCCGACGGAATCGTCGACACGCACATGCCGGCGACGGCGATCCAGTACGAGCGGGTCGCGAGCGCATGGAACATCACAGGCATCAGCACGATCTCCGGAATCAGGATCCAGCACATCGCGCGCCGCATGTCGATCTTCGACACGAGCCATGCGCCGACGGGCTGCATCAGGAACTGCACGACGAGCGACATCGACAGGATCCCGAGAAACGTCCCCTGCGCGTAGCCGAGCTCCCGGGTCGCCCACGACAGCGCGAACGTGCTGCGGAAATACGTGACGTTGATGACCGGCAGCGTGCCGGCCGCGAGCAGCACGACCGGCCAGTGATCGCGCACCACGTCGCGCAGCGGCAGCTTCACCGTGCGCTTGCGCCGCAGCACGCGCCGCATCTCGGCCGACTCCTCGAGCTTCAGGCGGATCACCATGCCGACGGCCACGAGCACCGCAGACAGCAGGAACGGGATGCGCCAACCCCACATCAGGAACGCGGGCGTCGGCAGCGCGCTCAGCGCGAAGAACGCGCCGGTCGCGAGCAGGTTGCCGGTGGGCGAGCCCTGCTGCGCGAACGCCGCGTACAGGATGCTCCGGTGCTTCGGCGCGTTTTCGCTCGCGATCAGCACCGCGCCGCCCCACTCGCCGCCGACCGCGATGCCCTGCAGCACGCGCAGCACGACGAGCCCGGCCGGCGCCCACACGCCGATCTGCGCGTAGGTCGGCAACAGGCCGATCCCGGTGGTCGCGAGCCCCATCATCACCAGCGTGATCACGAGCGCGGTCTTGCGGCCGACGCGGTCGCCGAGATGGCCGAACACGATCCCGCCGAGCGGGCGCGCCGCGAAGCCGGCCCAGAACGTGACGAACGCGAGCAGCGTCGCGACGCCCGGGTTCATCCCGCTCGAGAAGAACACCTTGCCGAACACGAGCGCGGCGGCCGTGCCGTAGATATAGAAGTCGTACCACTCGATCGTCGTGCCGACGAACGCGGCAAGCGCGGCGCGGCCCGGCCGCGGGTTCGCGGCGGGAGGGGATTGCGGACGGGTCATCGATGTCTCCATGTCGGTAGTCGGTGGCGCGACTGCCGCGCGCCTTGTCCGGTTGGCCGGTTTGGCCGATTTGGCCGGGCGGTGCCGCCGGCCGGCGGCCTCGCGTCAGCCGGGCGCCTTCAGCACGCCGGCGTCAAGCAATTGCTGCTGCAGCGCCGGATCGACGCCGAGCCGGTCGAGCACCGCGCGCGTGTCGCGGCCCAATGCCGGCGGCGGCGAGCGGTAGGTCGCCGGCGTGCGCGACAGCCGGATCGGCGACGCGGTGCCGCGATACCGGCCGATTTCGACGAGCAGGTTCCGGTGCAGCGCATGCGGATCGCGCACGACGTCGGCGACCGTCTGCACCGGGCCGCACGGCACACCGGCCGCCATCAGGTCGCGCGCGAGCGGCGCGCACGCATGCCCGGCCAGCAACGTCTCCAGCGCGGCCTTCAGCTCGGGCCGGTGCGCGCAGCGGCTGCGGTTGTCGACGAAGCGCGGATCGTCCGCCAGTTCCGGCACGCCGAGATGCGCGGCGAGCCGCGCGAACTGCCGGTCGTTGCCGACCGCCAGGAAGATCGGCACGGTCGCGGTGCGGTAGCTGTCGTACGGCGCGATGTTCGGATGCGCGTTGCCGCTGCGTTCGGGCACGCGCCCGGCACCGAAGAAGTTCGGCAGATGCGGATGCAGCAGCGACACGCCGCAGTCGTAGAGCGCGATGTCGATCGACTGCCCCTGCCCGCTCCGCTCGCGCTCGGCCAGCGCGAGCAGGATGCCGGCGAGCGCGTTGAGCCCCGTCACCATGTCGACGATCGGCAGGCCGATGCGCATCGCGTCGCCGTCGCGCTCGCCGTTGACGCTCATCAGCCCGGCCATCGCCTGGATCACCGCGTCGTAGCCGGGCAGCCCGCCGAGCGGGCCGTCGGCGCCGAAGCCCGTCACCGCGCAGTGGATCAGCCGCGCAAAGCGCGGCCGCAGGTCGCGCGCGTAGTCCATCCCCCAGCGCGCTAGCGTGCCCGGCTTGAAGTTCTCGACCAGCACGTCGGCGTCCTCGAGCAGGCGCCACAGGATCGCGCGGCCCTCGTCACGCGACAGGTCGAGCGCGAGCCCTTCCTTGTTGCGGTTGACGCCGATGAAGTACCACGCGGTGTCGTCGAGAAACGGTGGCCCCCAGCCGCGCGTCTCGTCGCCCTCCGGCGGTTCGATCTTGATCACCTGCGCGCCGTGGTCGGCAAGCGCCTGCGTGCAGTACGGGCCGCCGAGCACGCGGCTCAGGTCGACGACCTTCAGGCCGGCCAGTGCGCCTTGCGCCCCGTTCATCGCTCGACCTCCGGCAGCAGGTCGAGCGCCGCGTCGAGCGAGACCGGCGCGCCGCGCAGCAGCGCGTCGGCCGTCGCCGCCTCGTCTCGGCGCTCGCCGCACGACGGCGCCGCGAGCGGATCGACGGGCAACAGCTTCTCGCGCACGATCAGGTGCGCGAGCGCGAGACGGCGGTAGTCCGGCGCCGTGCACGCGCCCTCGCATGCCATCAGGATCGCCGCGCTCGCGTAGTACAGCGCGGACGCGGCCTGGCGCACGCCTGCGTCGTCGCCGCTTGCCGCGACCTGCGCGAGCGCATCGGTTGCGCGCGCGAGCACGCGCCTGAGCGCGGTGCGGCTCGCGTCCGGCAACGGCGCCTGGCCGAGCCGGTCGGCGAGGAACGCATGCAGCGCGTCGAGCGCCCGCTCGCGCTGCGCGGCGCGCGCGACGTCGAGCGCGACGATGTTGCTCGTGCCCTCCCAGATCGAGCCGAGGTGCGCATCGCGCACGAGCCGCGCGTCGCTCCATTCCTCGATGTAGCCGGTGCCGCCGCGCACTTCCATTGCGTCGCCCGTCACGCGGCGCGCGTCGCGGCACGCGCGGAACTTGATCAGCGGCGTCAGGATGCGCACGCAGCGCGCGGCTTCGGCATCGCCGGCATCGGCCTGCTGCAGCAGCAGCGCGATCCGCATGAACATCGTGCGCGCGGCCTCGGTCGGCAGCAGCATCTTCATCAGCTGCCGCTGCATCAACGGCATCTCGATCAGCTTGCGGCCGAACGCCTCGCGATGCGCGGCGACGTGCAGCGCCTCGTTCATCGCGCGCCGCATCAGGCCCGCCGCGCGCACGCCGTTCGACAGCCGCGACATGTTGATCATGTCCGCCATCTGGTGAAAGCCGCGGCCGATCTCGCCGATCAGGTATGCGTGCGCGCCTTCGAGCGCGATCTCGCCGCTCGCCATCGACCGGCTGCCGAGCTTGTCCTTCAGCCGCACGATCCGGTAGCGGTTGCGCGTGCCGTCCGGCAGCGTCTTCGGCAGCAGGAACAGCGCGAGGCCCTTGATGCCGTCCGGCGCGCCGTCGGGCCGCGCGAGCACCATCGCGAGATCGGCGTCGGCGTTCGAGCAGAACCACTTGTCGCCGTACAGGCGCCATACGGTGTTGCCGTGCGCGTCCGTCTCGCGCGCCGCGCGCGTCGCGATCCGGCCGACGTCGGAGCCCGCCGCCTGTTCGGTCATGAACATCGCGCCCTGGTACAGCGTGTCGAAATCGCGCGACGCGAGCATCGGCAGATAACGCGCGACGAGTTCCGGCTCGCCGAAGCGGCGCAGCGTGCGGGTCAGCGAGTCGGTCATGCTGACCGGGCAGCACAACCCGAATTCCGCCTGCACGAACAGGAAGGTCAGCGCGTACTTGACGAGCGGCAACGCGGGTGCGCGCGGGTGGCTCAGCGACGCGAGCCCGAGCTCCGCATACGCGACGCGTTCGAGCGCGACGTAGGCGGGATGCTTGTCGATGCGCTGCACGGGCTCGCCGCGCCGGTTGCGATGCTCGAGCACCGGCGGATGCTTGTCCGCGCACGCGGCCCATTCGTCGAGCTCGCCGCTGACGCGCGCGCCGAGCGCGTGCAGCTGCGGTTCGAGTTCCGCATAACGCGCATCGCCGAGATGGAGCCTCAGCAGCACGCCCAGGTCCGGATCCGCGGTGAAGAAATTGATGCCCCGGGTGTCGGGGATATTGGACGCGCCGGGGGTCGGCGCGCGATCGGTGTCGTTCATGTCGGTGTCTCCTGCCCCATGCAAAGCGGTCCGATCAGCGTAGGCGCGGGATCGATAAGCGTCCAATACAGGATTTATTCGGTACGATAGACAGCGCTTATCGATGCCGAAGCCGGGGGGAAGACGCGATGGAACTGAAGCAGCTTCGATATTTCGTCGCGGTGGCCGAAGAGCTGCATTTCGGGCGCGCCGCCAAGCGGCTGTTCATCTCGCAGCCGGCGCTGAGCTTCGACATCCGCAAGTTCGAGGATGCGCTCGGCGTGCAGCTGTTTGCGCGCACCAGCAAGTCGGTCGCGCTGACCAACGCGGGCGAGGTGCTGCTCGGCGAGGCGCGCCGGCTGCTGCTGCAGGCGGCCGAGGCCGAGCGCCTGACGGTCCGCTCGGCGTCCGGGTACGCGGGGCGGCTGCGGGTCGGCTTCGTCCATTCGATGCTGTATCGCGGGCTGCTCGATGCGGTGCGGCGCTTCGAGGCCGACTACCCGGGCGTCGAGATCGTGCTCTCGGAAATGAACACGCAGGCGCAGGTGCAGGCCATCCAGCGCGGCCAGATCGACCTCGGCTACGCGCACTGGGGCCACTTCCCGCCCGAGGTCGATTCGACACCGATCTATGCGGAGCCGTTCGTCTGCTGCCTGCCGACCACGCACCCGCTCGCGCGGCGCCGGCAGGTCGCGCTCGCCGCGCTCGCGCACGAGCCGTTCATCCTGTTTCCGCGCGACGCGGCTCCCCACTATCACGACCTGATCATCGCGCAATGCGTGAACGCGGGCTTCAGCCCGGTGATCCGTCACGAGGCGCGGCTGTGGCAAACCATCCTGTCGATGATCGAGTTCGGGATGGGTGTCGCGCTCGTGCCGCGCGTGCTGCAGCAGGTGAAGAGCGACCGGCTCGCGTTCCGGCCGCTGAAGGATGCGCCGCTCGAATCGCGCACGCTCGAGCTGAAGCGCGGCGGCAGCGCCGAACCGGTCGCGCTGCGCTTTGCCGACTATCTGCGCGCGTCGATCGATGCGCTGCCGGCGCTCGCGGGGTGAGCGCCGGGCTGCAGCATCGCGGCCGGCGTGATGTTGATCAATTCGAGCATCGTGCTCGCGACGCTCAAGCGCGACGGGTCGATCCTCGATCTGGTCGAGCCGCCGACGGGCGACTGAGCCGGTTATGCGCAGGTCCGCAAAAAAATTTGCAGAAAGCACTTTACGAACCCGAAAAGCTCTGACATAATTTCATCTTCTTTGGGCGGTTAGCTCAGCGGTAGAGCACTGCCTTCACACGGCAGGGGTCACTGGTTCGATCCCAGTACCGCCCACCAAAGAATTCTGCAGTGAAAGTTCAACGGCTTAGCGTCAAAAGACCTAAGCCGTTTTCTTTTGCTGCGCGCCTTCCGATTCCGGTGTCCTTGGGTAGATTGATCTCGAAATATGCGACGGCCCGTCGACACCCGCTGCCCATTATCCTTCCCGCCCTCGCCCCGAGTTGCCCGAATCATGACTTCATGGGCATGGCGCGATTTCCGACCTCGCAGCCTTCATCTGCCCACCCGATAACGGGCTGCAGGTGATATCGCACGCTTCCGACGCTTTCTCGCAGGCAAGAAATGGCAACAACACGACGGTACGAATCGATACAAGTGCTGCGCGCGCTCGCGGCACTCGGGGTGGTAGCGTTTCACACCGAAGGAAACGTTGGCACGTATGGATGGGTCTCTCGCATCGTCCCGCACATCTCGAGATATGGCGAGCTCGGCGTTGACGTTTTCTTCGTCATCTCGGGTTTCGTCATTGCGCTCGTCAGCTATGGAGAACCCCGAGGGTTGCAGTCGGCACGGAAATTCCTGGCGGCTCGAATCGCGCGCATCGTGCCTCTGTACTGGACGCTCACCGCGCTGTTCGTCGCCCTTCTCGCCGTCGTGCCAACTGCCTTCGGGCACGCCCGACTCGACCTCTGGCATGTGATCACGTCATTCCTGTTCCTGCCGTCGATCAACTGGGCCGGCATCATCGCGCCGGTCATCAACGTGGGTTGGACGCTCAACTACGAAGCGTGGTTCTACGTGGTATTCGCAGTCGCGATATGCGTCACCCGCCGCCCGCTGATCGCGGTTGCGGCATTTCTCGGCTTCACATCGCTCCTGCGGCTCGCGCACGGCTCAAGCGTGCCGTTTCTCGTCTATACAAACCCCATCGTGCTCGAGTTCGTCATGGGCTGCTGCATAGGCACCTGCTATGCGAGAGGAAAACGCGTACCGCTGGCCACCGCGCTGATTGCGCTGCTGGGCGTCATCGCGTTCAGGATGATGTATGCGCCGACGTTGACCGACGGCAACCGTTTCATTGTGTCCGGCCTGCCGGCGTTCGCCATCGTGGTCGTGGCGCTCGCCTTCGAAGCGCGAATCCGCTGGAACACGTTATTCAGCAAGCTGGGCGACGCGTCCTATTCACTCTATCTGACGCATGTATTGTCGGTGCCGGTCACGCTGAAGGTCATTCAGATGGTCGACCGGCAACACAGGCTGCCCGGCGACCTCGTCTGCGTGGCGGTCGTGATCAGCTCGATTCTCGTGGCATTCGCTTGCCATCGACTGCTGGAACGCCCGATGACGCGATCGGTCGGACGCTGGTTGTCGCGACGAGCCGATGCGCCGAACGCTGCCCCTCGCATAACGGCCTAGCCAGGTCTCAGGTGGCTGGCGGCGTGGGTCGGACATGGCCGCCGCCAGACATCACATCCCGGCCGCGTCAGCCCCCCACCCGCTGCGCCGTCGCATCGAACGCCCGCTTCGCTTTCTCGACGATCTCGTCGACCTCGGCCTCGCCTACCACGAGCGGCGGCGACAGCAGCATCCGGTCGCCGGTCGCGCGCATGATCAGGTTGCCGTTGAAGCAGAAGTCGCGGCATATCATGCCGACCTCCCCGCCATGGTCGAAGCGCACGCGCCGCGCCGGCTCGCGCGCGAGCTGAACGCCGGCGACGAGCCCCGCGCCGGCAATCTCGCCGACGATCGGATGCCCGCCCAGCGCGTCGCGCAACCTGCGCTGGAAATACGGCCCGATGTCGCGCTTCACGCGCGCGACGATCCCTTCGTCGCGCAGCACCTTCAGGTTCGCGACCGCGACCGCCGCCGCAACCGGATGGCCCGAATACGTCATCCCGTGATTGAATTCGCCGTGCTCGATCAGCGCCTGCGCGACCCGGTCGTGCAACGCCACCGCGCCCATCGGCACGTAGCCGCTCGTCAGCCCTTTCGCGAGCGTCATCAGGTCCGGCTCGAAGCCGAAGTGCTGGTGCGCGAACCATTCGCCGGTGCGCCCGAAGCCGCCGATCACCTCGTCGGCGACGAGCAGGACGTCGTACTTGCGGCAAATCCGCTGGATTTCCGGCCAGTACGTCGACGGCGGGAAGATCACGCCGCCCGCGCCCTGGAACGGCTCGCCGATGAACGCGGCGACGTTCTCCGCGCCGAGTTCGAGGATCTTCGCTTCGAGCTGCCGCGCGCGCGCGAGGCCGAACGCCTCGGGCGTTTCGCCGGCTTGCGCTTCACCGAAGAAGTACGGCTGGTCGATGTGCACGATGTGCTCGACCTTCGACGGCATCTGCTCGTGCATGTAGTCCATCCCGCCCAGCGTCGCGCCCGCGATGGTCGAACCGTGATAGCCGTTCTTGCGCGAGATCACGTATTTCTTCTGCGGCTGGCCCTGCACGCGCCAGTACTGGTGCACGACGCGCAGCACGGTGTCGTTGCCTTCCGAGCCGCTGTTGCAGTAGAAGAAGTGGTTGAATCCCGGCGGCGTGACTTCGGCGAGCAGCTTCGACAGTTCGATCACCGGCGGATGCGTGGTCTTGAAGAACGTGTTGTAGAACGGCAGTTCCTGCAATTGCCGGTACGCGGCGTCGGCGAGTTCCTTGCGGCCGTAGCCGACGTTCACGCACCACAGGCCGGCCATCCCGTCGATGATCCTGTTGCCGTCCGAGTCCCACAGGTAAACGCCGTCCGCCTTCACGATCACGCGGCTGCCCGCGCGGTTGAGCGCGCCCATGTCGGAGAACGGATGAATATGATGCGCAGCGTCGAGCGCGCGGTATTCGGCGGTGGTGCGCGAGGCGGACTCGGCAGCAGGCCCGATCCAGGCCGATTCGTTGCGATAGGTCATGCTTCCTCCGGAGTGCGGTGGTGCGCGCTCACACGTGCAGCAGCAGATGCCGGCGCTCCCACGAGCTGATCACGCGGAAGAACGCCTCGTATTCGGTTTCCTTCAGCGCGAGATACGCCTTCACGAACTTGTCGCCGAGAATCTCCGCGAGCGGCGTGCACGCGGCCATCAGCGAGATGCCTTCCTCGAGATTGCGCGGCAACTGGTACGGCAGGTCGTAGCCGTCGGACGCGAGCGGCTCAGACGGCTCGAGCCGCTGCGTGATGCCGAGATAGCCGGCGGCGAGCGTCGCCGCGAAGGCCAGGTACGGATTGCAGTCGACGCCCGGAATGCGGTTCTCGACGCGGCGCGCGAGCGGGCTCGACTGCGGGATCCTGAAACCGACCGTGCGGTTGTCGTAGCCCCACTGCACGTTGATCGGCGCGGCCATGAAACGCGACAGCCGGCGGTACGAGTTGATGTACGGCGCGAAGATCGGCATCAGCGCCGGCGTGTACGTCTGCAACCCGGCGAGATAGCCGCGAAACAGCGGCGTCACGTCGCCTGTCGCATCGGTGAACAGGTTGCGGCCGGTCTGCGGATCCGCGAGGCTCTGGTGAATGTGCATCGCGGAGCCGGGCTCGCCTTCCATCGGCTTCGCCATGAACGTCGCGTACATGTTGTGCCGCAGCGCCGCTTCGCGCACCGTGCGCTTGAACAGGAACACCTGGTCGGCAAGCGCCAGCGCGTCGCCGTGCATGAAGTTGATCTCCATCTGCGCGGCGCCGACCTCGTGGATCAGCGTCTCGATGTCGAGCCCCTGCATCTCGCAGTATTCGTAGATGTCCTCGAACAGCGGATCGAACTCGTTGACGGCCTCGATCGAATACGACTGCCGGCCCGTCTCCGCGCGCCCGGTGCGGCCGACCGGCGGACGCAGCGGCAGGTCGGGATCGGCGTTCATGTCGACCAGGTAGAACTCGAGCTCGGGCGCGACGACCGGCTTCCAGCCCTTCTCGCGATACAGCTCGAGCACGCGGCGCAGCACGTAGCGCGGCGAGATCTCGACGGGCGAGCCATCGAAGTGCACGCAGTCGTGGATCACCTGCGCGGTCGGGTCGACCGCCCACGGGATCAGGCAGATCGTCGACGGGTCCGGCACGCACACCATGTCGGGATCGGTGACGCCGGTCAGCGTGCCGTCCTCCGGATAGTCGCCGGTGACGGTCTGCACCATCACCGCCTGCGGCAGCCGCATCGATTCGCCGGACTCGAACTTGTTGCGCGGGATGATCTTGCCGCGCGCGATGCCGGCCATGTCGGGAATGATCGCCTCGACCTCGGTGATGCGATGCTGCCTGAGGAATTCGTCCAGTGCGGGTTGCATGATCGGCCTCTTTCAGTCCACGTCATGTGCGGCCGGCGGCGCGGTTTCGCCGTCGACGGCCGCACGGATACGGTGCGTCATGCGCGCGCGGCACGCCGCGCCGAATGCCGCGAAGATGTCGCGTGACAGCGGCTGCTCCGCGAACCGCCATTCGGGATGCCACTGCACGCCGAGCGCGAACGCGCGCGCGCCGCGCACGCTCACCGCCTCGATCAGGCCGTCGGGCGCGCTCGCCTCGACGACGAGCCCCGCGCCGATGCGCGCGACGCCCTGGTCATGCAGCGAATTGACCGTCGCTTCGCACGCGCCGCGCGCGATCCGCTGCAGCAGGCCGCCCGGCGCGAAGCGCACGACGTGCGCGGGACCGTATTGCGCGTCGAGCGGATCGAACGGCGTCTCGCGATGGTCGGCGAACCCCGCGGTCGCATGCAGCCGCTGATGCAGCGTGCCGCCGTACGCGACGTTCATTTCCTGCATCCCGCGGCAGATCGCGAGCACCGGCACGCCGGCGTCGATCGCCGCGCGCATCAGCGGCAGCGCGGTCGCGTCGCGCGCCGGATCGTGCAGCGTGCCGGGCGCGCTCGCGTGCCCGCCGTAGCGATGCGGCTCGACGTTCGACACGCTGCCGGTGAACAGCAGCCCGTCGAGCACAGCGACGAGCGCGTCGACCGGCTGGCGCATGCCGAGCGCGGGCAGCACGAACGCGAGCACGCCCGCGCCGTCGACGAGCGCGGCCAGGTACTTCTCCCCCGCCGCATGCGCCGGATGCGCGCCGCGCATCATGCGATCGGCGGTCACGGCTACGACGGGACGCGGTCGCATGATGCCGCCTCCGATGACGTCGGATCGCACACGCGCGACGATTGTCGCGCCGACAAATGGCATCCGTGTGTTCGCGTGCGTGGCGCCGTCCGCGGATCGCCGCAGGCATGACGCTGCGGAACACGGTGCGGCTCGAATCGAATGAGGCAAACGGCGCTAGGGCAACAACGACGCGCTGCCGTCGCACCGGATCGCGCTGAACACGCGCGTGGTCACGAGATTGAAGCGGCGCAGGCCGCGATGGGACATGACGGTGAGGCGAGGCTCGCTGGGCAAGGCGGAATGCGTGCCGCGATCGGCATGCCGGAGCGGACCGGCATGCCGCGGCGCGCCCGCCGACGGACTTCGCGTCCGGTGGTTCGAAGGGCTGGCGGCTTTCACGATCGTACTCGACTGACGGATGAACGCAGAACACGTGTCGTATTGCAGCGCGCGGTTCCGACCGTGCAGCGACACGCAAGCAAGCCGTCGACTGTGACGACTTCCTGACATTCAGCTTATATCACCTAAAAATTGCGTCAAATTTTCAGGAATCCGTGCCGGTATTAACCCTGACAAAACAAAGGCGGCATCGATCCGCAGAATCGATGCCGCCTGGTGTGATGCGCCGCCGGTCGCGTTCAGCGATACGCGAGGGCGGTCTCGGCGAGCGTCTGCAGCAGCGGCGACACGCGCGCGGCGCGCGCTTCGTCGTAGGCGTACGGACGCGTCTCTTCCATGTACGTGATCTGCGCGAGCTCGAGCTGCACGGCCTGCACGCCCGTCTCGGGCACGCCGTAATGACGGGTGATGTAGCCGCCCTTGAAGCGGCCGTTCGCGACCGCCGTATAGCCGCCCTGCGCGATCACGCGCTCGGCCAGCGCCTCCGCAAGGCCGGGCGCGGCGCTCGCGCCGTTCGCGGTGCCGAAGTTGAAGTCCGGCAGCCGCCCGTCGAAGAAGCGCGGCACGTGCGAGCGGATCGAATGCGCCTCCCACACCAGCACGCGGCCGTGCTCGCGCTTCATGCGCGCGATCTCGCCCTGCAGCGCGTCATGGTACGGCCGCCAGTAGCGGTCGCGGCGGCGCAGGATCTCGTCGTTGCCGGGCAGCGCGCCGGCCGGATAGAGCGGCGCCTTGTCGAACGTGTCGACCGGCACGAGGCCGGTCGTGTCCTGCCCCGGGTACAGGTTCTCGTTGTCGGGCGGCCGGTTCAGGTCGACGACGTAGCGCGCATGCGACGGCACCAGCACCGATGCGCCGAGCGCGACGGCGAAGCCGTACAGGCGCTCGAGGTGCCAGTCGCAATCGTCGACGAAGCGCGCGTCGGGCGTCATCGTCGCGGCGATGTCGTCGGGTATGAACGTGCCCGCGTGAGGAATCGAGATCAGCAGCGGCAGCGTGCCCTGCTTCAGCGTGAATACAGCCGGTTGGTCGGTCATGTCGGTCCCGTGTCGGTCGGACGGCGCGCGCCCCGCGGCACGCGCCGGTTGCCGCGCGTCAGCGCAGCAGTTGCGCCAGCGCGGCGCGGTAAGCGGCATACGCGGCGGCTTCGTCGCGATGGCGGCGTTCGCGCACGACGCACGCGCCGCCCGTGTAGACGTCGCGCACCGGCGTGTCGCCGTGCTCGGCGAACACCGTGCCGGACAGCCACGCCGCGCTGTCGTGCTCGGCGATCGCCGGATGATCGGGATCGAGCACGAGCCAGTCGGCACGGCAGCCCGCGCGCAGCGCGCCGATCCGCCGCCCGCTCGCCTGCGCGCCGCCGGCCAGCGACGCGTCGAACAGGCGATCCGCGACGTAAGGCTGCGCGTCGCTCGCGAGCACGTTGCGCGCACGATGCACGAGCCGCTGCCCGTATTCGAGCAGGCGCAGTTCCGCGCGCCAGTCGACCGACGCATGGCTGTCGGAGCCGATGCCGATCACGCCGCCTTGCGCGAGATAGTCGACGGCCGGGAACACGCCGTCGCCGAGGTTCGCTTCGGTCGTCAGGCACAGGCCGGCGACCGCGCGGCGCTTCGCGAGCGCCGCGGTCTCGGCCGCGTCGACGTGCGTCGCGTGCACGAGGCACCAGCGCGCATCGACGTCGAAGCGATCGAGCAGCCACTGCACGGGCCGCGCGCCGTACGCGCGCACGCAATCGTCGACCTCGGCCGTCTGCTCGGCGATGTGGATATGCACGGGCGCGTCGCCGGGCAACCCGTCGAGCAGCGTGCGCAAGCCCGCTTCGGACACCGCGCGCAGCGAGTGCGGCGCGACGCCGTAGCGCAGCGCGCCATCCTCGGGCGCGGCGCGGCGCATCGCGTCGAGCAGTTCGAGCAGGCCGTCGGGCGTGTTGATGAAGCGGCGCTGGTCGTCGCGCGGCGGCTTGTTGCCGAAGCCCGCGAACTGGTACGACACGGGCAGCATCGTGATGCCGATGCCGGCCGCGC
This sequence comes from Burkholderia ubonensis subsp. mesacidophila, assembly GCF_002097715.1. Taxonomy (NCBI): domain Bacteria; kingdom Pseudomonadati; phylum Pseudomonadota; class Betaproteobacteria; order Burkholderiales; family Burkholderiaceae; genus Burkholderia; species Burkholderia ubonensis. Next base: position 2,528,563 of record NZ_CP020737.1, read on the forward strand.
GCGCCGCGTCGATCACGCGCACGCCGAGCTCGGCGAGCTGCGGATAGCGCGAGCCGTCCTGCGCGTGATGCACGTAATGGAATTCGCACACCGACGTGTAGCCGCACTTCAGCATCTCGACGTACAGCCAGCGCGCGATCGCCGCGAGCGCGTCGGGGGTGATCTTCAGCGCGAAGCGGTACATCAGGTCGCGCCAGCTCCAGAAGCTGTCGGACGGGTTCGCACGGTATTCGGTGAGCCCCGCCATCGCGCGCTGGAACGCGTGCGAGTGCAGGTTCGGCATGCCGGGCAGCACGGGCCCGGCCGCGCGCGCGACGCCCGCCGGCGCATCGGTGTCGGGCGTCACCTCGGTCAGCGTGCCGGCCGCGTCCCAGCGCAGCAGCACGTTGCGGCGCCAGCCTTCAGGCAGGTAGGCGTGCGCCGCGAACAACGTCGTGTCGGTCATCGTGAGTTCTCTCATCCATTCGTGCGGCGAAACACGGTCGTCCCGCCGCGCACGACCTGCTCGCACAGCGGGCGGCCGATCCAGTAGGCGAGCTCCGCGAGCGAGCCGACCGACCACACCGCGAAATCGGCCTGGCGGCCGACGTCGAGCGCGCCGTGGCGGTCCGCGCGGCCGAGCGCCGCGGCCGCATGGCGCGTGACGCCCTGCAGCACTTCCGGCACCGTCATCCGGAACAGCGTGCAGCCGAGATTCATCGTCAGCAGCAGCGATTCGAGCGGCGACGTGCCCGGGTTGTGATCGGTCGCGAGCGCGATCGGCACGCCATGCTTGCGCAGCAGGTCGAGCGGCGGCAACTGCGTTTCGCGGATGAAGTAGTACGCGCCGGGCAGCAGCACGGCGACCGTGCCGGCCGCCTTCATCGCCTCGATGCCGGCTTCGTCGAGAAATTCGAGGTGATCGGCGGACAGCGCGCGATAGCGCGCGGCGAGCGCGGTGCCGCCCGCGTTCGACAGCTGTTCCGCGTGCAGCTTGACCGGCAGCCCGCGCCGCGTCGCGGCCTCGAACACGCGCTCGGTCTGCGCGAGCGAGAAGCCGATCCGCTCGCAGAACACGTCGACCGCGTCGACGAGCCCTTCGTCGGCGAGCGCCGGCAGCATCCGTTCGCACACTTCGTCGATGTACGCATCCGCGCGGCCCGCATATTCGGGCGGCAACGCGTGCGCGCCGAGGAAGGTCGTGCAGACGCTCACCGGGAAGCGCTCGCCGAGCTGGCGCGCGACGCGCAGCATCTTGCGCTCGCTCGCGAGGTCGAGCCCGTAGCCCGACTTGATCTCGATCGCGGTCACGCCTTCGGCGAGCAGCGGCTGCAGGCGCGCGGCGGCCTGCACGAACAGCGTCGTCTCGTCGGCCGCGCGCGTCGCGCGCACCGTCGACACGATCCCGCCGCCCTGCCGCGCGATTTCTTCATAGCTGACGCCCGCGAGGCGCTGCGCGAATTCGTCCGCGCGCGTGCCGCCGTACACGAGGTGCGTGTGGCAGTCGACGAGCCCCGGCGTCACCCACGCGCCGTGCAGGTCCTCGCGCGTCCAGTGCGCATAGCCGTGCGGCAGCGCGGAGAACGCGCCGAGCCAGACGATCGTGCCGGTTTCGTCGACGGCGATCGCCGCGTCGTCGATCGTCTCGTCGGGATGGCCGTGCGGACACAGCCTCAGGTGATGCCAGACAGTCGGTTTCATGCGTTCAGTTCGGATCGGTAGCGTCGAGCGATACGGCGAGCAGCGCGCCGTCGCCGCTCACCGCGACGTCAAGCGCACGCAGCGGCCCGTCGAGCCGCAGCGTGTCCATTTCATTCAGCGTATGGGTCGCGCCATCGAACGCGACCTGCACCGTCCCCGTCGCGCAGAACAGCAGCACGGTGTCCGCGCGCTCGATGCGATGCGGGCCGGCGCGCCACGCGGCGACCAATCCGCGCGTGGTCGCACGGCGCGTCATCAGGTTGAAGTCGCGCGTCGGGCCGTCGTGCAGTGTCGCGTCGATCGCCGCCTCGCCTGCGAAATCCGCGCGCGCGAGCGGCGCGTCGAGCACGTGATGCGCGCCGCCGTCGCCCGCGAGCGTCATGCCCGCGCCGGACAGCAGCACCAGCGTGCGGTCGACGCCTTCGAAGCGCGAGAACGGCCCCGCCGCGGCGACGTCCGCGACGCTCACGCGCCACGCGAACGCGTCGAGCGCGGCGCCGGGCGGATGCGCGGCGATCTCGCGCGTCACGCCGCCGCCGTTCTTCCACGGCGACGCGACGAGATCCGACGAGCGAATCAGCGTCGCGTTCACCGGCGCCTGGTCGAGCGCCGTCATGCTCAGCGGCCGAGCATCGGCAGCTTCAGGCCGGCTTCGCGGGCCGTCTGCTGCGCGAGTTCGTAGCCGGCGTCCGCGTGGCGCATCACGCCCGTCGCCGGGTCGTTCAGCAGCACGCGACCGAGACGCTCGTGCGCTTCAGCGGTGCCGTCGGCGACGATCACGACGCCCGAGTGCTGCGAGAAGCCCATCCCGACGCCGCCGCCGTGGTGCAGCGACACCCACGACGCGCCGCCCGCGGTGTTCAGCAGTGCGTTGAGCAGCGGCCAGTCGCTGACGGCGTCCGAGCCGTCCTTCATCGATTCCGTCTCGCGGTTCGGGCTTGCGACCGAACCGGTGTCGAGGTGGTCGCGGCCGATCACGATCGGCGCCTTCAGCTCGCCGTTCTTCACCATCTCATTGAACGCCTGGCCGAGGCGGTAGCGATCCTTCACGCCGACCCAGCAGATCCGCGCGGGCAGGCCCTGGAACGCGATGCGCTCGCGCGCCATGTCGAGCCAGTTGTGCAGGTGCGGATCGTCGGGGATCAGCTCCTTCACCTTCTGGTCGGTCTTGTAGATGTCTTCCGGATCGCCGGACAGCGCGACCCAGCGGAACGGGCCCTTGCCTTCGCAGAACAGCGGGCGGATGTACGCCGGCACGAAGCCCGGGAAGTCGAACGCGTTCTCGACGCCCATTTCCAGCGCCATCTGGCGAATGTTGTTGCCGTAGTCGAGCGTCGCCGCGCCGCGTTCCTGCAGCGCCAGCATCGCGCGCACCTGGACGGCCATCGACTGCTTTGCGACCTTCACGATGCTCTGCGGATCGACCTTCTGCGCCTCGCGCCATTGCGCGACGGTCCAGCCCTGCGGCAGGTAGCCGTTGATCGGGTCGTGCGCGCTCGTCTGGTCGGTCACGCAGTCCGGCGTGATGCCGCGCTCGACCAGTTCCGCGAACACGTCGGCCGCATTGCCGAGCAGGCCGATCGACACCGGCTTGCCGGCGCGCTTCGCTTCCTCGATCATGCCGAGCGCTTCGTCGAGCGTCGTCGCCTTCTTGTCGACGTAGCGCGTCTTCAGGCGGAAATCGATGCGCGTCTCGTCGCATTCGACCGCGATCATCGAGAAGCCGGCCATCGTCGCCGCGAGCGGCTGCGCGCCGCCCATCCCGCCCAGGCCGCCCGTCAGGATCCAGCGGCCCGACGGATCGCCGTTGAAGTGCTGGTTCGCGACCGAGAAGAAGGTTTCATAGGTGCCCTGCACGATGCCCTGGCTGCCGATGTAGATCCAGCTGCCGGCCGTCATCTGGCCGTACATCATCAGGCCCTTGCGGTCGAGCTCGTGGAAGTGATCCCAGTTCGCCCAGTGCGGCACGAGGTTCGAGTTCGCGAGCAGCACGCGCGGCGCATCCTTGTGCGTGCGGAACACACCGACCGGCTTGCCCGACTGGATCAGCAGCGTCTCGTTCTCTTCGAGATCCTTCAACGACGCGAGGATTTGGTCGTAGCATTCCCAGTTGCGCGCCGCGCGGCCGATGCCGCCGTACACGACGAGCGCATGCGGGTGCTCGGCGACTTCGGGATCCAGGTTGTTCTGGATCATCCGGTACGCCGCTTCCGCGAGCCAGGTCTTGCAGGTCTTCTCGCTGCCGCGCGGCGCGCGGATCGTGCGCGTCGGATCGAGACGGGGATCGATGTGTTTCGGATGGTTCATGACGACTGCTCCCGAAGGAAATGGAAAATCAACAGATTCAGAAATGCCCGGTGAAGCGATAGCGGCTGCCGGGATGCCAAAGATTCGCCACCGAGGCGACGACGCCCTGCGACCAGGTGCGCCGATGTAAAACCAGACACGGTTCGACGTCGTCCATCCGAAGCTGCTCGCGCCTCTCCGGCGCGGGTGCGGCCGCTTCGATCCGGTACTCGACGCGCTGCAGCGGGGCCGCGCGCATCAGGTACTGGTTCGGCGTCGTGTTCGTGAAATCCTGCTCGGCGTAATCCGGCGCGACCGCCGGATTCACCCATCGTTCTTCGAGCTGCACCGGCTCGTCGTTCTCGAAATGCAGCACCTGCGAGTGAAACAGCTTCGCGCGCACGGCCACCTGCATCTCGTCGGCGAGCGCCTCGTCGGCGCGGATCGTCTCGAGACCGAGCACGCGGGCGTGGTACGCATGCCCGCGCGCGTCGACCTCTTCCGAAATGCTGCGGATCGCCACCAGCGTCGATTCGTACTTCGGCCGCGCGACGTAGGTGCCGGCGCCCTTCATGCGCGTCAGCACCTGCTCGGCCGTCAACTCGCGCAGCGCGCGGTTGACGGTCATGCGCGCGACCTTGAACTCGCGGGCCAGCTCGTTCTCGGAGGGCACCTGGTCGCCCTCCGCCCACTCCCCGGCATGAATGCGGCCCAGGATGAAATCCTTGATCTCCTGGTAGACCGGCGCGCTCATCGCGTTACTGTTCCGATGCGAACGAGAACGGGCTGTGCTTCGCGAACGCACGCTCGCCGACCAGCTTCGCGATCACCGCGATGTCCGGCGCGAAGTAGTGGTCGAGCTCGTAGTGCGCGACCTTGCCGCGGATCGTTTCCATCACGGGCGCGAGCTTCGGGCTCGTGTGATGCGGCGCGCGCAGGTCGACGCCCTGGGCGGCGGCCAGCAGTTCGATCGCGAGGATGTGCTTCGTGTTGTCCGCGATGTCGGCGAGCTTGCGCGCGGCGAACGTCGCCATCGACACGTGGTCTTCCTGGTTCGCCGAGGTCGGCAGCGAGTCGACCGACGCCGGGTGCGCGAGCGTCTTGTTTTCCGATGCCAGTGCGGCGGCCGTCACGTGCGCGATCATGAAGCCCGAGTTCACGCCGCCGTCCCGTACGAGGAACGGGGGCAGGCCCGACAGCGTCGCGTCGATCAGCAGCGCGATGCGGCGCTCGGCCAGCGCGCCGATTTCCGATGCGGCCAACGCGAGGTTGTCGGCCGCGAACGCGACGGGTTCCGCGTGGAAGTTGCCGCCCGACAGCACTTCGCCGGTATCCGGGAAGATCAGCGGGTTGTCCGACACGGCGTTCGCCTCGACCAGCAGCACGTCGGCCGCATGGCGCATCTGGTCCAGGCACGCGCCCATCACCTGCGGCTGGCAGCGCAGGCTGTACGGATCCTGCACCTTGTCGCAGTCGCGGTGCGACTGGTTGATCGGCGAGCCTTCGAGCAGGTCGCGGTAGGACGCGGCCGCGTCGATCTGGCCTTGATGGCCGCGCAGTTCGTGAATGCGCGCGTCGAACGGCTTCACCGAGCCGGCCGCCGCGTCGACCGACAGCGCGCCCGCGACCAGCGCGGTGCGGTACAGGTCTTCGATCGCGAACATGTTGTCGAGCGCCAGCGCCGTCGACGCCTGCGTACCGTTCAGCAGCGCGAGGCCTTCCTTCGCCTGCAGCGTGAGCGGCGCGAGGCCCGCGACGCGCAGGCCGTCGATCGCGCTCGCGCGCTCGCCGCGGATGAACACTTCGCCGACGCCGAGCAGCACGGCCGACATGTGCGCGAGCGGCGCGAGGTCGCCCGACGCGCCGACCGAGCCCTTCACCGGAATCAGCGGCAGCACGTCCGCGTTGAACAGCTTGATCAGCGCGTCCATCACCTCGCGGCGGATGCCCGAGTGGCCGCGGCCGAGGCTCGACAGCTTCAGCGCCATCAGGAGGCGCACCGACGAGCGCGCCATCGGCTCGCCGACGCCGACCGCGTGCGACAGCACGAGGTTCTTCTGCAGCAGCTCGAGCTGGTCGTGCGGGATGTGCGTGCTGGCCAGGCGGCCGAAGCCCGTGTTGATGCCGTAGGCCGGCTCGCCCTTCGCGGCGATGTCGGCAACGGCCTTCGCGCCGGCGTCGATCTTCGCGAAGCTGGCCGGGTCGAGCGTCAGTTGCACGGATTCGCGTGCGATCTGGCGCAGTTGCGGGAGGGTCAGGTGGCCGGGGGTCAGCGTAATCATGTGAGCAATCCTGTCTAGACAAGTTCGAGATGGATGCAGTGTAGCCATCCGAACTTGTCTAGACAACCCGTTTTCCCCCGATTTCGACTCGGGAGTTTCCCTGATGCCCGAAACGGTCCGCAGGCCGGCGCACCCTGGGACGGCACTTATCATATGTTGCTGTTATTTTTGTTTTGGCAACATACGATTCAGTCCATCCACCATGAAGAAGCCGCCATGAATACCCCGTCCCGCTTCACCGCCCTGCTCGCCCGCTGCACGTTCGCGGCCGCCTGCGCCGCGGCCTGTGCGCCGCTCGCCGCGGAGCCGCTCGCCGGCACGCTCGCGAAGATCCAGCAAAGCAACGTGATCGCGATCGGCCATCGCGAAACGTCGGTGCCGTTCTCGTACGTCGACGCGAGCGGCAAGGTGATCGGCTTCTCGCAGGACCTGTGCGACCGCGTGATCGCCGCGGTCAGGGCGCGCACCGGCAAGCCGGACCTGCAGGTGCGCTTCATCCCGGTCACGTCGCAGAACCGCATGCCGCTCGTGCAGAACGGTACCGTCGACCTCGAATGCGGCGTGACGACGAACCTCGCCGCGCGTCACGCGCAGGTCGCGTTCTCGACGACCTTCTTCGTCGCGACGACGCGCCTGCTCACACGCACGACGTCGGGCATCCGCGACTTCCCCGACCTCGCCGGCAAGACCGTCGTGACGAACCAGGGCACGACGTCCGAGCGGCTGCTGCGCAAGATGAACGAGGAAAAGAAGATGAACATGCAGATCATCAGCGCGAAGGACTACGGCGAGGGGCGCCTCACGCTGGAATCGGGCCGCGCGGTCGCGTACATGATGGACGACGTGCTGCTCGCGGGCGTGCGCCAGCTCTCGGCGAAACCGGCCGACTGGACGATCGTCGGCACGCCGCAATCGTCGGAGGCCTACGGCTTCATGCTGCGCAAGGACGATCCGCAGTTCAAGGCGCTCGTCGACGGCGTGCTCGCGCAGGCGATGAAGAGCGGCGAGATCAATGCGCTGTACGAAAAATGGTTCATGAAGCCGGTGCCGCCGAAGGGGCTGTCGTTCGACTTCCCGATGAGCGACGTGATCAAGGCGCGCTACGCGGCGCCGAACGACGCGCCGCTCGAATGAGCGGCGCTCACGCGCGCGTCCACGCGACGCACGCTGCGTAGCCGGGCGCCGCGTCGAGCCACGCGGCGTTGAAGCCGGCCACGCCGGCCGCGGGCGCGGCGGGCGAGACGACCTCCACCGCCGGCGTCGCCGCATCGCGCGGCGGCACCACCGCGAACGCCCGCAGCCCGCCGCCGATGCCGGTGCCGAGCGCCTTGAGCAGCGCCTCCTTCGCGGACCACACGCGCATGAACGCGTCCGCGCGCGCGGCGTCCGGCAGCGCGTCGAGATAGGCGGCTTCGCCGGCCGCGCACACTTCGCGCGTCAACGCGCGCCAGTCGGTCGCGCGGTCGCAGCGCTCGATGTCCACGCCGACCCGGCAGCCGGCCGACCACGCGATCAGCGCGTGATCGCCCGCATGCGACACGTTGAAATCGAGCGGCGCGCGATGCGCGGGATCGAGCGCCGGGCGGCCGGCCTCGCCGACGACGAGCGCCACCGCCTGCGGCGCGATGCCGAGCTGCGCGCCGAGCACGTCGCGCAGCGCCACGCGCGTGCCCGCGCTGCGCACCGCGTCCTGCGGACGCAGAAAGCGCCCCGCCCGCGCGCGTTCGGCGTCGCTCAACGCCGCATACGCGGGCGACGCGAGCGGCACCTGCCAGTCGAAATCGACACGCACGACCTGCACGCCCGCGCGGCGCGCGGCCGCCGGGACGTCGAGCGGATACGCAAGATACGCACGATAGGCGGCAAACGCGTCGCGCGCGGAATCGGGAACGGACGGGATGGACATCGATGCGGGACCGGCAGGACGAAAGGTTCGATGTTAATCGATCGCCGTGCGCGCGGCGGCGTTCAACCGCGCCCGGCCGTGCCCGCCGGCGCATGCCGCGCCCGCGCCGCCGCGTGGCGCGCATGGACGGCGCCCGGCGCATCGGCCGGCAGCGCGCCGTGCTGCAGCCAGTGCAGCGCGAGCGGCCACAGCGTGCCGGCGAAGCGGCTGTGGAAGAACGCGAAGTGCCCGATCGCGTCGACGCCGATATCGCGCGGCGCGATCCGCAGATGCGTGACGTCGCTGCCCGTGTAGTAGCCGACCAGCCGCTCGATCGCGGCGACGGTGCCGAACGCGTCGTCGTCGAGCCCGATCGCGAGCATCGGCGCGGCGAGCGCCGCGAAGCGCGCGGGCAGCGCGGCGCGGCTCGCGACGTGCTCGGCGTGCGGCGCGCGCGCGTAGACGTCCTCGAAGCGCGGACGCGAGCGCGCCCACGACAGCGCGACGCCGCGCGGCGTGTCCTCCATCCAGCCGAGGCGCTTGGCCGGCACGTAGCCGCAGGCCGCCGCGAGCATCGGCATCGCGACGTGCCACTTCCACCACATGCGCCGCCGCTCGGCCGGCAGGTAGTCGCGCCAGTACGCGTACTGCGCGCCGACCGTCAGCACGTGCCGCACATGGCGGTTCGACGCCGCCAGCCCGAGCGCGAAACCGCCGATGCTGTGCGCGACCACGTCGAGCGGCTGGCCGGGAAACGCATCGCGCGCGTACCGCAACGCGGCCTCGCAATCGAGCCGCCCCCAGTCGAGCCAGTTCGCGCGCAGCCCTGCGAGCCGCGCGGGCCGCGACCCGCCGATGCCGCGATAGTCGTAGACCAGCACGTCGCGCCCGTGCTCGAACAGCCACGCGGCAAAGCGGAAGTAATAGTCGCAGCGCACCGACGTCGCGCAATTCACGACGGTGACCGGCCGGCCGGCCGCGCCGCCGCCGCGATGCCGCCACACGTGGCCGCGCAACAGGTAGCCGTCGGCCGCGCGCAGCGTGACCGGCTCGGGCGGCAACGCGCCGGCCGTCTTGCTCGAATTCGTCATCTGTCTCCTCGCGCCGGCCGGTCGTCCGCTGCCGGCCGCCCCGCCCTTCGTCATGGCATGCAACGCACGCATGGGCCGCCCCGGCCAAACTTGACGCGTCGCGCAAACTCCACCAATCTTGCTGCTTCGTTCACATGAATCCAACGCATGTCAACGCCTCTCGTCCGTCTCCCTTCGCTGGACCTCGTGCGCGGCTTCGTCGCCGTCGGCCGCCGCATGAGCATTACGCTCGCTGCGCAGGATCTGTGCGTGACGCAATCCGCGGTCAGCCGCCAGGTGCATGCGCTCGAAGCGCATCTCGGCGTCGCGCTGCTGCAGCGCGGCTACCGCAAGATCGCGTTCACGCCGGAAGGCGAGCGCCTGTTCCGCATCGCCGACGCCGCGCTGCACAGCCTGCAGGACGCCGTCGGCACGCTCACCGCCGCGCGCGAGCGCCAGCCGGTCACGATCACCGCGAGCATCGGCGTCACGGCGCTGTGGCTGCTGCCGCGGCTCGGCCGGCTGCAGGCGCGCCATCCGGAGATCGACCTGCGCGTCGCCGCGAACGACAAGGTACTCGATTTGCGCGCCGAAGACATCGACCTCGGGATCCGCTACGCGCCGCGCGACCGCGCGCCGGAGGGCGCGCTGTACCTTTTCGACGAGACGGTGGTGCCGGTCGCGCACCCGGCGCATGCCGCGCGGCCGATCGTGGATGCGGCCGCGCTCGCGGGCCACGTGCTGCTCGAATTCGACGGGCAGCCGCAGACGCAGCTGCAATGGCACGACCACCTGTGCGCGGTCGGCCTCGGCGACGCGCGCCCGAAGAGCGTGCTGCGCTTCAACCAGTACGACCAGGTGATCCAGGCGGCGATCGCCGGCCAGGGCATCGCGCTCGGGCGGCTCGCGCTCGTCGCGCCGATGCTCGCGGACGGCCGGCTGACGGTGCTCGGCGCGCACGGGCCCGTCCCGCAGAACGGCTACGCGTACTGGCTGTACCAGCGCGACCCGGCGGCGCGGCGCGAGGTGGCCGAGGTGCGCGACTGGATCCGCGCGGAAGCGGCCGAATGCGATGCGGTCATGCGCGCGCAGGCCGCCGCGCAGGGGTAGCGCGCCCCCGTGCGCAGACGGCGCGCGATGCGACGTCAGTCGAGCCGGAACGCCGCCTCGAAGCGAGCGACGAACGCATCGAATTCCGCTTCCGGCAGATGGTTGATGCCGGCGGCGCGCTTGCGCCCGCCGCCGGTCGGGAAGGTGCGGCAGAAATCGTCGGCGCCGAGCGGCCGGCCGTCGGGCACGCGCACGCTGACGCAGAACCCGCCGTCCGCGCGCGGCGACAGCACCGCGAGCGCGACGCCGGGCGCGTTGCGCATCCGCTCGTTCGCTAGCATGCCCGCTGCGCGCCGCGCCCACGCCTGATCGGGCATCCGGATCAGCGTCGCGCCCGGCACCTCGCGCAGCGGCGCCAGCGCGCAGGCGCGCGCGAGGTCGTCGCGGCAGCCGTCGCGCAGCGCGGCGAACACCGGCGTGCCGTGCACGAAGTCGAGCGGGTCGGCCCACGGCAGCATCACGTCGGCCAGCGCCGCGGGATCGAAATGCAGGTCGCCGACGCAATCGCCGTACGCGTTGTAGTTCAGGTAGCGCCCGAGCTCCGCGAGCGTGCGCGCGTGCGCCGCGCCGATGCCGTGCGCCTGCGCGAGCCCGTCGCCGAGCGCCGGCAGCTCGTCGCCGAACGCCGCGACGATCGCCCAGCGCACGTGACGGCCGCCGAGGTAGCGGTTCACGAGCGCGCTCGTGCACACGTCCGCCGCCGTGTCGATATGCGCGTCGAAGCGCGGATCGTCCGGCAGTTCACCCGCGAAGTGATGGTCGAAATAGCGGATAGCGACGCCGTCACGCAGCAGCCGGGCGACGGCCTCGCGATTCTGGTCGTGCGACACGTCCAGCACGGTGACCCGGTCGCCCGCGCATGCGTCGACCCGCGCAAGCAGGCGCACGTCGCGCTTCACGCCGGTGACGAGCGCGCCCCGCTCGCCCTCGGCGAGCCGCAGTTGTTGCAGCGCGCACAGGCCGTCCGCGTCGCCGTTGAACGCGAAGAAGTGCCGTCCGCTGTCGCGTGCCCGCATCGTCTGTTTTCCTGTTCCTCAACGCGGCTTGGCGCCGCTGTCGTTCGCGTCGATCACCCGATATTTTGACGCCACCGCGAACGCGCCCGTCAATACCGCCTCGTCGGTGCGGCGGGCGATTCGGCTCCTGAAATGACATCTTTGTCATACGTCATCAGATATCAAATCCGTCTTTTCAAGCCGCCTCGATCGCCAATTAACCCAATAACCAGCAACTTCTCGGGTATACCCGTGACGCCTCCAAGCGCATCGGCGCGTAACATGTCATACGACGACGTACTACATAACCTCGCCACGCCGGCGCCCGAAACGCCTGCCGCCCCGACCGGAGACACCCTTGAACACGCCCTCGCCCGCCCGATCCGGCCGCGACCCGCTCGCGTCCGCCGTCTCCAAAGTGAAATGGCACGTGCTGCCGCTCGTGCTGATCATGTTCATCGCGAACTACATCGACCGCGTCAACGTCGGCTTCGTCGACCGTCATCTCGAGGCGTCGATCGGCATCGGCGCGGCCGCGTACGGGCTCGGCGCCGGGCTGTTCTTCGTCGGCTACGCGCTGTTCGAGGTCCCGTCGAACCTGCTGATGCAGCGCTACGGTGCGCGCGTGTGGCTCGCGCGCATCATGGCGACGTGGGGCGTCGTCGCGGCGTCGATGGCGTTCGTGTGGAACGACACGTCGTTCTACGTGCTGCGCTTCCTGCTCGGCGCGGCCGAGGCCGGCTTCTTCCCCGGCGTCGTGCTGTACCTGACGCAATGGCTGCCGCCGCAGGAACGCGGCAAGGCGATGGCGATCTTCCTCGGCGGCTCGGCGTTCGCGTCGGTGCTGTCCGGCCCGGTCACGGGCGCGCTGCTGTCGGTTCGCGGCCTCGGCCTGCAGGGCTGGCAGTGGATGTTCGTGATCGAAGGGCTGTTCTCGGTCGTGCTGTGCGGCGCGAGCTGGCTGCTCCTGAAGTCGCACATCCGCGACGCGACGTGGCTCACGCCGGACGAGCGCAGCGCGCTCGAAAGCGCGCTCGACGAGGAACGCGCGAAGCGCGACGTGCGTTCGCGCGTGCACGTGCCGGCGCGCGCGCTGCTGAAGGATCCGCAGATCGTGCTGTTCTGCTTCCTCTACTTCTCGATCCAGCTCACGATCTACGCGGCGACCTTCTGGCTGCCGACCATCATCCGCAAGATGGGCGGCCTCACCGACTTCCAGGTCGGGCTCTACAACACGATTCCGTGGATGATCGCGATCGGCGCGATGTACGGCTTCGCGGTGCTGTCCGCGAAGTGGAAGCATCCGCAGCGCTGGCTCGCATGCGCGCTCGTGCTGGCCGCGTGCGGGCTGTTCGCGTCGACGTCGCATGATCCGGTGTGGTCGTTCGCGTCGATCTGCTTCGCGGCGCTCGGCTTCAAGGCCGCGTCGTCGCTGTTCTGGCCGATCCCGCAGGGCTATCTCGACACGCGCGTCGCCGCGGCCGTGATCGCGCTGATCAACTCGATCGGCAACCTCGGCGGCTTCGTCGCGCCGACGGCGTTCGGCTATCTGAAGCAACATACGGGTTCGATCACGGGCGGCCTGTACGCGCTCGCGATCGCGTCGCTGGTCGCCGCGGTCGCCGCGCTGTTCGCCCGCACGCACCGGCGCAGCGACCCGCCGCGCGGCCTGCCGGCCGACGAACCATTCACGTCTTCCCCGATGCTCCGCCATGCCGAACACTGACCGCCTGACCGTCATCGTCTCGAACGCCGTCGACGGCGATCTCGCCACGTTCTCCCTCGACGCCGGCGGCACGCTCGCGCCGCTCGGCCGGCATCCGGCCGGCGACGCCGTGATGCCGCTCGCGCGCTTGGCCGACCGGTCGCGGCTGTACGCGGCGACGCGCGGCGAGCGGCCGTCGATCGTCACATTCGACGTCGGACCGGGCGCCGGCGCGCTCAAGCGCGTCGCGTCGGCCGCGATCGACGCGAGCCTCGCGTACCTGACGCTCGACGGCAGCGGCCGGTGGCTGCTCGGCGCGTCGTACGGCGGACATTCGCTGAGCGTCTACGACGCGGCGCGCATGCGCGACGGCGACGGCGTGCCGCTGCAGGTGATCGGCGGCATCCCGAATGCGCATGCGGTGATCGTGTCGGCGGACGACCGGTTCGCGTACGTCAGCTCGCTCGGCTCGGACCGGATCTTCTGCTTCGAGCTGGCCCACGACATGCGCGGCCTGCGCGTGGTCGAGCGCGGCGAGGCGCGCGTCGAACGCGGCTTCGGGCCGCGTCACCTGCGGCTGTCGCGTGACGGTCGCACGCTCGTCGTGGTCAGCGAGTTCGAGGCTAGGCTCGCCGTGTTCGCGCGCGACCCCGACAGCGGCCGGCTCGGCGACGCGCGCGTGACGCCGCGCCCCGCGGCGCTCGCGCCGCTCGCGCAGGGCCATCCGCGGCCGCCCGCGCCGGTCGAGCCGGCCGTCTGGGCGGCCGACCTGCACCTGAGCCCGGACGAGCGCTTCGCTTACGTATCGGAGCGCACGACGAGCCGGCTCGTCTGCTATCGCCACCACACGGACGGCGCGTTCGAGGCCGTGCACGCGACCGACACCGAAGCGCAGCCGCGCGGCTTCGCGATCGACCCGTCGGGGCGGTTTCTCGTCGCGTGCGGCGAGCGCTCGGAGCACGTGTCGGTGTATGCGATCGCGCCCGAAAACGGCGCGCTGTCGCTGCGCGCGCGCGTGCCCGGCGGACGCGGCGCGAACTGGATCGAGATCGTGTGACGCAACGCGACGCGCCGCCGCCGCCGCTCAGCGCCGCTCGCTGGGCGCGACGCCGGTCCAGCGCTTGAACGCGCGCGTGAAATTCGCGCGGTCCGTATAGCCGATGCGCGCGGCGATCTCGTCGACCGGCAGGCGCGTGCCTTCGAGCAGCCGCAGCGCGTCGCGCAGGCGGATCTCGTCGAGCAGCCCCGAGTAGGTCGCGCCGTATTCCGCGAGCTTGCGCTTCAGCGTGCGCGCGGACACGTGCAGCTCGCGCGCGAGGTCGTCGAGCGACGGGTAGCCGCGCGCGCCGCAGATCAGCAGGTTGCGCACCCGTTCGACGACGCTCTCCGCGTAGCCGAGCCGCGCGAGCTCAGCTTCGCACTGCTGCACGATCATCTGCGCGGTCTGCGCGTTCGCGGTGCCGATCGGCTCGTCGAGCAGCGCGGCGTCGCAGCGGATGCGGTTCGCGCTCGCGCCGAAGTGGCAGCGCGGCAGCCGCGCGTAATACGGCGCGAACCACGGCGGCTCGGGCCACGCGAAATGCAGCTCCGCGCGCGACTTCAGCGTGCGCCCGGGCGCGGGCTCCAGCAGCGAGTTGAACAGCATCGCGGTCTCGACCATGAAGTTCTCCACCGCGAACTGGCGCAGCCGGCCGAGCGGAAATGCCTCGAGCACGTCGATCTGGGCGAGGCCGTCGAGCTGCGTGAGCCGCACCGAGAAGAACGGCACGCGGGTCGGCAGGTAGCGGATGCCGAGCTGGATCGCCTCGCCGAGCGTCGCGCAGCTCATCAGCCCGAAGCCGATCAGCCCGGATTTCGTCAGGCTGCTGCGCAGGCCGATCTCGATCGCGATCGACGGGTCGTTCGTCGCGTCGAGCAGGTTGAAGACGATCGCGGCCTGCTGCAGCGGCGTGATCCGCGCGTCGGGCTGCGCGAGCCGGTCGCGCGCGATGCCGGAGCCGGCGAGGATCCGGCCCGCGTCGATGCCGCGCTCCTCGGCGAGCATCAGCATGAACAGCGCATACGCGGACGACACCGTCGCCTTGTTCAACTGGCGCGCGGCATCCGGGACGGACAGGGCCATGCGGCGACTCCGGAGCGGGTTTCGCGGATTGTAGCGGCCGCCGGCCCGCGGTGACACATGGGCAGGACTCCAGGGTCTGTTCACGCTAATAACCGGCTTGCGCTGGCCAGGCCCTTGGGTCCGCGTGAATCGGCTCGACGCACGTTCATCACGCGCACCGTTCACGCGCGATCGCCAGCGCGGCGTCGACGCCGCCATGACGATAGGCGGCGCGAACGGCAGCCGCCCGGGCCGCCAGCGCTTCCGGCGCAGGCCCTGCCCGCAACCGGACGACGACGCGCGACAACGGGGCGAGCTGTTCCCGCAGGCGAACGATCAGCCGGCAGCATGGCGACGCCGCCGCGGGCGCGTCAGGGTTCAAGGCAGCATCGGCGAACCCGGTCACCCACGTCACGGCCGGATCGTGCCGGGTCGCGTCGAGATGCGGCAGATAGCGCGCCTCGCCTGACAGCGCAACCAGCAGCGCGGCCCAGTGGATGCCCGGCCACCCGTCATGCCGGGTCAGGTCGGCCAGCAGCGCATCCGTCAGCGCGGACAGGCTTTGCTGGCACACGTAATGGAAGTCGAGCGGCGCGTATCGCACCTGCGGATAGCCGCGCAGCAGATGCTCGAATTCGGCGCCGGCGTCGACGACGTCCGTCAGGAACCGTTCGGCCGAACCGGGCCGGTTCAACCGCACGGACGGAACGTGCGAGAGCAGGCGGGAGACGTCGTCGGGCAGGTAATGCATCGCAGACCTCGTTGTCGCGGGAGCCGGACAGCGCGCGACGAGGGGCGATGCATCGCCTCTCGCTTCAGTTCGCCCGGATCAGGCCGCGGCATGTCACCCCGGCATCTTGCCTCAACCTGCCGCACGAACCTCGCGCGCGTTGAACGCAATGACCCGCAATGACCCGCCATGCCCCGCAATGGCCCGAAATGACACCGCCATTGGCACCCCCGGCCCTCGCGCGCGGTGCGGCGCGCGCCTATGCTTGACCCATCGGCATAGCGCCCCACTCTTTCGCAGGAAACCGGTCGATGAGCCAGCGAGCCCGAGTCACGTTCCGCGACGACGCGGAGAAAGTCGCCTACGTGCGCCGCGAGGTCAACGCGGCAAGCGACGCGATCCGCGCGCGCTTTCCGCTGCTCGACCGCCAGAACCTGGTCGGCGCGAGCGTGATGGCCGCGTGCGTCGCCGCGCTGCTCGCAAACGCGTGGCTGTACGCGCGCGGCACGCTCGCGTGGTACGTCGCGCTGCCGCTCGCGGCGTTCGCGACGTCGCTGATCCACGAGCTCGAACACGACCTGATCCACCTGATGTACTTCAGGAAGACGCCGTGGGCGTACCACCTGATGATGGCGCTGTGCTGGCTCACGCGGCCCGGCACGATCAATCCGTGGACGCGGCGGCGCATGCACCTGCATCACCACAAGGTGTCGGGCGGCGAGTCGGATCTCGAGGAATTCGGGATCACCAACGGCGAGCGCTGGGGCGTGAAGCGCCTGCTGATGATCGCCGACGGGATGCTCGCGGTCGTGCTGCGCCCGGCCGCGATGCGCCGCAAGGTCAGGCAGTACGTCGCCGCGCAGCCCGTGCAGGATGCATCCGGGCGCGCGCAGCTGCGCATCGAGCAGGTATCTTCGTACATGCCGGTCGGGCACCTGTACTACGCGCTGTGGCATGCGTTCATCGTCTACCACGTCGGACTGTTCGCACTGCATGCGTTCGGTTACGCGGTCGCGGCGCCGACCGTCGTCGCGCGTGCGATGCGCGTCGTCGATTTCCTCGCGGTGGTCTGGCTGGGGCCGAACTTCGTGCGCAGCTTCTGCATCAATTTCGTCAGCTCGAACATGCATTACTACGGCGACATCGATTCGCGCAACGTGATCCAGCAGACGCAGGTGCTCAACCCGTGGTGGCTGCTGCCGTTCCAGCTGTTCTGCTTCAACTTCGGCAGCACGCATGCGATCCATCATTTCGTGGTGCGCGACCCTTTCTATATCCGCCAGCTCACGGCGAAAACCGCACATGCCGCGCTGCGCGAAGCCGGCGTGCGCTTCAACGACGTCGGCACGTTCGCGCGCGCGAATCGCTGGGGGCCGTATCGCCCGGCGCGTGGCGCACAGGCCGACTTGTAACAGAAACCGTAACCAGCGGTAATCCTTTCGCGTTCAAGCACTACCTGAGCCTCGCCGCGCAACGCACCGGCGCCGCGCGGCAGCGCGCTTTGCCCCGCCAATTCCTCTGTCCTTACGTGCTGTTACGCGGTATACATCTCGTTACCTTCGCAAAAATCCTGCTCGGTTAAAGTCGGTCTCCAATTGATTTAAATCATCAGATTTAATTATCGATTGGTCTAATAAATAAGAACCTATTCTTCTCTCCGAAAGGCCGGCGCGCGCGGATGTGCGCGGCGGTGGAGAGTTGGCGGCGTCCAAAGCCGCCACGCGTTCGGCTCTGTCGGTGTCACGGCAGGCCCGTCGAACGTCGCTTGCTGATTCCCCTGATTGCAGCTCCGGACGCTCATGAGCGCCGCGTCGTCGCGCGCGCCGGTTCGTCGCGGCGTTGTGTCGGGGGGTGTCCTCCGGTTATGCGCAACCGGCCTCCGCACCACATTGAACAGGAATCATCCGATGCGAAAGATTGCCCCGTTGGCCCTCTCCCTGATCCTCCCCTTCGCCCTTGCCGCCTGCGGCGGCGACGACGGCGGCACCCAATCCGCCAGCGCCCTGAAGTGGAACGGCGGCTGGGGCAACTGGAGCGGCCGTAGCGGCTCGACCTCCACCTCGTCGACGGGCTCGGGCACGTCGACCTCGTCGGGTTCGACCTCCGGTACGACTTCCGGTACGACTTCCGGCACGACCTCCGGCACGACGTCCGGCTCCACCACGCCCCCGGTCACGACCGTGTCGGGCGGCCCCGGCTTCGCGGTCTCCGCGCCGTGGATGACGTACTACGGCGACAACACGGGCCTCGACGTGACCCGCGCCGCGAGCACGTTCCGCATCATGGACGTCGACCTCGATCCGGGCGTCGGCAACTTCACCGCGGCCAATATCGCGGCGCTGAAGAACAACGGCCAGAACAAGGTGCTGAGCTACCTGAACCTCGGCTCGTGCGAACACTGGCGCGACTATTGGAACAGCGCACCGAGCGGCTTCGTGTCGTGCGGCGCGAACACGGCCGCGCAACGCGGCGCGTACCAGGGCTATTCGGACGAGACGTGGATGGACCTCGGCAACGCCGACTACCAGAACCTGATCCTCAACTACGTTGCGCCGCGTCTCGTCGCGCAGGGCGCGGACGGCTTCTATCTCGACAACATGGAAATGGTCGAGCACGGCACGTCGACCACCAACGGCCCGTGCGATGCGTCGTGCAGCCAGGGCGGCCTCGACCTCGTGCGCAAGCTGCGCCAGAAGTATCCGAACCTGCTGATCGTGATGCAGAACGCGACCAGCGACGTCACGCGCCTCGGCACGACCGGCGGCGTGAAGTTCGCGAGCCTGCTCGACGGCATCGCGCACGAAGAGGTCTATATGCCGAGCTACGACCAGGGCGCCGAACAGGAACTGCTGAACTGGAAGAGCATGAACCTCGCGCCGGGCGGCCATCCGTTCTGGATCGCGACGGTCGACTACGTCGGCTCGTGCACAAACACCGCCGACGCGTCGAGCGCGTACAGCTCGGCCCGTTCGCACGGCTTCTCGCCGTACGTGTCGGACGCGAGCGCCGGCCAGGGCACGGTCTGCTACTGGGGCTTCTGATCGCCCGTCACGCGTCGCGCACGCCCTGCGCGTGACGCGCCGGAGGCCGGGCACAAGGCCCGCCTCCGGTTCATGCTTTCATGCGGCGCCCGCTCGGGCGCCGCGCGCACGCTACGAACGCGCGCGCCGCTCCCCGGCCCCGACGACGGGCGCGAGCAGCTGCCGCACCAGCCCCTGCGCGACGCTCGTCGCCGCATCGCGGCTCCAGCCCGTGCGGCTCGCGGTTCCGCTCCACACCACCGCGCCGGTCTGCAGGTCGATGATCTGCAGCGCGATGCCGATCGCCGGCTCGCCGTCGACCCCGACCTTGTAACGCCACTCGTTCACCGCGCCCGTCAGCCCGTAGCGCAGGTGGTTGTCGGTCGCCCACTTCCTCGCCTTGCCGACATCCGTGCCGGTCCAGTCGACGAACATCCCGTCGTCGCCGGGCGCGCGATACTCGCGCACGTCGGTGTAGCCCTGCGCGCGCAGGAAGCCCGCGACGATCGACGCCGCGCGCTGCCCGGCGTTCGCGGTCTCGGTGTTGTTCTCGATCGGCAGCACGGCCCAGCCGGTGTTCGCCATGCGCAGGTCGCTGTTGCCGCCGTTCGCCTCGAACGGCGACACGGGGCCGCTGTCGACCTGCGCGCAGCCGGCGAGCAGCGCGCCCGCCGCGGCCAACGCCAGCCACCAGCGGCGGGCGGTCCTTCCGTGCCGCGCCGGCTTGTCCGCCGCATGCGGCGATGCGCTCTCGTTCATTTCGCTCTCCTTGCTTGACAGGTCAATACATCCAGCGATAGCGGATGCCGACTTCGGTGAAAGGCGTCGACTGGTTCGCCGACGCGCTGGCATGGGTGATGTAGAGGCCGAGCTGGTCGTTGCCGAACACGCTGCCGACGACGCCCGCCGTCACGCGCTCGCCCCACTTCGCATTCGAGTCGTACAGCGGGCCGACTTCGAGGAACGGCCGCCAGCGGCGCGAATAGCTTTCCAGCAGCCCGTTGCCGAAGCCGCCGAGCAGCGCGACCTGCGTGAAATTTCGCGGCACGAACAGCGGCGACGTCAGCGGCACGCCGTTCGGCGCCATCTGCTGCAGCAGCGCGCCCGGCGTGCCGTTCGCGGTGTACTCGCCGTGCGTGACGGCCACGCGCACCGTGAAGTCCGGATACGCGATGCGCAGCTTGTAGCCGCCGTCGGCGGTGATCAGCGTGCCGTGCCCGAGGTACGAGCGGTCCTGCCCGTAGAAGCGCGCGTATTCGACGCGCGCCCGCGTGAAGATGTGCGGGTCCGGCTGGAACGCGACCGCGCCGACCACGTTGTCCTTCACGCCGCCGACCTGCAGCTGCGCGGATTCCGTCGCCTCCTGGTTGCGCCCGAGCGAATAGCTGAAGCTCAGCGGCCGGCCCTCGAACAGCGCGCCTTCGACGCGCACCGTCGTGAAGTCGCGCAGCGCATTGCGGCGGCCGAGCACGAGCGCTTCGCGATCGATCGTGCCGTAGCGGCGCAGCACGCCTTCGAAGTTGCGGTCCTTGCCGGGCACGCCGGGCATCGATGCGTCGCCGTGCTGCGCGCGGTCGACGTAGCGGAACGCGAACGCAAGCGTCGGCGTGATGCGCACGCCCGCGCCGATGCTGGTCTCGTAGAACAGCAGCGGCCCGGTATGCAGATACCGGAAGCCCGGCGCGATCGCCTGCGCGGTCGGCATCACCGCGTCGACGTAGGTCGCATGCATCGTGTCGTTGTCCGGCAGCAGGTTCTGCGCCTGCGCCGCATCCTGCTGCGCCGCCTCGATGCGGCCCGCGCGCGCTTCGGCGGCGATCTTCGTCGCGCTCGGCATCGGGTCGGCCGGATCGTCGAGCATCTGCGACAGCTTCGCCGGGTCGTCGTCCGCGAGCGCGAGCGCCGCGTTCGCGTACGACGGCTGCGACAGGCGCTCGGTGTAGCGCCACGCGAGCCAGTCGCGCTCGAAGTCGTACGCGTCGTGCGACTGGCTCCACGCCAGCATCGCCTCGCGCGCGACCGCCGAATCGCGTTCGTCGCGGCGGCTCAGCGACTGCGCGGTGGCAGGCGGCAGCATCGACAGGTCGCCGAGATCGGTCGCCGCCTTCGACGCCGGCGCGGCACCTGCCTGCGCGTCGCGGCGCAACAGCTCGATCAGCAGCCGCTTCGACGCATCGCTGCCCGCGAAGCGGTCGGTGAGCGCGATGAAGCGCACGCGCGCCATGTCGTATTCGTCGGGCGTCATCTGCTGCGGCCGGCGCTGGTCGATCCGCTCGCGGTGCAGCTTCTTCCACGCGGTGCGACGGATTTGCCATGCCTCTTCGGTCTGGCCGTCGAGTTCGAGCGCGTCGGCAACCGTCAGCCGCCACAGCACGTCGTCGCGGTGCGACGGCAGGTTCAGGCGCAGGAAATGCAACGCGGCGCGCGCGTCGCCGAGCCGCAGGTAGGCGGCCGCATACGCGGCCGTGAGCGGCGTGTCGCCGGTGGCCCGCGAACGGTAGGTGCGCAGCGCGGTGCGCAGTTCCGCGTCGGTGCCCGAGTCGTTCAGCAGCCAGATCAGCGCGACCTGCGCCTTCGCGTCGTCGGGCTCGATGCGCAGCACCGCGCGCACGTCGTCGACCGCCCGCGCGGGCTCGCCGACGAGCCGCCAGTATTGCGAGCGCGCCATCAGGTATTCCGGATCGCGCTCCGCGGCGGCGGCCTGCGCGGGCGTCAGCGAATTCAGCAGCGTCGCGATGCGCTCGTACGCGCGGGCGCGCGTGTAGTAGTACACCGCACGGCGCAGGTCGCGCAGCTCGCCGGTGCGGCGGTACGCAAATTCGGCGACGCGGCCCGCGTCGAGCGGTTGATCGTCGAGCGCGTCGATCATCTGCTCGAGGTCGCTCGGCGTTTCATGCCCGCTCTTCAGCAGGTGCCGCGAGCCTTCGACGACGACGTCCGGTTTGCCGGCCAGTTTGCCGAGCGTCGCATACAGCCGCCAGTACGCGTCGGCGTTTGTCGCCGCGTTTGTCGCCGCGTTCGCCGCGGGCTTCGCTTGCTCCAGCGCCGCGAGCGCCTCCGCATAGCGGTGCTGGCCGTAGAGCGCCACCGCGATCTTCGTCGCATACGCCGGGTTCGGGCCGTACTCGCGTTCGAGCGTCTGCCACGTGCGCAGCGCCAGCGCATCGTCGCCGGTGCGCTCCGCGAGCGCCGCGGTACGCTCCAGCACCGGCTGGCGCAGCGCGCCGCGCGCCTGCATCGCGAGGAAGCGGATCGCCGCGCCCGGATCGGCGCGCCCCTCCTCGATCGCGACATACGCATCGATCCATTCGAGCTGCTTGCGGCGATCGACCTTCGCGCCGCCCCGCTCGAGCTCGTGCTGCATCGCGGCCAGCAGCGCGCGATCGTCGCGCAGCGCGGGCGCGAGCCGCAGCACCTGCTGCCACGACGCTTCGTCGTTGCGCGTCTTCGCGAGCCACATGTACGCATCGAGCGCGACGCGCGGCCGGTTGTTCCAGGTCGCGACCTGCGCGAGCCGCTCGTGCCATGCGACCGATTCCGGATCGCGCGCGAGCGCGCGTCGCGCGACGTCCTCCGCTTCGCGCAGCTTGCTGTTCTGCAGGTAGACCTTGAACGCGAGCTCGTCGTCGGACTGCGCGGCCTCGTCGCCGGACGCCTTGCCCGCTGCCGGCGCTGGCGCGTCGTCCGCATCGTCGGCCGCCTGCGCGACGCGCACGATGCGCGGCCGGTCGCTCCAGCGCCACACGGCGAACACGAGGCGGGGCGCGTCGGCGGCTCGGCGCTGCGCCGCCGACGGCGCCGCGTCCGCGTGCTTCGACGCGCCGTGCAGCTTCACGAGCTGGTTCGTGTAGTCGGCGGCCAGATCAGGACGCCCCGCCGACAGCGACAGCGAGATCAGGAAGCGCAGCGTGCGCGGGTCGGTCGCGAGTTCGCCGACGTGCTCGCGCGCGGCGACGATCGCATCGCCGAGCAGGTTGCCGCCCTGCAGCGCGCGCAGACCCGTGAAGAAGAACGAGCGGCGCTCGGCCTTCGACGTCGCGCGCTCGCTTGCCGCGAACGCGGCGCTCGCCGCCTCGCGATAGTGTCCGCTCGCGAGCTGCGTGGCCGATTCCTTGCCGAGCCAGTACGTCGCGCGCGCCGGCTCGCGCGCCGCGAGACGATGGTAGTAGCGCGCGGCGAGCCCGCCGTCGTTCAGCGAGAGCGCCTTGATCGCGAGCGTCTGCAACTCGGCCGGCGACCACGGCGCGTTGAGCGCGTCGTTCAGCAGCGCATCGAGCCGCGCGATGCGCCCGATGCGTTCGGGCGCGCCTTCCGGCAGCGCATAAAGGCGCTGTTCGGCGAGGCCGATGTCGGTCAGCAGCGCGCGCGCGCGCACGTCGGCGTCGGGCGACGCGCGCAGTTGCGCGACGAGCCGCTCCGCGTCGTCGTAGCGGCCTTCGCCGATGTATTCGCGGGCGAGGTGCTCGACGGCGCCCGCATTGTTCGGATCGGCACGCAGCCACGCGCGCAGGTAGGCGACGGTCAGCGTGTCGGCTTCGCGGCTTTCGAGCAGCGCGCGTTCGAGCGTGCCGCGCGGAAACACCGCGACGAGCGACAGCGCGACGGCCGCGCCGAAGCCGGCGATGCCGAGCGGCGATACGAGTCGTTTGCGGTCAGATTGCACGGTCGGCCCCCCTGTCGACGAATTGCCCGGAACCGGCCGCTGGCGCGCCCGCCCACCCCGCCGTCTCGCGATGCGCTTGCGCGGCGGCCGCGGCATCCGCCGCCGGCGGACCCGCGCGGCGTTCCGCGCGCACGGCCTCGCGCGCCGCGAGCGCCGACGCGAGCAGCCCCTGCGCGAACGCGCCGACGCCGACGCCGACGACGTCGAGCGCCGGCCCCGTCACGTACGGAATCACGCCGGCCGCGCGGATCCGCGCCGCGGTCTCGCGCGCGCACGTGTCGTCAGCCGGCGGGCAATAGTCGATCGACACGACCGGCAGGCCATATGCCTTCGCGGCGCCCACCTGCAGCATCAGCCACGCCCGATCGGCCGGCGTCACTTCGGTATAGCGCTGCTGCGCCTGGTTCCAGCCGCGATAGAGCGACTCGAACGCGACCGCATACACGCTCGCATGCACGCGCCCCAGCAGCTCGAAGCCGCGATTCAGGATCAGCCGCGCGGACGGAAAGCGCGCCTTGATCGCATCGATCACCGCAACTACGCCCGCCTGCTGGCGCACGCGCTCGGCATCGGTCTTCGCGACGATCTGATAGGAATCCAGCGTATCGAGGAAGAAGCCGCGAAAGCCGCGCGCCCACAGCGGTGCGATCACATGCTCGACATAGAACGCCGGCCATCGCGGCGCCGCCTGGTCGACGACCGCCGAGCCCCACGCGCGGTTCTCGCCGTGCAGCCACGCCTTCGGGATGTCCTTGAAATACGTGCGCGCGGTCGTCACTTCGCCAACGCTCACGTACGCGAGCCACGCGGTGCACGGCGTGTCGGCCGCGCGCGGATCGAAATCGCTGTCGGGTTCGACGACCACGCTGTCGAACGACGACAGCGCGGCGACCGGCACATGCGCGCCGTAGAAAAACGCAAACGTGGGAAGCGGCGCCACGGCCGCGCCGGCGGCGCCCGCGCGCGCCTCGGTCGCGTCGGCCATGGCAAGCGGCGCCGCGCACGTGGTGGCGGAATCGGCTGGAAGCGGTGCCGTGTCGAGAGAAGCAGCCTGCGCCGACGCCGACAGCGGCGCGAGACACGCAATGAGCGTCCTCACGCCGACCAGGCGACGTCGAATCCTCCCCAACATGACCATGCCCCCCGGGCCCAACGGCTGTTGGCTTTGCACTACGAACCCCTGTGTTGTCTTTCTTGCGTCGCGGCGCGTCCTCCCGGTTCTCGTGTCACGAAGCACACGAACACGTCGCGCTGTCGAATCGGTCGCGCATGAAAGCGCGCTGCCTTGGATGAAGAAATAGACCAAGACATTTCGAAGTTCAAGGCGCCGAACCCTGCAGGATCACGAAACGTCGGGGCGGACTTTCCCGTAGTGCGCGCGCCCCATCCCGCGCCGTTACACAGGTGTTACATGCCGCGACTGCCGGGCTGTGCAACGGGCGGCGAAACCGACAACCGACTTTCACCTGGAACCGTTGCACACGCACGCGCCGGATGTCGCCCCGGATGCGAACCGCGGCAAGTGCGGCTGCGAGCGCGCCGACACCGCGACCGACGTATCGGCGATGAAACAAAACCGCGCGTTTCGCGCCACGTTTCTCGGCCCGAATGCCGCGACACGTCACCCGGCGTGCGTCGCGCAAGGAGACCCGCTCACTGGTACGTTATTTGCGTCAACGCGAGGGGCAGCATCGACGGCGCCGACGTCGAGCCCTGCAGCGGCCCGCCGAATTCCAGCATCGCGGCGGCCGCGGCACACGACAACGACCAGGATGCGCGAGATAAGCGATGGCCATCGACACCAAATCGACACGATTCGACGCGGGCATGGACGCGCAGGCCGACGCGCCGCCGCGCGTGCCGCGTGCCGGCCTGCGCGCGCGCTTCCTGCGGCGCGCGTCGACCGCGCGTTTCGCGTCGTTGCTGCCCCGTGACCACGCGGCGTCGTATGTCGCGCTCGAAACGCTCGTGCTGTCCGTCGTCGTCTTCGCGCTGTGCCGCGTGCTGTCCCCTGCCGATCCGCTGCTGATCGGCAAGGCGTTCCCGTGGCTGTGGCTGCTGCCGCTGTTCGTCGCGCTGCGCTACGGAACCGTCGCCGGCCTCGGCGGCGGCGTGCTGCTGGCCGCCGCGTGGGGGGTGTTCTATGCGCGCCTGCCGCTCGCCGACGTGTTTCCGCGCGACTTCTTCGTCGGCGGCTTCATCACGATGCTGGTCGCCGGCCAGTTCAGCGACACGTGGGCCACCCGGCTGTCGCAGGCACGCGTGTCGAACA
This sequence comes from Burkholderia ubonensis subsp. mesacidophila, assembly GCF_002097715.1. Classification (NCBI taxonomy): domain Bacteria; kingdom Pseudomonadati; phylum Pseudomonadota; class Betaproteobacteria; order Burkholderiales; family Burkholderiaceae; genus Burkholderia; species Burkholderia ubonensis. The sequence goes on from NZ_CP020737.1 coordinate 2,554,362, forward strand.
CCTACCTGAGCGAACGCCTGTCCGTGCTGACGAACAACCAGTACCTGCTGCGGCTGTCGCACGACCAGCTCGAACAGGACCTGCTCGTTCGGCCGTCGACGCTGCGCGACGCGCTCGCACGGCTGCGCGGGATGATGCTGCGCGACGACGCCGGCCCGGACGCTGCGCTGCCCGGCGCGCAGCGCTTTCTCGAAACCGCCGCGCAGGCGTGCCAGATCGAGGCCGCGCAGATCCACGCGCTGCAAGACGGCGTGCTGGCCGCCGCGCCCGTCGCCGTGACCGGCGCGCCGTTCGATCTCGACGCCGACGATCCGCTCGTCGTCGCCGCGCTCGACGAGCTCGCGCTCGCGCATCTGCAGTCGCTCGACGCGCGCGACCGAGCGCACACCCGCTACGTCGCATGCGCACCGCTGATCGGCGCCGGCGAGGAAGTCGTCGGCGTGCTCGTCGTGTCGGAGCTGCCGTTCCTCGCGCTGACCGCCGACAACCTGCAGCTGATGTTCGTGATGGGCAGCTACTACGCGAACGGCGTGCACCACGCGGCCGTCACGCGCGACGTGCTGCACGCGTTCCCGGATTGCCCGTACGACTTCGCGCTCGAATATGCGCGGCTCGCCGACCTGCAGCGCACGAGCGGCATCGCGTCGTTCGCGGTGCGGCTGCTGTTCGACGCGAGCCTCCAGGCGCAGGCGATCTTCGATCACATCGAGCGGACCAATCTCGACTTTCACGTGCAGTGGATCGTGCGCGTCGGCGGCAAGCGCGCGCTGGTGTTCCTGATGCCGTTGTGCGACGAGGTCGCCGTCGACGCGCAGCTGCAACGAATCGAAGCCGACGTGCGCAACCGCTTCGGCATCGGCTTCGCAGACGCGCGGGTCGCCGCACGCTGGATGCCGCTCGCCGGCGCGCCGTCCGACGACGCGCTGCGCCAACTGCTGGCCGACCGCGATGATGTCGCGTGACCCTGCCCCGCGTGCGTCGCGCAATGCGCGCGCCCGCACCGCCCGTGCCGCGCCGCCCACAGCGGCCGCCCCGCCACGTCGGCACCCGGCGTGGCCGGGCGTGCGCGCGCTGCGCGCGACGCGCGCGGCCGCCCGCTCCGCGGCGGATGCGATCGCGCGCCTCGCCGCGCGCCTGCGCGCGTTCGCGTTTCCGCGTCTCGACGAAGGGGCGCTGATCGCGCTCGTGCGCGAGCCGCAGTTCGCGCCGCACCTGCTCGCGACGCTCTCGTATGCGCAGGAGCATCAGGTGAAGGAGGGCCTGCTGAACCGGCAGGCGGCGGTCGGCCGCCGCGTGACCGCGCTGGTCGCGATGCAGACGATGCCGGTGCGCGCCGCCAGCCCGATCCTGCACGCGCTGCTGAACGACCCGGCCGACGACGTGCGCCTGCTCGCGTACGGCATGCTCGACAAGAGCGAGAAGCGCGTCACGCAGCAGATCGTCGTCGAGCGCGCGCGGCTCGCGCGGCGGCTGTCCGACGACGAGCGCTACCGCGTCGACAAGACGCTCGCCGAACTGTATTGCGAGCTGGTCTACGCGCGTCTCGTCGAAGGCGACGTCTATCGCAACGCGCTCGAGCAGGGCGACGCGCACGCGGTGTGCGCGCTGCGCCACCAGCCGCTCGACGGCGCGCTGTGGCGGCTGCGCGGCCGCCTCGCGTTCGAGACCGGCCGCCTCGACGACGCCGACGCGATGCTGAAGAAAGCGATCGACTGCGGCTTTCCGCGCGTGCGGGTGCTGCCCTATCTCGCCGAGATCGCGTACCTGCGGCACGACTACGCGGCCGTGCGGCGCTGCCTCGACGACCTGCCGGCAGTGCCGCCGCACCGGCTCGCGCCGATTGCCGACTACTGGAATACGTGACGAGGAACGTCCACCATGATGCGCGACTCCGGTCTCGAAACGCCACCCGGCACCCGGCCGGCCACCGTCACCGATGCGCTCGGCAACGTGCTGCCGCGCGCCGCGTCCGCCGACATCGGGCTGCTGCTCGAGGGCACCTATCCGTACGTGAGCGGCGGCGTTTCTTCATGGGTGCACGACATCATCCGCGCGTTTCCCGAGTACACCTTCGGCCTGTGCTTTCTCGGCAGCAAGCCGGACGACTATCCGAAGATGGCCTACCCGCTGCCGGCCAACGTCGTCCACGTCGAGCTTCACTACCTGTACGACGCCGATCCGCCGGCCGGGCAGGTGCGCAGCGTGCACGGCAACCGCGACGCGTTCGAGCGGATCGCGCTGCTGCACGAGCAGCTCCGGCGGCCCGCCGACGCGCCGCTCGACAACCGGCTCGTGCGGCGCATCGTCGACGACCTGACCGACGAGCACCGGCTCGACGAGGCGCAGTTCCTGTACAGCCAGGAAGCGTGGACGTTCCTGACCGACCAGTACCGCGCGTACTGCAGCGATCCGTCGTTCTCCGACTATTTCTGGTCCGTGCGCCTGATGCACCGGCCGCTGTGGCAGCTCGCGCGCATCGCCGGGCAGTTGATCCCGATGCGCCTGTATCACGCGGTGTCGACCGGCTACGCGGGCTTTCTCGGCGCGCTGCTGCGACACCGCCAGGGGCGGCCGCTGCTGATCTCCGAGCACGGCATCTACACGAAGGAACGCAAGATCGAGCTGTTCCAGAGCCAGTGGATCCACGACAACCGCAACCTGATCGAATACGACGCGTCGCATATCGGCTACTTCCACGAGATGTGGGCCCGCTTCTTCGAAGCGCTCGGCAAGATGACCTACGCGGCCGCCGACGACATCGTCGCGCTGTACGAAGGCAACCGGCGCCGCCAGATCGTCGACGGCGCGCCGCCGCCGAAGACGCACACGGTGCCGAACGGCGTCGACCTGCGCCGCCTCGCGCCGCTGCGCCAGCGGCGGCCCGCGAACGCGCCGAAGGTGCTGTGCCTGATCGGGCGCGTCGTGCCGATCAAGGACGTGAAGACCTTCATTCGCGCGATGCTGACCGTGGTGCGGGCGATGCCGGATGCCGAGGCCTGGATCGCCGGGCCGGAAAGCGAAGACCCGGCGTACGCGGCCGAGTGCCGCGAGCTGATCGACCGCCTCGGTCTCGCGGGCAAGGTGACGCTGCTCGGCATGCAGCGCATCGACGAGCTGCTGCCGAAGATCGGCGTGCTGGTGTTGAGCTCGATCTCGGAGGCGCTGCCGCTCGTGATCCTCGAGGCGTTCGCCGCGGGCGTGCCGGTCGTCACGACCGACGTCGGCGCGTGCTGCGAGCTGATTCACGGCGCGGACGCCGACGACGCCGCACTCGGCTCCGCGGGCCGGCTCGTGCCGATCGCGGACCCGGCCGCGCTCGCGCACGAGGCGCTCGCGCTGCTCGCCGACGACCACGCGTGGCGCGCGGCGCAAGCCGCCGGCATCGCGCGCGTCGAGCGCTTCTATTCGCAGGAGCGGATGGTCGGCGCCTATCGCGCGCTGTACTCGACGCTGGCCGGCGCGCCGGACCGGCGCATGCCGGATCCGGGACGCGTGGTCGGCGCCGCGTCGGCGTGTCCATACGCGGGCGCGCGGCCAGCGGCGCACGGCTAGCGGCGCGCGGCTAGCGGCGCGAACCAAGGGCTTGCGCCGGTCGCCGGCGCGCATCCTCAAGCGACGGAAAGCGACAAAAACGGGCCCGGGACGAAGGAGCGATCGATGTCCGCCATCGGAATCAAGCTGCGCCGGCTCGCCCGGCACAATTCGCTGTTCGGCATCATGCGCGCGTATGCGTATGCCGGGCTGGTCGGCGCCGGGCCGTGGATCTGGTCGATCGTCGGCATCCTGCTCGTCGGGCTGCTCGGCGCGTCGCCGCTGTTGCCGAACGCGATCGTGTCGGATTTCCAGGTGTCCGCGACCTACCTGATCGCCGCGAGCCTGATCGTCACCGGCCCGATGCAGCTCTCGCTCACCCGCTTCACGAGCGACCGCCTGTTCGACCGGCAGCTCGACGCGATCCTGCCGAACTTCACCGGCGCGCTGCTCGCGGTCACGGCCGGCGCGATCGTGCTCGGCCTGCTCGCCGCCGGCTTCGCGTTCGACGCGCAAAGCGCGCTGTATCGCGCGCTGATGGTCACCGGCTTCGTGCTGCTGTGCGACATCTGGATCGCGAGCGTGTTCCTCGCGGGGCTCAAGCAATACAGCGGCATCCTGCGCGCGTTCTTCGTCGGCTACGCGGTGACGACGGTCGCCGCGGTCGCGCTCAAGCGCTTCGGCCTCGAAGGGCTGCTGTACGGTTTCGTGCTCGGCCAGACGCTGTTGCTGCTGTTGCTGCTGATCCGGGTCTACAGTGGCTTCTCGGCGTCGCACGTGATCTCGTTCGACCTGTTCCGGCGCGCGCACCACTATCCCGCGCTGATGCTGATCGGCTTGCTGTACAACCTCGGCATCTGGATCGACAAGATCATGTTCTGGTATTCGCCGAGCTCCGGACAGGCGGTGATCGGGTCGCTGCATGCGTCGGTCATCTACGACATCCCGATCTTCCTCGCCTATCTCGCGATCACGCCGGGCATGGCGGTGTTCCTGCTGCGCGTCGAGACCGAGTTCGCGCGGCATTACGGCGCATTCAACACCGCGATCCGCGAAGGCGGCTCGCTGCAGCAGATCGAGTACGCGCACGACGCGATGGCGCAGTCGCTGCGCAGCGCGCTGTTCGACATCGTCAAGGTGCAGACGCTGACCGTGCTGGTCGTGCTCGCGACCGGCCCGCTGCTGCTCGACGCAATGGGCATCTCGCGGCTCTACATGCCGCTGCTGTCGGTGCAGGTGATCGCGACCAGCCTGCAGATGGTGTTCCTCGCGATCATGAACAGCTTCATCTACCTCGACCGGCGGCGGCCGGCGCTCGCGCTGATCGCGCTGTTCTGCGCGCTGAACGGGTGCCTGACCGCGGCGTCGCTCGCCGCCGGCCCGGTGTTCTACGGCTACGGATTCGCGATCGCGCTGCTCGTCGTGGTGCTCGTCGGCATGGGCTGGCTGGACCGGAAGCTCGATACGCTCGAATACGAGATCTTCATGCTGCAGTAAGCGGCGCGCACGCGCCGCGCGCCGGGCGCCGCGTCACGCATCGATCGGCGGCATCGGCCCCTGCCCGCGAATCCACGCCCAGTTCGCGCGCTCGGCCATTTCCTTGTCGCCGCGGCTGTCGCCATACGCGAACAGCTGCTGCGGCGGATTTTCGCCCCACCACGCGCTCAGCCGCACGACCTTCTGCGGCCCCCAGCAGTTCTCGCCGTCGAGCCGGCCGGCGAACGCGCCGCGCTCGAACGCGAGCCGCGTCGCGAGCACCGCGTCGAAGCCGGCCGTCTTCGCCCACTTCTCGAGGTACAGCGACGGCGATGCGCTGACCAGCACGAGTTCGTGGCCGCGCGCGCGATGCTCGCGAATCCGCTCGAGCATCTCGGGCCGCACGAGCCGCGGCAGGTCCGTCTCGACGAAACGGCGCGCGGCCGCATCCAGCGCGTCCTCGCGCATCGGTCCGAACGCGAACCACGCGAACTTCGCCTTCGCGTCGCCGCGCGAGATGCGCCCCGCCTTCATCGCGGCGATCCACGGCAGCGCGCGCAGCCCCGCCCACGCGAAGCGCGGCGTGCCGATCGCGTGGCGGACGAAGTGGCGGAAGCTGTCGGACGTGGTGATGGTGCCGTCGAAGTCAAACGCGGCAACGATGCGGTCGGTCATGAAAATCGGTCGGAAAGTCGTTCGGAAGCCCCCGAAGATAACAGAGACTTCCCCGCGCACGCCGATCGCGCGCGCTTCACCGAAATCCGGACCGCTGCTGCCCCGGCAGATACCCGCCGAACCCGGACAGGCTCGGCGCGCTGGCCGCCGTGGCGGGCGCCGCCGATGCCGCAGCCGGCGCCGCCGCATCGGCCGGCATCGCCAGGCCCGGCGCGAGGTAAAGGAACTTCCACTTCCCGTAGGTCTCCTCGCCCTCGAAATCCGCGTATCTCCGCGGAAAGCCCGCGCGCTTGACGGTGGCCTGGTCGACGCTGCTGTAGACGCCGTAGAAGCGGTCGGCTCGCCACAGGAACATCCAGTCGGGCCGTCCGGTCAGCGGATCCGGATACGCGCGCCGCAGATGATGCAGCGGCTTCGGGAAGCGGGTGTCGTCGACCAGATCGTCGACGCTGGCCGGATACGCGCGAGCCAGGCGGTAGTAGCGCACGATCGCCTTGCGGTACTGATCGCCGGCGAACAGCAGCTGCTTCTCCTCTTCGCGGCGCCGCTGCAGCGCCCACACGTCCAGCGCGCCCGCCAGCGCGATCGACATCAGCATCAGCGCGATCAGCAGCGCGAGCAGCACGAGCCCGCGCTGACGCGCGGCACGCGGGCGGCACGCGGCCCGGCCGGCCGCGCTCATCGCGCCGCTCCCGCCGCGTGCGGCGGCTCGCCCTGCGCGCCGCTCGCGGGCGCCACGTCGTAGACCCCCGGCTTGGTCTCGTCCGGCGACTCGATCACCGCCCATTTGTCGTCGCCGTTCACGGGATCGGTCGGGACCGCGCGCAGGTAATGCTTCGCGACCAGTTCGTCGAGCGTCTCCGGATACTGGCCGTTGTCGCCGAAGTACTGGTCGATCGCGTTGCGCATGACCGCGATGTTCTGCTGCCGGACCTGCTCCTTCCCGCGTTCGATGCTGTGCAGGTAGCGCGGCACCGCCAGCGTCAGGAGCAGGCCGATGATGGCCATCACGACCACGATTTCGATCAGCGTGAAGCCGCGCGGTCTGCGCATGCGAGCGGGTTTCATGATGCGTCGTCACCATTGTCTGTACGGGATGCCGTTGATGCCGACGCGCACGGATTTCGACGTCACGTCGAACACGTCCTTGCCTGCCGCGTCGCTCCCGGACAATTCAGCGGACGGCACGCCGGACGCCTGATCCGGCGGCTGGCCGTACGCGCGCACGTTCCAGGTCTCCTCGGCCGGCGTATCCGGGTCGCCGGCGAAGAACGGATCGCGCGGCACGCTGCGCAGGAACATCAGCAGGCCGCCTTTGGGATCGCGCGCGTCCTTCACGCCCGTCACGAGCACGATCAGCGACGGCGGATAGCCGGACGCGTCCGCCTCTTTCTCGATCTTCCCCGCGTCGCTCGCGTCCTTGTACGCGTCGAGCGCGGTGCGGATCTCGCGCAACGCGGCGCCCAGTTCCTGCTCCTTCTGCCGCTGCACGATCAGCTCGGAAAACGGCATGATCGCGAGCGCGAGGATGCCCACGAGCGCGAGCGTGATCACCATCTCGATCAGCGTGAAGCCGCGCCGGCCGTGACGACCGGTGCCGCCGACGCGCGTCGTGCCGTTGCGGGTGGCCACGGTTCAGTTCCCGTTCTGGATCGGGTGCAGCGGGTTGTCGCTCGGGATGTCGCCCGCCGGCATCTGCAGCGTCGGAGGCGGCGCCGCAGCAGCAGCCGGGGCCGCGGCGGGGGCCGAGGGTGCGGCCGGCGGCGCCACCGGCGTCACGGTGGCGCCCGGCGCCGGCTCCGCTTCGTTGCCCGTCGGTTCGGCCGCCTGCGGCGCGCCGCCTGCCGGCGCCGCTCCCTGCGCAGCCTCCGCGCCCTTCGCAGGCGCCGCAGCCGGTGCGGGCAGCGCGGGCTGCTGTCGCGAGAAACGCCCGCCGTACGGTTCCGGCGGCGGCGTCGTGCGCGGTGCGGCCGGCATCTGCCCGAACGCGCCGCTCTCCGGCGACGGCAGCGCGCGGGTCGCCGCCGCGCCCAATGCCGAAGCTGCGCTGGCGCCCGACGTGCCGCCGCCGACGCTGCCGGGCACCGGCCGCGCCTTGGGCCTCGCCGCCGCGTCCGCTGCCGGCGTCGCCGCGGGCGCTTCCGCGTTCAGCGCGACGGGATCGAGCCGCAGCTCGTCGGCGTGCACGTTGACGTCGGTGCCCGACCACACTTCCTGCGTGTCCGCGTCCGCCGCGACCTGCGGCCGGACGATGTGCGGCGTGATCTGCAGCACGATCTCGGTCTTCTTGTGATCGCCTTCATGATCCGAGAACAGGCGGCCGAGCAACGGCAGCTGGCCGAGGCCCGGCACCTTGTTCGCGTTGCGGCGGTCCTCGTCCGAGATCAGCCCGCCCATGATCTGGGTTTCGCCGTCCCGAAGCCGCAGGCTCGTCGACGCGCTGCGCGTGCCGATCTGGTACGCGAGCGAGCTCAGCCCCTGCGAATTGCCGCTCTGGATCGTATTGGTGATGTTGCTGACCTCGAGATTCAGCTTGATGCCGACGTCGCCGTCGCGATAGACCTGCGGCTCCACTTCGAGCTTGATGCCGACATCCAGGTACTGGATCATCTGCGTGAACGACGGGCCGCTCGTGCTCGGCGTGCTCGAACTCGAAATCACCGGCACCTTGTCGCCGATCATGATGCGCGCCTTCTCCTTGTTGCGCGCGCGGATGCGCGGGCTCGCGAGCAGGTTCGCATCGGTGTCCGTGAGCTTGAAATCCGCGGTGGCGGACAGGCCGCTGACATTCAGCGCATTGACCGGCAGATGGTGCAGCGCGCCCCAGGTGTTCGCCGTGCTCGGCGTCGACGCGGTGAACGTGTTGGGCCAGTTGATGCCGAGCTGCGACATCCGCTCGTGCGACACTTCCAGCACCTCGACCTCGAGCATCACCTCCGGCTCCGGCAGGTCCTGCGCGGCGATCATCTCGTCGGCGACCTTGATCATGTCCGGCGTGCCGCGAATCGTCACGGTGTTCGCGCGCTCGTCGATCACGACTTCCTTCACTTTCAGCAGGTTCTTCAGCAGCGACTGGATCTGCTTCGCGTCGACGTTCGACAGCTGGAACGTGCGCACCTTGAGCTCCTGGTATTCGAGCTCCTTCGCCGGTGTCGCCGGGTAGATGAACAGCGTGTTCGCGTTCATCTGCTTCTTGTCGAGCTGGTTCTGCAGCAGGATCATGTCGACCGTATCCTGCAGCGACGCGTTCTGCACGAAGATCGTCGTCTTCAGGTCGGCCCGCACGTCGCGGTCGAAAATCACGTTCAGTCCGGACGTGCGCGACAGCGCCTCGAACACCATCCGCACGTTCGCGTCGCGGAACTGCAGCGACACCGGCGTGCGCATGATCGACGACGCGGCGAGCTTGTCGTCGCGCTCCGCATGCTGCTGCCGGCGCTTTTCGTCGAGCTCCCGCTGCATCCGCTGCGCCATCGCATTGGCCGGGTTCTCGACCAGCACGCGATGCACGCGATCGGCCGCCTGTGCATACGAGCCGCGCTGCATCATCCGGTCGGCTTCCTGCAGGATCCCCAGATGCTTGCGGTCCTGCTCGATCATCGCGCCGAGCTTGCGGGCGCGCTCGCTGGCCGGATCGAGCTCGGTCGCCATATAGACGGACCGGGCCGCGGCATCGAACTGGCTCTCCTGGCGCAACCGGTCGGCGTTGTCGAGGAGCTGGTTGATTTCCGCGTCGCGGTCGTGCATCGCGTCGATTTTCACCTGCGCGTTGGTCGGATCGTCGTGGAGGTTCGGCACGTGCGCGCAACCGCCGCACGCGAGCACCGCCACGGCGATCGCCAGCGCGCGTTTCGTCGCGATCCGGCTCGCCGGCATGCACCGGGAATCGAACGGGGTAACAGGCAAGAGGCGTGTCGATGGGCCGCCGCTCCCGTCGCGGCGCGCACCCTGTGTGCGTGAAGGTTTCATTTACTTTCCTTCCTCTGGAATGGACACGACCTGCGTCTGGTTCAACGGCAGATAGGTCAGCACCACGTTCGACGCCGACACGGAGTCGACGCGATACTGGCCATCGATCACGTCGCCGGGCGACACGATCAGCAACTGATCGCCGTTGCTGAGAAATACCTGCGGCTTGTCCGCCTTCGCATCCCGTTCGCCGACGTAGGTGAACGGCACGGGGGGCGCCGACGGCGGCGCCGGACGCGCGACGGGCGGCGGCGACGCTTCGACCGGCGGAGGCGGCAGCCACGACGAAGCGGTGAACGGATCGTTCGCCGATTCGACGGACACCGGCGCGCGCAACGCGGCGAGCTTCTCTCGCGGCGTCGCCGCGGGCGTGGGCGTATCGGCCGGTGCGCGTGGCGCCGCGGCAGCCGCGGATGCGGACGCCGCGGACGCCGCTTGCACGGGCGCTTGCGACGGCGCCGCGCGATGCCCGGTGGCCGGCCGCGCGTGCACGATGTCGCGATGCAGGCGGTCGAACGCCGCGTGCGGCGCCGGCGATGCCGCGACCAGCATCCGGTACCCGATGCCGCCGCCGACGATGCAGCACACCGCCAGCGCGATGCGCGCGACGGCAGCGTGTTTGATGGCGAGCGGCTTCATGGCTGCGCGCTCCGGTAGATGAGCTCGAAACGCACGCGCGCGTCGAGCACGTTGCCGTTCACGGCGGGACGCTCGACGTGGATTTCCTGCAGCGCCGCATTCGGCACGTTGTTGAGCACCCGCGCGAGGAACTGGCGGATCGCGCCGTACTGGTCCTTGACGGGCAGCAGCACCTGATAGCGCGCGAAATGCGCGCCGGCATCGGACGTCACCTGATACTCGGCGGCCCCGAGCGTCAGGTGGCTGTCGCGCGCCTGCGCGAAGATCGCCGCGATGTCGTCCGCGCTCTGCGAAAAGCGCGGGAACAGGTCGGGCAACGCGTCGAGCGCGATCGCGTCCGCCGCCGCATGGCGCTCGCCCGCCGGACGATGGTTGTGCGTCGCCCGCGCGAGCCCCGCCGGATCCCGCATCGCGCGGGTATCGGCTTCGACGTTCGAGACGGCCGCGTACAGGATCGCCGCCGCGCCGAGCATCAGCACGCCGGCGAGCCCCGGCAAACCGAACGCGCGCCGCAGTTCGAAACGCAGCGTGAGCAGCCTGTCGCGCAACCGATCCGCTTTCATGACTTTCTCCACACGGCGGTGATCTGGAAACGCACCGGCTTGCCCGGCACGTTGTTCTCGATCACGTGATCGTTGAGCACCGCTTCGCGCAGCAGCACGCTCGCCTGCAGATACTTCAGGTAGACGACCATCGCGTCGAGGTTCTTCGCCTCAGCGGTGATGCGGATCTGGCTCTGCGCCGGGTTCTGGTCGATGCCGATCAGCGCGACGTCGTGGTCCGGATAATCCTCGACGATCGCAAAGAGGTCCTGCCACGGCACCGTCAGCTCGCGCAGGATCGCCTGACCCTGCTTCTCCGCCAGCTTCGCCGCCGGGGTCGGCGGCGGCTTCGGGATGTGCCGCTGCACGAGCGTGCGATGCCGGACGGCCTCCACCTCCGCTTGCGCGCGATCGTTTTCCGCGTACGCGTGCCACAGCCGTGCGCCGCACGCGAGCAGCAGCACGACGGCGGCGGCCAGCAGGATCATGCCGCTCGTCGCGGTGCGCACGCGACGCCGGCCGAAGTCGATATCGACGAGCGGAATCATTGCGCCACCTCCATCAGCCGACGCGCGAGCGACCCGTCGAGGGCCGGCTGCGGCGGGCGGATCGCCGACGCGAAACGCGCGGCGAACGGCGCGGGGTCCATGTCGATGCCGCACAGGTAGATCCGGCAGTCCTCGCGCTTCAGGCCCGCCCACGTTGCCGAGCGCTCGAACAGTTGCCCGGCGAGTTCGGCGAGCCGCGCCGCGTCGCCCACATCGCCCGGAAACAGGCGCTGCGCGTCATAGGCGGCCCAGCCGCCGCGTTCGATCATGACCGCCTGCATCAGCTCGCCGGCGACGAACAGCAGCAGCGCGTCGCCTTCGCAACTCGCCGCGATCCGGTTCAGCATCTGCGGAAGACACGCGCGCAGGCTGCGGATGCGAATCGCACTGGCGGCGCACGCTTCGTGCAAGCCGTCGTGCAGCGCGCGCGGTATCGCGCTCGCGAACAGCGCGCGGCCGCCATGCTGCACGCAGAAGCGCACGACCAGCGCTTCACCGTCGATCCCGCAGGTGTCCGAGAAATGCGAGCGCGCGATCTCCTCGAGCTCGCGCTCGCGCAACGTGCGGAAGTCGCCGCGCAGGATCGCGTGGTTGCACCAGAAATCGTCGAGCACGACGGATGCGCTGCGTATCGCTGGCGTTGCGGTTGGCACCGCCCCGCCCTGCTGCGCTGCGCCGGGCTCGGCGGAAAGCGCGGCGCGCAGCGCGTCGAGCACGCCCGGCTCGGTGCCGAACTGCGCGTCCGGAATCGCGACGCTGACCGGCTCGGCCACCGGCGCTCGCTTGCGCAAATACCACCGTGTGCGCGTGCGGGCGCCGACGACGACCTCGCGGGCGCCGACGCCGATCGCAACCGGACTATTCAACCATCGTGACACGGTTGATCTCCTCGAGTGTCGTTTCGCCGCGCCTGACCAGCTCGATCGCCGCCGAGCGCAGCGTCGTCATCCCGCAGCGCAGCGCCGCCGCCTTGATGTGCCCGAGCGGCGCGCGCTCCGACAGCAGCTGCCGCAGCTCGTCGTTCATGCGCAGCGCCTCTGCGATCGCACGCCGCCCGCGATAGCCGCTGCCGCGGCACATCGCACAGCCCGCGCCACGGCGAAACAGGTAGCCGCCGGTCGCGTCCGGGTCGATGCCGGAGCGCACGAGCGCATCGGCATCGACCTTGTCCTCGGTCAGGCAATCCGGGCAGCACTGGCGCAACAGCCGCTGCGCGACCACGCCGTTGAGCGCGGACACGAAGCTGTACGGATCGACCTCCATGTTCGTGAAGCGGCCGATCACGTCGAACACGTTGTTCGCATGCACGGTGGTGAACACCTGGTGCCCGGTCAGCGCGGCCTGCACGGCGATCTGCGCGGTTTCCGGATCGCGGATCTCGCCGACCATGATCTTGTCCGGGTCGTGCCGCAGGATCGAGCGCAGCCCGCGCGCGAACGTCAGGCCCTTCGCTTCGTTCACCGGAATCTGCAGGATCTCGCCGAGCTGGTATTCGACCGGGTCCTCGATCGTCACGATCTTCTCGAGGCCGTCGTTGATCTCGGTGAGGATCGCGTAGAGCGTCGTGGTCTTGCCGCTGCCGGTCGGCCCGGTGACGAGCAGCATCCCGTACGGCATCGACGCGATCGCGCGCATGAAGCGCGTGTCGGCCGGCTGGAAGCCGAGCGCCTCGAGCGTCAGGCCGCCCGCGGCCTGCGAGAGCTGGTAGCGGTCGAGAATCCGCAGCACCGCGTCCTCGCCGAACTGGTTCGGCATGATCGACACGCGGAAATCGATCTCGCGCCCCGCGTACTGCGCCTTGAAGCGCCCGTCCTGCGGCACGCGGCGCTCCGCGATGTCGAGCTCGGAAATCACCTTCACGCGCGACAGCACCTGGTCCGCGACGTCGCGCCCGTCGATGCGGCCCACCACGGTGAGCACGCCGTCGACGCGGCACTTGATCATCAGCCCGTTCGCGCGGCATTCGAGGTGGATGTCGCTCGCGAGCATCTTGAGCGCGTCGTAGATCGTCGAGTTGAGCAGCCGCACCACCGGGCTGTCGTCGCTGCTGATGCCCTGCAGCGTCAGCGCGAGCGATGCCGGGTCGGCGGCGCACGGGATCGTATCGTCGAACGCGAGCGAGTCCATCGCGCGCACGTCCTTCTCGCGCACGGTCAGGTACGCATTGAGGTCGCCCGCGCTCGCGAGCGCCCAGCCGTACGGCACCGCCGGCCGCGCGCGCATCCGGTGCTCGACCCAGCCGCGGGTGCGCGCATCGAGCGGATCGGCGAGCGCGAACAGCAACGCGTCGCCGCCTTCCGGATCGCGGAAGCACACGCACAGCCGCGCCGTCGCGTCGACGAACGACACCACGTCGAAATCCGGCTCGAGCCGGTTCAGCTCGCGCATGCCGATCGGCTTCATCCGGAATTGCGCGGCGAGCTGCGTGCGCAGCTCGTCCGCGCCGAGCGACGTGCGCGCCATCAGCTCCTCGAGCGCGCGAATGCCGGAACCGTGCCGCTCGGCGAGCGCGCGCAGCGTGTCGCGCAGTTCGGCTCCCGCTTCGGGGAGGGCTTCCGATGGTGTCGTGACGGTATCCACGTGCGCACCTCAAACGGTCTACTGAATGCTCGACGCGATTTCGAAGATCGGCAGGTACATCAGCACGACGATGCCGCCGATGACGACGCCGATCACGATCATCATCGCGGGCTCGATCAGCCGCGAGATCAGGTCGATCGTGCGCGCGACCTGCGCCTCCTGGAACGCGGCGATCCGGTCGAGCACGCGGCCGAGGCCGCCGGTCTTCTCGGCCACCGTCAGCAGCCGGTACGCAATCGCGTTCGCGAGGCCGGCCTGCTGGAATGCGTCGGAGATCCGGGCGCCGTTGCGCACCTGCTGCAGCGCGCCTGCGAGCGCGGCCCGGTCCGCGCCGCCGACCAGGCCGCGCGCGAGGTCGAACGCGCGGACGGCGGGAATGCCGCCGTCGACCAGCATCGCCGTCGTGCGATAGAACTGCGACTGGCGAAACACGCGGAAGTGTTGCCCGATGCCGGGCAGCGCCAGCAGGCGATCGGCGATCCAGATCCGCAGCGCCGGCCGACGCAGCGCGATCGCCGTCGCCACGGCCAGCACCGCGAGGCCGATGCCCAGCCCGGCGCCGTGCGCGTGCACCATCCCGCCCCACGCCATCAGCAGGCGCGACATCAACGGCAGCTCGCGCCCGCTGTGCTCGAGGAGCGTCGCGAACCGCGGCACGACGAAGCCGAGCAGGAACAGCACGACGGCCGCGCCGACGAACAGCAGGACCGTCGGATAGATCGCCGCCGACACCACGCGCGCGCGCAGCTCGTGGAGCGTCGCGCTGTTGCGCGAATAGCGCGTCAGGCTGCCGGCGAGCCCGCCGGTCTGCTCGCTCGCCTTCACGCACGCGACCAGCACCGGCGGAAACACGTCGCTCGCATGCTCGAGCGCCGCGGACAGCGACTGCCCCTCTTCCAGGTGCCGCAACAGATCGCGGTACACCTGCGCGGACGCCTCGCGCCGCTCGTTGCCGCCGAGCGTGCGCAGCGCGTCGACGACGCCGACGCCCGCGTCGAGCAGCGCCGCGAGCTCGCGCGCGAACAGCTCGACATTGAAGCGCGCGCCCGGCATCCCGAGCCGGTTCGCGCCGCGCCGCCGCCGCCGCGCATCCGCGCTCACCGACACGACGCGAAAGCCGCGCGAGCGCGCGAGCGCCGCCGCGGTCGCCGGCGAATCGCTGTCGAGGCGAAGCGTCTGGACCGAGCCACTCGTATCGAAGACACGCAGCACGAACTTCACGTCGACTCTCCTTTCAAGCCCGCTCACGGCAGGCGCGGATCGCCGCGCCCTGCCCCCCTACCACGACGAGATCGTCACGTTCTCGCCGGTGCCGCCGCCGCGCCCGTCCTTGCCGAGCGAAAACAGGTCGTAGTCGCCGTGATCGCCGGGCGAACGATACTGGTACGGACGATCCCACGGGTCCACCGGCACGGCCTTCTGCAGGTAGGGGCCGCTCCACCGCGGCTCGTTCTGCGGCTTGTTCACGAGCGCGTCGAGCCCTTCCTCGGTCGTCGGATACGTACCGACGTCGAGCCGGTACTGGTCGAGCGCCTGACCGAGCGACACGATCTGTGCGCGCGCGATCTTCACGTTCGACTTGCCGACCTGCTCGAAATACCGTGGCGCGACGAGACCCGCGAGCAGGCCGATGATGACCATCACGACGAGCAGTTCGAGCAACGTGAAGCCGCGGCTTGCGCATGCGCGGCAACGCGGCGCGGCGCCACGCCGCACATGTCCCGGCACGCCGGGCTGGATCGAGGACGATTCGTCGCGCACGGCCCCCTCCCTGTATCGACCCACCGCTTCAGCCACGCCGAAGCCGTTGAATGCATTCTTGTTCAGGTCGCTACGGGCCAGAAGTAGGGAGTGCCGTCCATCGACATGGGTAAAGCCCCCCCAGTTGCGCCACCCGCCGATGGCGGGTTTTCACACCCGGTCGTCGTCGCCCAGCGCGAGCACGCCGATGTCGATCGCGAAGTGGACGAGGCCGGCCAGGTTCACGATGCCGAGCTTGCGCATCAGGTTCGCGCGGTGCTTTTCCACCGTTTTCGGGCTGAGCTTCAGGCACTCGCCGACCTGCCGGCTCGTGTGTCCTTCGACGACGAGACGCAGCACCGTGCGCTCGCGGCTCGTCAGCGCATTCCACAACCGCGCCTTGTGCGCCGACTCGTCGCGCAACCCCTGCGCGCACGCGCGGGACCGGTACGCGTCGAGACTGACCACGCACTTGCCCTGCATCACGAAGCGCATCTCGCGGACCAGATCGGCGAACGACGTATCCTTGACCACGTAGGCGTCCGCGCCGGCGGCGAACGACTCCTGCACGTGGCCTTCGCTGCGATGAACGGTGAGGACGATGATGCGCGCATGCGGCGCATCGCGCTTGATCGCCGTGATCGCCTCGAAGCCGCTGCCGCCCGGCATCGACAGGTCCATCAGGACCAGGTCGGGCTGCGTGAGCGCGGCGAGGCGGCAGGCCTCGTACCCGCCGCTCGCCTCGCCCACGATGCAGTAGTCGTCCAGCTCGGAAACCATGCGGCAAAGGCCGACGCGCAACAGGTGCTGGTCCTCGACCACCAGCACGCGAGTCTTCTTGTCCACGTTCGTCGCTCCTTGCCGGACGCGTTGCGCGCGCCTCGCGCCCGGCCGTTCCGGCGGCCGGCGCGAGCCCGTTATCGGCGTGAACGGCCCCTAGTCGGAAGCGACGACGTCGCGATAGGCGGCCAGCAGTTCAGACGGCGTCGCAAAGCCGTCGATGCGCATCCATTGCTTGCCCGGCGCGGCGCGCAGGAATGCCACCGGCGCGTGATTCATCTTGTCGCCGCGGTACACGTTGAACGCGCGCTGCGCGGCGATGCTCGCGTCGACCGAGCCGGTGTAGTGCTGCCACTCGGGGCCGGCCTCGAATCTCGCCGCATAGGCCCTGAGCCGCGCAGGCGTGTCCTCTTCCGGGTCGATCGAGATCGACACGATGTGCACCTTGTCGCGATCGCTGCCGAGCTCGCCCTGCAGCCGCTCGAGCGTCTGGCTGATCATCGGGCAGATGGTCGTGCAACTGGTGTAGATGAACGTCAGGATCACCGGCCGGCCGTCGTTCAGTTCGTCGACCAGCGACACGGTCTTGCCGTCGTCCCGCACGAGCTCCACCGGCGGCAATGCATAGTCGACCATCGAGTGCGTCGTGCCGGGGGCGACAGCGTGATGCATATGCATGCCGGCGCCTTCCGTGGCGCTTTCCGTGGCGCCTTCGGCGGCGTTCCCGGTGGCGTTGTCGATCGCGCTCTCGGTGGCTTCGTCGGTCGCTTTCCCGTTCGCGTTCGCCGGAGCAGTCTCGGGCGCCTGTTCGACCGGCATCTCCATCTTGCTCCCGGCATCGTTCTCGGTGGCGCTCCCGGCGGCGTTCCGTGCAGCATCCTCGGCCGCGTCGTTGGTCGCATTCCCGGTCGCATTCCCGGTCGCATTCTCAGTCGCATTCCCGGCGGTGCTCGGCATCGCACTCTCGGTCGTGTTCCCGACCGCGTGCTCCATGACGCTCCCGGCGGCGTCCTCGGCAGGCGCACACCACGCGGCAGTCGCGGCAAGCGCGGCGCCTGCGAGCACGAATGCGCCCGCCGTCGATTTCGCAGTCCCTTTCATATCCGTCTCCGTGGCGATAAGCGAGGCCGCGATGGCTTCCCGACCCCGCACGTTCAGTGTCGGGAATATGTTCGCGACGGTCATTGGATGACGCCCCCCAAAGGCCGGTAGGGTACGTCCGCTTGGTGGATTACCCGTCGTCCACAACCGGGATGCCCCCCATGCCACGCCCCCGCAATCACCCGGTTGCCGCGTGCGCCGGTCGGGGCCTAGAATGGCGGAAATCTTACGGTTTCCTGATTACGCACTATCGGGAGCTCTCATGAGTGAACGCCAGCCCGAAGGGCCGCAGATCAGGCTGCTCGACCTGATCGACGCGATGCGCAAGCTCCGCGGCGCGGTCCGTCCAGGCAATCGCGGCGCCGGCATCGTCACCGATGCGCGCGGGGCAGCGCTTGCCATCCTCACGCCCGGCGGCGTCTTCGTCTCCGTGAATCGCAGCGCCGCGACGCTCCTGGGCTACTCGAACGACGATCTCGTCGGCAAGCACCTCGCCGACCTCGCACCCGACGACACCCACGCCGAATTGGCAGACGAATTGTCGACGAGCGCCCGCAGCCCGTTTCACTCGTTCGGCGCGATGCTCTGCGGGCGCACCGGGCATCCCGTGCAGCTCCTGCTGCATCAGCAGCCGCTCCCCGCCCGGAATGCGGTCGCCGGCATGCTGCTGACGCTGTTCGAGGAACCGGTTGCCTTCGAACCCAAGCAGCGCGGCACGGCCGCATCGCTCGATGCCGATGCGCGCGCTTGCCAGACCTGGCTGATGCTGGGTCAGCAAAAGGAGCGCCATCGGCTGAGCGCGGAACTGCATGACGGCATCGGCCAGGCCTTGACGCTCATCAAGCTGATGAACGAGGACGCGCTCATGCGCCTTCGCCGCGGCGACATCGACGAGGCCGAAAGCCTGCTCGACGCCACCGTTCATCGCATCCGCGAAACGATCGGCGACGTGCGGCAGATATGCGGGGAACTGCGGCCGCTGATGCTCGACAGGCTCGGCCTGCCCGCGGCATTGGCGTCGCTGTGCCGGCGCGTCGAGCGCGACACGGAAACGCTGTCGGTCACGTTCAATTGCGACGTCGACGACGACGACGTGCCGGAGCACCTGAAAGCGGATATGTTCCGGGTCGCGCAGGAGGCGCTCAACAACATCGTCAAGCACGCGCACGCCACCGAAATCTCGCTTGGCCTGCACCATGTCGCGGGCGGACTGCTGCTGACGATCCAGGACAACGGCATCGGCTACGAGCACCGCCCGCTGGCGACCGAAGACGCGCGCACGACCGGCCTCGGCCTGATCGGCATGCAGTACCGCGTCGAGTCGCACGGCGGCACGTTCTCGATCCGGTCGTCGGCCACGACCGGCACGTTCGTCTCGGCGACCTGGGCGCTGTGACGCGCGCCCCGCACGCTCAGCCGTCCGCTTCGCCGAGCGGATATTCGCGCAACGACGCTCTCGCGTCCGCGCCGCCCGCCGGATCGCCGTTGCCGGCCAGGCGTGCCGGCAGGTCGTTCGCATTGGGCTCCGCGCACTTCGCCGCCAGCGACGTCAGCAGGCCCATGTTCATCGCGACAAGCACCAGTTCCGTCAGGTTCGCGATATGGAGCTTGTGCATCATGCTGGCGCGATACTTCTCGATCGTCTTCGGACTCAGGTTCAGGTACTGGCCGACCTGCCGGTTGGTGCGCCCTTCGGCGATCAGCTTCAGCACGCTGCGCTCGCGCGCGGTCAGGATGTCCCAGGCCGTCTTCGGCGCGGGCATTTCGCGGCCGGTCACGAATGAATCGACCATGTACCCGTACACGTCCGCGCTCAGGTGCTTCTTGCCCTGCATGACCGTTCGCATCGCCAGCAGCAGTTCCTCGAACGAGACGTCCTTGAGCACGTAGCCGTCGACGCCCGCGCGCAGCGCTTCGCGCACATACTCCTCGCTCTGATGCACCGTCAGCGCAACGATCCGCACCTGCGGCGAGCGCCGCTTGATCGTTGCACTGGCATCGATGCCGTTCATCCCGCGCATCGACAGGTCGATCAGCATCAGGTCCGGGGCAAGCGCGATCGCCTGCTGACACGCCTCCTTGCCGTCCCTCGCCTCGCCGATGACCTCGTAATCGCCTTGCGCACTCAGCATCGAGCGCAGGCCGTTTCTCAGCAGGTCATGGTCCTCTGCAATTACCACGCGACATTTGGTGTTCACGTCTTCCACTCCCGGTAGCCCCCCTACCCGGACACTGCGGAATGCTCGGTATGGCGATGTCATGTCCGCAGTGCCGGCACCGTCCGCTGGGCATCTTTCCCAGTCCTCACTTCCCGACTCGATTGCGCCGACAACCGACTGCCATACCGCTCGGATGAGCAAGGTTCGCGCCACGGCACGGCCGGCCGGCATGAGCCGGACCATGCGCCCGGCGCCGCCGGCCGGAAACAGCCGGGCGTCCTCAAGGATGTTTCAGGATTGAATCGAATGGATTTTTTTTGCCGCGTCAGTGCGACTACGGATAGCGGAATTACCGCTCATTTCTCGCGGCGAGTGGAAATAATTGAATCGCGACAACGTCGAACCCGAAAAATACCTTGTGGTGCGTCGCAAGAATTGTAATCGGCGTTGAGCAACTTCCATTACCGTCGATTACCGATGTAACAATCTTGCACCATCCGTCTCAGCCGACGGCGCATGCGTCGAAGTGTAGGGAGGTGCCCCATTGTCGATCCGATTTTTCCTCCACCACAATTCAAGTGCAGGAGATTCGGAAGATGCACCGACGCCCTTCATTCCGCTTGGGAAACGCAATCGTCGCCGCATGCGTGGGGCTCGGCTGCGCGTGGTCATGCGGCGTGCGTGCGGAAATATTCGGTGCGGTCACGAGCAACGGCGTCATCGTGTTGACGAACCAGCCCGGCAAGGCCGGCCTGAAGGTGATCGTCGCGGGCCCGCCAGGCGCCGACCCGGGCATGAAGCGCGTGTCGTCGAAACCGGCCGATGGCGTCGTGCTGCCGCGGTTCGCGGACGTGATCGACGAGGCGAGCCACGCGTTTCGCGTTCGCCCCGAACTCCTGCGCGCGGTGATCGACGTCGAGTCGGGATACAACCCGAAGGCGGTGTCGGACAAAGGCGCGCTCGGCCTCATGCAATTGATGCCCGACACCGCGCGACGCTTTTCGCGCGGAGACATGCTCAATCCGCGCGACAACGTGCTGGCCGGCGCGCAATACCTGCGCTTCCTGCTCGACCTGTTCAACGAGAACGTGGAGCTCACGCTGGCCGCATACCACGCCGGAGAAAACGCAGTGATACGCGCCGGCTATCGCATTCCGTCGTTTCCGACGACGCGCGTTTACGTCCCGCGCGTGCTCGCGCGTTACAAGCAGCTGCTCGCCACGAACTAGCCGATGCCGATCCTCGCGCCACGCATCGCGATGCAGCGGATGCAGTGCGAACGCAAGCGTTGCCGGTGCGATGCCCGGCAACGCGTATCACGCCGGCCTGGCCGGCCGCACCTGGCCAACCGCTCATGGAAACGCCGGAATCGCCGGGTCCTCGCCTTCGAGGTGCGCCTCCGCGTGGTGGAGCTTGATCATGTCTTCGATTTCATGCACGCGGTCCTTCGCGACGTCGATCATCATCAGCAGCTCGCCGCGGTCGATCCCTTCCTCGAACCGCTTCAGGCGCGTATTCGGCACGTCGACGCCGATCATCGACGCCGCCCACGCGCCGAAGCCGGCGCCGGACAGCGTGATCGTCACCACGGCGCCGCCGGCGATCGGCAGGCCCGCCGGCGGAAACATCAACGCGAGCAGCGCCATCACCATCCCGGTCGCACAACCGACGGCCGTGCCGCGCGCCAGCGACGGCAGCAGATCGCTGCGCTGCGCGAGCGTCGCCGCCGGCAAACCGTCGAGCACGGTGTTGTGGTTCGCGATGACATGGATGTGCCGCCACTCGACCCGCTCCAGCAGGAGCTCGTTCACGATCAGATGCGCGCACTGCGGCGTCGGCAACAGAAAATAGATGCGTCTCATGGCTCCTCCCCCTACCTTGCGTCACGCCTGAACGGATGCCCCTGACGACATTCTCGTCCGGCGCACGACTCGCTTGAAGTAGGAACACTCGCCGTAACGCATGGGTAGAACACGGTAGACGGCGCCACGCGCGCCGCTTCAAAGCTTGCCGTAGCTGTGCAGCCCGGACAGGAACATGTTGACGCCGAGGAACGCGAACGTCGTGACGAGCAGGCCCGTCAGCGCCCACCAGGCGGCGGCCGTGCCGCGCAGGCCCTTCATCAGGCGCATGTGCAGCCACGCCGCGTAGTTCAGCCACACGATCAGCGCCCAGGTCTCCTTCGGATCCCAGCTCCAGTAGCCGCCCCACGCCTCGGCTGCCCACAGCGCACCGAGGATCGTCGCGATCGTGAAGAACGCGAAGCCGACCGCGATCGACTTGTACATCACGTCGTCGAGCACCTCGAGCGCCGGCAGGCGGTCGGCGAGCACGCCGCGCTCCTTCATCAGGTACGCGACCGACACCATCGCCGACAGCGCGAAGCTGCCGTAGCCGATGAAGTTCGCCGGCACGTGGATCTTCATCCACCAGCTCTGCAGCGCGGGCACGAGCGGCTGGATCTGCTGCGCGTCGCGCGCGATCGAGTACCACATCAGGAAGCCGACCGCCGCGCTGATGACCAGCAGCACGAACGCGCCCAGCGCGCGCGTGCCGTAGTGACCTTCGTAGTACAGGTAGAGCAGCGCGGTGATCAGGCTGAACAGCACGAACACTTCATACAGGTTCGACACCGGAATATGGCCGACGTCGGCGCCGATCAGGTACGACTCGTACCAGCGCACCATCATCCCGGTGAAGCCCATCAGCACCGCGACCCAGGTGAGCTTCTGGCCGATCGCGGCGGCCGACGCCGAGCGCGCGAGCGTGCCGATCCAGTAGAACACCGTCGCGAGCACGAACAGCGCGCTCATCCACAGGATCGCCGACTGGCTCGACAGGAAGTACTTGAGGAAGAACGCCGCATCCGCGCGCGCCAGGTCGCCCTGGTAGATCTGGATCGACAGCAGCGCGAGCACCGCGATCGACGCCATCAGCAGCCGGGCCGGCTTCCAGCGCCAGCCGAGCGTGACGAGCGCCGGGACGGCGCCGATCAGCACGGCCTTGTCGTAGCCGTTCATGAACGCGTCGTAGCGCGTCAGCGCGAAGCCCGCGCCTGCCAGCACCGCGAGCGCAAACAGCCAGTCGACAGCGTCGAGACGCAGCAGGAACGGGCGCGCGTCGTTCGGCGCAAACAGCGGTTCGGCAGCCCGTCGCCGCTGCCGCGACTTGCGGGCCAGCGCTGCGCCGCCACGAACGGATTGCGTGATCTTCATCGTCTTCACCGTGACGGAACCGCGTACCGCAGGAATAAAAAGCAGCGCCCCGCCCCGGGGGGAGACGAAGCACTGAAATGTTTAACGATCGGCGGTCGGGCTCGCCGACGCCTCGGCCTCCGGCGGAAACGCCTCGACGAACGCCGCCACAGCGCGCATGTCCTGCTCCGACATGTTTGAGCACACGTCCTTCATGACGGCGCCTCGCGGCCGGGTGTCGGTTTCGCGGAAGATCCTGAGCTGCTTCACCACGTAATCCGCATGCTGGCCGGCGAGACGGGGAAACCGGCTGACGCCCTCGCCATGCTGGCCATGACAGCCGATGCATGCCGCGACGCCCTTGTCCGGCAGGCCCGCCTCGAAGATCGCCTTGCCCGCGTTGATCAGCGCGAGATCTTCGGCGTCGCCCAGCGTCGCGCTCTGGCTCGAGAAATACGTCGCGAGCTCGTCGATCTGCGCGTCGGTCAGGTGCGTGAAGCCCCACATGTACCGCTTCGCATTCGCGTCTGCCCGGGCGTGAAGCTTGAAGTCCGTCAGCTGGTCGACGAGGTATTCCTTGCGCTGCCCGGCGAGCTTCGGGAACATCGGCGACACCGACACGCCGGTTGCCCCGTGGCAGTTCGAGCACACCTGCAGCGCGATGGTCTTGCCGGCCACGGCCGGGTTGTCGACTTGTCGCGAGCGCTCCAGGTCGTGGCACGCCGACCCGGCCAGCAGCATCGCAAGCGACACGATATGGGCCACCTTGTTCATGTCACGATCCTCCTTGCCGCAATTTTTGCCGCGCTTTGAAGCGATTCCGTTCGGCGGCGGTGCGCATGCGCATCGACACGCGATGCGAGATGCGCGCCGCCCTCCCGCTGCGCGTGCTCCAGTCGGCCACGCGCACGGGAAACGCCGGACGGGAGGTCAGAACGAAGCGACCCATAGGTACAGGAACAGCGTGTCGTTGTCCCTCGCGTTGCGCCCGTTGCCGTCGTAGTTGGTCGTCGCGCCGAGGAACTTGGTGAAGTGGGTGTATTGCAGGCCGACGCGCACGTACTGAACCGGTATCCAGAAGATCTCCGGCGTCCAGCCCTGCGTGTTCGGATGGAAGTTCGCGCTGGCCGCGTACAGCGTGCTGTCCGGCGTGCCTGTCGTGTTGAAGAACGAAAGACTGACGCCGTATTTGTTCTGGTAGATGTACGACGCCTTGAGCCGCAGCGAGTTGAGATTCGCCGAGGTGTTGTCGCTCAGCACGAAGTTGTTCGGGTCGTGAATGTTCTCGCGCACGTAGCGCGCCTGCGCGGTGATCGTGTGCGGCTCCAGCAGGTATTGGTATTGCGAGTCGAAGCCATAGTCGCGATAGCGCGTGACGCCCGTGCCGAAGATCGGGAAATTGTTCGGGTCGTTCGGATAGATGTTGACGCTGAACCCGAATGCGCCAACCATCAGGCTATGCGGGCCCCAGTCGTGCGTCAGCGCGATGCGCGCATACGGGTTGTAGCCGCGCAGATAGACCTGCGGGTGGTCCGGGTTCCCCTCTTTGTTCCCGTGGCTCAGGAACGACCAGATGCCGTCTGCCGTGCTGTACGCGGTCAGCTCGGCGTAGACCGTCTTGTTCCAGTACAGATAGGCGCCCGTGCCGACGGCCTGCATCGAGAGGCTTCCCTCGATCACCGGCAGGCTCGGGATCTTCGCAACCGGGCTGATCGTCGACGAGATGTACGGATAGCCCCATGCGGGCGCGGTGTTGAACACGTCCTGCACGGTCGGATTGTTGTGCACCGTCAAGCCGAGGATCAGGTCGTTCGCGGCGGACATGATCCGGTCGACGAAACGGAAGTCGGTGTTGTCCGATGCCCAGTGGCCTTTCCATTTGCCGCTGTCGTTCTGGTGATCGTAGTTCGTGTAGGTGAACTGCGCGAAACCGCCGAGATGGTCGGTGATCTTCCCGGCGAGGAACACGCTCGCAAAGTCGAAGATCGGCTGGCCGTTCTTCGTATTGATCGGATTGCCGCTGGCGTCGCTGTTGGCCCGCGTCGTGCTCAGGTCGCCGATGGCCATCGCGGCGAGCGGAATCGTGCGCTCGCCGAGCGTATAGCCGTTCAGCTTGAACAGGCGCCCATACGGCGTGAGCTCCGGAAACTGCCCGCCGGCGTGGCACGCCACGCAGCTTTGCCCGGTCTGGCGCGCGAAGATCGGCAGCGCCTGTGCGGTGGAAAACTGCAGCCACGCGATAGTTGCCAGTGCAACCATAAAGCCGCGACGTATCCAGTGACGACGCGCGTCACGGCTGACAAAGAAGTGTGTCATCACTGTATCCCCCACCACCCTGTGTCGCCCCGCTCCGGCGCGACAGGCGGATGTCGCGCGATGTCTTCATTGTGCAAAGCGCCAAGCGGAACCGGCATGGGGCACTCCCCTCTTATCGCGTGCTGATCTTTACCCGATCGCGGCGCAGCGACTGCTCAAGGGACGATCCAGCCCCCGTCCGCGGAGAGCTTCATCCGATCCGGCCCGGCGAACCGGACGATATAGCCGCCCTTCGATGCGAAGCGCTGCCCGGGTGCGAGCGTCAGGCGCGGATAGTAGCCCGTGAGGATGCGGCGTTCGAGCATGTCCTGGATGCGCTCGACGAGGTACTCGCGCACGAACGCGTCGACCAGGTGGCTGAGCGTCTCGGCGAGCAGCCCGCATGCGAGATACGTGTCCGCCTGCACTTGCGGCGCGACCATCGGGATCTGCCGGATCGTGAACCAGCCGAACGCATAATCGACGCGCACGCGCCGCCCCTCCGGCAGGTCGAACGGGTACGCGATGCGCGTCACGCCGCGCCAGCTTGGCGGAAGCGGCGTATTGTCGAGCCCGCCGAGCAGCCCCGACATGAAGACCGTGTCCGACGCGGGCGGCACATGGTCGAGCGCCGCGATGTCGGGCGGCCGCAGCCACAGCACGAGCACGTCGTCGCGCGGCATCCGGTGCAGCGCGTGCGCGACGCTGTCGCCGGGCGCGAGCGCGTGGTTCGACACCGCGAAGCCGCGCCCTTTCAGCGCGGCGGCCAGCGCCTGCGCGCCCCGCTCGCCGTTGTCGCCCGCGCGAAACACCTGCCACACCGTCTTCACCGCTTTCGTCGCCGGTCGCGCGCCTGCCTCATCCAGAATGCGCTTCGCGATCAGCGCCGACTCGAGCAGCACACCCTTCGAGAAGTACACCGAATAGAAATCGTGATCCGTTTCGACCGGCACCTCGACGTTCGGAAAGAGGCAAGGCACGGCCTCCTCCTCGCAGAAATCGTGGACCGGCGCCCAGTTCCTGCCGCCGAGCCCGGACACCACGGCCAGCACCGGCTGCCGCGCGAGATCCTGTCGCAACTGCTCATGCCACGTGTCCGGCGGCCCCTTGAGTTCCCACACATGCAGTTCCCAGCGGCGATTGACCATGAACATCATCTTGCGCGTCGAGCGCAGCGGCGGCGTCGCGCCGAACGGAAACGCGTTCTTGTCCGCGAAGTAGTGCTGCAGGACGTCGAGCATGCCTGCCCGCTTCACCGGGTCCGCGTCCGGCGTGACGATCGTCGCGAAATGCAGCACCGTGTCCGCCACGCCCGGCAGTCTGCGCTGATCGAGGCGCTTCAGGTACCCGGTCAGCGCGGCCATGTCGGCATCGCTCAGCGCGTACTGCGGCATCAGCCGGCCGAGCGGCTTGCCTTCGGAATCGATCCCGTCGCGCACGGCTCTCGCGAGCCGCTCCTCCGTGTACGGCTCGCGATCGGTGCGCATGCCGGGAACGTAGGGGATGTCGAGATCCTCGGCGGTTTGCGCGCGCGGATGGACCAGATAGCGCCACGTGATCGGCGGAATGGTGGTATTGCCTTCCTTCGAGCCCAGGCCGCTGCGCCGATGGCAATTGATGCACGCGGCGGCGGCGCCTTGCAGGCGCACGCCGTCCTGGTGCACCGCTTCGAGCGGCTCACCCGAGCCCAGGATGCCGCGCTGGAAGATCGCCTGTCCTGCGTCCGCCGGCGCGGCGGTCGCCGCAGGCTCACCGCAGCGCGCAGCGCCCGCAGGTACGATCAGCGCGGCCAGCAATACGCCCCGCACGAGCATGCGCGACGCGCGCGTGCAAGGCCGCGCGAGGGCGCGCAGCCGCCCCCGGATGCCGTTCATGGCCGCGGCGTCGGCCGGCCGGCGGGCGACTGCGCCGGCGCCACATCGGCGTCGATCGAAACCGGACGGCGCCGGTCCGTCGAGGCCGGCCTGGCGAAGATCGCATCGTCGAGCGGCGGGTTCAGCGACACCTTGTCGATGATCAGCGTGTCCTTGTTCGGCGACGCCGCCGTGCCGCTGACGATCTTGAGCGGAATCTGCAAGCCGTCGATGGTCCGGTAGTCGCTGTAGTTCACGTCGACGGTCACCGCGCCGCGCGGCCCGCGCACCTGGCGGTCGACCTTCACGTCCAGGAACGTCTGCGCGTCGATCCACACGTGGCGCACCGCGCCGGAAGGCAGCTTCACCGCGAGGCGATAGGCATTGTGCCCGCCCAGCTGATCGACGCCTTCCAGCGCCACGCCGACACCCTTCGCGTCATGGTCGATCAGCAGCCCGTCGATCACCTGCTCGTCGCGCGCGGACATCAGCTCGTCCACCGTGTAGGGCCGCAGGCTCGCATTGCCGCCCGCGCCCGAGCCGAGCTTCCAGCCCTCGTGGCCGTCGAATACGCGCACGGCCTTCTGGCTGAACACGGTGATTTCGAAGCGCGTCTTGTTCGGGCGTTTCATCGCGAGGATGAACGGCATGTCCCGCACCGGCGCGTTCGCGCTGTCCACATGGCCGGACCAGACCATCGTTCGGATCTTGCGCCATCCATCGAGCCCGCCCCTGGCCGCGACATTCTTCTCGACGATCTGGTCCGCGCTCAGGCTCTGCCCGGGAATCTGCTCGCACGCACACAGGACCGCCGTCACGCAGCCGGCGAACACCCACGCTTCGATTCGTTTCATGGCCATCCCCCCTCGTCCGGATGCCCGGCTAGCGGCTCGCCGCCTTCGCGATGGCGAGCGGCGGCTTGCCGAACATCGCATCGTCGGCCGGCTCGTTCACCTCGACATGCTCGATCGTGATCTTGCGCGTCTCTTTGACGCCGCTCACGACGGTCTCGAGCGTGTGCGGCACGACGAGTCCGTTCTCCTTCCGGTAATCGCGATAGAAGACGGCGACGCTGTGCGTCTTGCCGTCGAGCACGCGCGGCTCGCCGTCGATCTTCAGTTCGAGATAGCTCGACGCGTCGACCCACACGCGGCGCTCCGAGCCATCCTTCGCCGTCAGCTTCAGCACGTACGCGCGGTGCCCTTCCACCTGCTCGGTGCCGAGCGCCTGGATGGTCGTGCCTTTGTTCGCGTAGTCGATCAGCGGGCCGTCGAGCTCGGCCGACGCCGCGGCCGACTTGAGCTGCGCCGGCGAATACGGGTCGATTTCGCTGCGTCCGAGGTACGGCCTGACCATCCAGCCTTGCGCGCCGTCGTACACCTGCAATGCGGTCTGCTGCTCGAATTGAATCTCGAGGCGGCTCTTGTGCGGGCGCTTCAACGTCAGCGTGAACGGCAGCCGGACATTCTTCGTGCCGCCCGCATCGAGCTGCCCCGTCATCTTCATCGTCGAGACCGCTCGCCACGCCTGCAGCCCCCCGTGGGCCGCGACATTGCGCTCGACGATCTGCGCGACGCCCGGATGCGATGCCGACGGCGCTTGCGCATTCCCCGCGGCCGATGCCGCGAATGCGGCCTGGCTGCAAGCCAGAGAGCCGGCGGCGCAGGCCGCCGAGATCGACTTGAAAAGAAACCGGTTCATGACTTTACTCCCCGTTGAAATGCCGCCGGTCGCCAACGTGCGGCAGGATGCGCCAGTGCGTGACTACTCGACCACCAGCCCGTCGATATGGAGCGAATCGATCAGGATGCTGACCCGCTCTCCGCGCTTGATCGGCTCGCCCTTGTTGGAAAACACCATCCAGTATTCCTGACCAGCCTCCAGCTGACCGGTCTGCCGCAGTGCGCCGATCTGGTCCATCACCGGAATCACGAGCAGCGCGTGGCTGGCTTGCCCGTACAGATAGGCGGGCGCCTTCGTATCGGCGAGCGGTCGCGCCATCAGCGGATCGGTCACGCGATAGCTGAAGCGAATCAGGTTGCCCGACGCGGTGCTGCGCACGTGCAGGTCGTCGATGCCTTTCGCCAGCTGGTAATAGGCCTTCGCGTGTCGCGGCAGGCTCACGGGCCGGTACGGCGAGCGAGCCGGCGCAGCCTGCGCGGCCTGCGCGGCCGGCCCGGCCGCGGCCGGCTGAGGCCGGACCGCGGCGAGGCAGGCGCCGCCCGCGAGCAACAGCGCGGATGCCGTGCGGAGCGTCGATCGTTTCATTGCGCGGCTCTCGTGAGTGGCTTGGGCTTGGGCGTCGCCGCCGCCGGGGCCGGCGGCCGCGGCTGCGTGCGCGCCTGCGGCTGCGGCTGCGGCTGCGCGCGGTTGCGCGCCGGCGCCGGCGCCGGCGTCGGCGTCGCGGCCGGCGCCTGCAGCAGCACGTTCGACTGCGGCCGCGCGAGCGCCGGACGCTGCGTCAACGCGCCGGCCTGCGGCTGCCTCGGCGCCGGAGCCTGCCGCTGCACGCCGGCACGCAGCCGCCTCAGCGCAGGAGCGAAGACCTGCGGCCGCGGCACCCCGCCGCCGAGCAGGCGCGCGATTCTGCCGAGGCCCAGCGGGAAGAGGCTGGCCAGGTTGGGTTGCTGGCTCCCCAACGCAAGCGGGTCGATCGGCGCGCCGCCGCCGCCGAGCAAGCCGCCCAGCAAGCCGGGATCCACGTACTCGACCGCGCCGATGTCGAATCCGTTGGCTGACGGCCGCGGCGTGCCGAAGATGTCGTGATTCGGCGCACCGTCTCCCGTCGCCGCGCCGATCGCCGGCGAACCGGACGTGATCGAGTAGTTGCCCATCATCGTGTTGTAGCCGGCCTGGCCCGACGTGAGCGCCGCGTTGAACAGCGACAGCGGTCCGTACGACATGTTGATCCACTGGTTGCCCTCATCGGGCGTCGCCGACGGCAGCAGGCCGAACAGCGGATTCGGCAGGACCGCATCGGCGATTCCCGGCGGCACGGCAAAGCCGTTTCCGCCCGCCTCCGGCGGTACCCGCGAGCCGTTGCAGTACTGGCTCACCGTCTGCGGATTCGCCGCCATGTTGCTCGCGTCGTAACCCGTCGTATCGGTCATGATCGAGTATTGCGGGTTCATCTTCATCGCCGCTTGAGGGTTGGTGGGCCCCGTGTCGCCGTACGCGCCGATATCCCAATAGACGGGCGGGCTCGCCTGGCCATTCGTGGTCATGCCCTGCGTATCGCAGAAGCCCGTGCCGCCGGTCTTCTGGCTCAGCACCGGATTCAGCGTGACCGCGTTCTGCACGCCGGGAATGGTCGGGTCCGGCTGCGCGCTCACCGAGATATAGAACGCGCGGTTTTGCCAGAACAGGTTGTTGGTCAGCACCGGATTCGAGAAATTCATGCAGTTCGTCTCGCCGTCCGGGCACGTGACCGTCCCCGTGAAGCCCGCGGGCGGCGTGAACGCAGTCATGAGGTTCTGCGAATGGGTCGCGGTCTCCAGCCCGGCCGGCTGTAGCGTCGACGTCCCGATGTAGCCGGTGCAGGTCGTTTCCGAGCTGTTCGGGCTGGTCGTGCATCCCGGAGGCAGCACGTTCGACTGCGCGGCCGCCGGCGTATTGAACAGCACGCCCGCCGACGCCGTCGCGTCGTTCGCGATCACCGTGTTGTTGATGAAGTTCACACGCACCGCATCCTGCAGCGACACGCCGCCGCCCGACCAGCCGGCCACGTTGTCCGCGATGATGTTGTTGATCACGCTCACCTGGTACCAGTTGTCCGGGTCGTCGAGGCTGCGCTGCACATCGGTGCCATTGACGTTCTGCAGCCGCAGGCCGCCACCCTTGCCGCTTTCCGCGGTGTTGCCCATGATCAGGTTGCCGTCGATCACGAGGCCCGGGCCGACGCCGTCGGAGAGCTGAGGCGCGCAATCGACGTCGACGAGCGAGTTCTCGCAGAACGTGCCGTCCGGGGGCACGCCCTGGGCGATCATGCCGCCGCCGTACGTCGGCAACGTCGGGTTGTTGCTCTGGTTGAACAGCACCACGTTGTGCGACAGGTCGCCGTTGTAGCTGAACCCGAAGTGCGCGACGCCGCCGCCGTCGCCGCTGCTGATGTTGCCGCACACCCAGTTGTAGTTGAACCGGTAGTAATCGGCGCCGGAGCAGAAGGTCACGCCGCCGGCCGACGAGGGCGTGGTCGAGTTGATTTCATCGCCATACGATGCATTCGCCGTGACGGCATTGTGATGGACGTTGACGTACGTGTTGTACATGAACGGCAGTTGCGTCACGCCGTCCGACGCGATGGTCCCGTCCGGAACCTCCACCTGGCCGATCGTGATGCCGCCCGTCAACGTGCCGGCATTGCCCGTCACCCGGTTGTTCGATACCTCCGTGTAATGGTTCCACCCATGCAGGAAGATGCCACCGCCGCCTTGCGAGCTATTGGTGAACGTCAGCCCGTCGATCCGTGACGGATTGCACAGGAAGTTGCTGTAGTTCGGGTTGTTCGGGTCCGTCGTGCAATCCGTCGCGGTGAGCAGCGTGCAGACGCCGTTCGCGGTGCAGTTCGTGCTCGGCTGCACGCCCTTGGCGAGAACCGTGATGCCCGCGCCCTCATACGCACCCAGCAGCGAGGGCTCCATCAGCAATTCGCCCAGGTTGCCGTTCAGCGTGCCGTCCCAACCGACGGTCGGCTCGAACGGTATCGGATCCGTGTGACCCTGCATCTGCGCCGGGCACTGATAGGTGCCTGACGGATCGTACGGGTTGTTGGTCGGCGAGACCGGCTTCGTCGGGTCATACGTGGACGTAATCAACCCGCCGTCCAGCGAAGTGCCGAACAGGCACGACACCAGCCTGCGCCACGGATCGAGCTTGCCCGACGGATGGGTGTTCGCGTTGACCTTCACCGACGCGGCGCCGACGCCTTGCAGCCGGACCGGCTTCCACATCACCAGCATTTCGTTGTACGTGCCCGGGCCGACGACGATCATGTCGCCCGCGCTCGCGTTGTCGATCGCGCTCTGGATCGCATTGCTCGCGCCGTTCTCGCCGTTGATGTAAGTCGGCGCCTTGCCGCCGATCGTCACGGTCACCGTGTCGATCGAACGCTTGCCGTTGCCGGCCGTGATCACGAGCTCGCCGCACTGGGTCGCGGGCGCGCCCATCTGCTGGATCGTGCAGGTCGAGGACCCCGTCGTCAACGGCGGAATCGCGATGCTCAGGTCGGGCACCGTCACGACGATCTGCTGGTCGCCCCACGACACGACAGGCGCATTGACGCCCGCGATCGTCACCGATCCCGATCCCTGCGTATTGCCGAAGCCATAGTGGCGCGTGATGAACTTCTGGTTGAACGGCGCCGTGGTCTGGCTCGGTCCCGTGTACGCATTGTTCGGCACCTGCTGGTCGCCCAGCGCATTGATCGTCAGCTGGTTGCCGGGCGCGCTCACCCACGGGCCGGCACCTGCGCCGATCGCGTCGCCGGTCACGCTCGAAATCGCGGGCGTCGCATCCGGATACGCGCAGTCGGGCTGGTTGTACCCGTCGGCGAATGCCTGCACCGGCACCACCGGCGTATCCATGTACTGAGTCTGTCCGGGCATGAACGGAATCTCGTAGCAGAACTGGCTATAGGCCGGGTTGTACAGCGGATCGGTCATCGTCTTGCCGGGGTTGTTCGGATCGGGAATCGGACCCGGATCGTTCATGCACGTGACCATCATCGTCGGCGCATAGCCGGTCGGGTTCGGCGGGTTCACTTCCCAGGTCGAGAACGTCAGCCCGTTGTAGATGCCCCATTGATCCGAATACGTGCGCGAGATTTCGTTGCCGGAATAATCCTTGAACGAAATCGGCACGTTCGGCACCGCGAACTTCTCGCCGAATTGCGGCGAATACGGATCGAACTCCGACGAGAAGTCGTCGAGCATGAAGCCGGTATAGTGCGCGGCGACGTGCGTCGAACTGAAGATCCAGAACTTCGCGAGCACCGACTCCTCGTCCGTGAGCTGCACCTCCTTGCGGTCGCACAGATGGCGCGACGCACCCGCGAACGGCGCGACCTCCTTCGATCCCGGGAAGATGCTCATGTAGTCCGGCACGATGCGCAGCTCGCCGACGCACGGCCAGAACCGCTCGACGCTGCCGGTGTCGCCTTCGGCGTGCGGCGTCGAACCGAGGTTCGTGGTCGGGTTCTGTGCGTTGTTCTTGTTGTAGCTCGAGTTCACCGCGGCCTGGTCGGGGATGATGTAGATGTTGCCGATCCCGCCGAACTGCTGCGTCACCGGCGCGATGTAGTTGTCGCCGATCAGGATGTTCTTGTCTTCCTCCTTCACCAACTCATAGCCCGGCGGCACGATGATCTCGACCACGTACTTGCCGGCAGGCAGCATCGGCGTGCCGTCGACGGGGTTTTTCCCGACGCAGATCGTGCAGTTCGACGCGACCGGCTTGCCGGTCGAATCCGTTGCGCTCACGCTCGGGAACTTGTAGGCCCCGTCATACGGCGCCGGCTGGATCTGGTTGAACACGTGCATGCCGTCGTAGCACTTGAATTGCGCGTTCGCGGGCAACTGGCGATGCTGCGGATCGAGCCAGTTGGTGCTGTTCTGCAGCGTGAAGTAGAACGGATCGCTCGTGTTCTGTCCCGGACAGTTCATGTTCGGCGTCACGCCGTCGGCGCGGAAGCCCTGCGCCCAGTCGTCCCAGCTCGTCGTCTTGGTCGTGTCGACGAGCGTCAGGTTCGTGGTGCCGTCTGCAGCCGTGCCCTCCTGGTACAGGTTCACCGTGACGTTCGGCACGTTGGGCGTCCACTTCGTGTGGATGAGCAGCGTCGGATCGTCGAACGGCCGCGTCGACGCATAGATGACCTCGCCGCGAATCCCGCCGTTTTCTCCCTTCGCAAACGGCGTCTTGCCGTACTCGATGAACGAGTTCTGGCCCGAGAAGCCCTGCCATGCCTCCGACGTCACCCACGGCGGATCGACCCGGCCGGTCGAGCCGCTGCCGGTCGACGCGCAATCGGCATCCGCGCAGTACTTGGCGCCCGGCACTTGAAGACTGGACGGCACGGGTACGGTTTCGGCCGTGTTCGCAAAGTTCTTCGCAATCGTCGAATTCCCGCTGCCCGGCGCGCCGGTGCCGTCGACCGGGCCGCCCGCGTCATACACCACGTGCGTGCCGGTCGCCTTGTAGCGCGTCTGGTCGTCGTCCACCACGTACCAGTTGAACAGCGGAAACACCTCGTTGAACGGCGCATAGCCGTTGCCGTCGGTCGCATTGAAGCTCGAGTAGCTGCCGTCGCGGAACCGCATGTTGACCGAGGCCAGCGCGATGCCGGGATCGTCCGGATGCGAGATGCCGTCACCGTGCAGGTCGATGAAGGTCCGCGTATAGAGGTTCGTTTGCCACTGGAGCACCGAAATTTCACCGACGTCGACCATCGCGTTTCCATTGGCATCGGGCAGCTGGACCGCCTTGGCGAGGCCATCGACGATCTGGTCGTTCCATTGATCGAACACGGTGATCCGCGTCGTGCCGCTGGGCAGGCCGTCGATCTCGAAGTTGCCCTTGCTGTCGCACTTGGTGAAGCCGTAATCCTCGCCGTCCGGATCACCGACGCTCACGTAGCACTGCGTGAAGGCCAGCGAATCGCGTGTGCCGCTTCCATACAGGTTTTCGTTGGGCGGACGGCTGTAGTGCAGGTTCGTGACGTGACCCTTGATCGAATTGAGGCACGCACCGGTGTCGCAAAGCCCGGTCTTGCTCGCATTGGTCCTGCGCGCATTGATGATCTTCGGATTCGCGAAGCCGACCGCCACGTGATAGCCCGCCGGCCCGAACTCCTGGAAGTACGCCGGACCGCCAACCTTGATGAACGCGTCGTGCGCCTTCTGGCCGTCGAGCGTGTTGGTCTGCAGCCACTCCTCGCCGCGGCCGATTCTGTCGGCCGCCGGCGTCGCGACCACGCCGTACCTGCCCGGCATCAGGTTCGCAATGACGGCCTGGCCGACGAGCGGCGACAGCGTCTTGCCGTCCGACTCGTATTTCGGGCAAGTCGGAATCATGCCGACCAGGCCGTCGGTCGCCGTCGTGATCGGGCATGCATTGAGCCCGGTCAGCGGATCGACGGTGCCCTGCAGTGAATTCGACAGCGGCATGTTGAACATGTCGTAGGTCATCTGCCCGGTCGGATCGCCCGTGCCGCCGGCATCGTCCCAGAGCTTGATCTCGAACCCGCCGAGGCCCGGCTCGCGCGCCGTGCCGAAGCCGTCCGTTCCGCCACTGACATCCACTTCGCCGTTGAGCGGCGCGTCGTCCTCGAACACGAACACCGAGAGCTTCGCGGTCGGATACGGCGTTTCCGTCAGCAGCACGTTGAGTTGCCCCGCTTGTCCGGCCGCGGTCTGCCCTGCCTGCGCGGCAGCGATTTGCGCGGGCGCGATCGGCGCGCCGCCCATGCTGTGCCCGCACTTGCCGGTGCCCGGCGCAAAATCCGCGCCGCTCGGGCCGGACGGGCAGTCCTGCGCGATGCTGAACTGCCTTACGCCGTTGTACGGAACACCGCCGCCGTTCGAGAACGTGTTGCCGGCGTCGCCGGGCAGGATCGAGATGTAGTAATGCTTGGTCGGATCGAGCGCCACGTACTTCGGATCGACCGCCGTCTGCTGCGTGACGTTCGCGCCGGTACGGCACACGCCGTTGCCGACGTCGCACACGGTCGGCAGGTGCGTGTTGGACACCGGGTCATACACGGTCTGTCCGGATTCGCACGCCACCGTGCCGACACAGCCCGACGCGACCACCGGCATGTAGCTCGTATGGAAGTTCGTGCCGAGGCTCGGCACCGGCAGCGGCGGACAGTTCGCCGGCCGCGACGTCGCCGAGTTCACCTGGCAGGCCGGATCGATCTGCATCGTGCGGTCTTCCTCGATGATCCAGCGATAGTCGGTGAGTTGAACCATCCTGTTGGGCGCCTTCGCGTCCGGCGCCATGCTCGGCGCATCCATCACGTTCACGACGAGCCCGCTGCCGGGATTGAAGGTCACGGTCACGGTGCCGGTGGTCGTGCTCGTCTGCTTTTGCGTATTGGTGACGTTGTACTGGAACGTCACCGTCTGCGCGGACGCGTTGCTGCCGGCAAGCGGCGGGGTCGTCGGCGTCGCGGTAAACGATCCGTCCGGGTTCAGCGTGACGGCGCCGTTCTGGGCTGCCCCGACGAGTTGCGCCGTGAGCGGCAGCCCGGCCGGGTCGCTCGCGCTGGCGAGCACGCCGGGCGCGCCGACCTGCACGCGCGACGCGATGTTGCTCGTGAAGCTGGCGTTGCCCGCCGTGGGCGTCGACAGGCAACCATTGCCCGCGGTGCAGGCGGTCAAGGTGACCTGCGCCGTCACCGGCGGCGTGCCGTTCGTCGACTGATAGACGAAGCTGTCGTTCGCCGAGCCGCTCGACAGATAGGTGAACGTGCCGTCCGTGTTCAGCGTCAGCGTGCCGCTGGCCGGCGCCGTCTGCACCTTCACGCCGTAGACGCCGGTGGTGTTCGCGATCACGCCCTTGGCCGGGTCCGACACGGTCAGGGTCGTGCCCGGCACGAAGTAGTAGTTCGCACCCGCGGCGCTCGGCGTTTCGCCAATGCCCGCGGTCGCCGACGGCTGCGCGTTGTTGACCGCGATGTAGCCTTGCATCCCGCCGTCGCGCTGGTTGTTGGTCGACAGGCTCAGCTCGCGGTCGTACACGGGCAATGCCCCCGCGGCCGGTGCATTCACCATCACGTCGTAGGTCTTGCCGGCAGCCATGAACACGGAGTTCTGGATGCGCGCGCTGCCGGGCAGCACGTTGCCGTCCTCGGCGACGAGCGAGAACCCGGGAACGGACGGATTGCCCGTTTGCGCGCCGACCACGGCGGGAATGTGCATGCGCAGGCCGGCATTCACGAAGCGCACGAGCACCTGCCCGGTCGACGCCGGCACGTTCGCGCTCGGCGCAAATGCCGACGTGTTCGGGTTCGTGCGGTCGAAGGCGACGCCGTTGATCAGGTAATAGCGCGGATCGTAGTTCACCACCGGCGGATAGCAGGTGCCGAACGATACGGACTTCGAATCGCCGCATCCGCCCGGCTGACCGGACCATGCGGCGGTTTCGCTGAAGCCCTTGGTCGCGACGGCCGCGGCGACCGCCGCGTTCTGCACCGGATCGATCTCGCCCATCACGAGCGGCACGTCGGCGTCATAGCAGGTCGCCGTACCCGGATAGGCCTGGTTCGTCGATGCGCAGGTCGAGCTGGGCACGCTCGGGCTCTTCACGACCAGCACGCCGTAGAGGCCCATCGGCCCCTGGATCGACGGGTGCGTGCCCGATTCGAGCAGATAGGTGCCCGGCTTGAGGTTCGCCCAGGTGAGCGTCGTGTACGCCTTCGGATCGATCGTCGGCGCCACCTCGGTGCCGAACGATTCGATGCGCGGCCCTTGCGCGGGCGGCGTAAATGCCGCGGGCGGCGCGGAGTACGGCGTCGGGGGGGCCGTCGTGGACGAAACGATCGGCCAGGTCGTCGCGGTCTGCGTCGGATGCACCGGACCCGGCTTGGTCGTCGGTGCGTTCCCCAGCCCGCCGCCCAATTGCCCGACGATGACGAGCGAAGTCGGCACCGGGGCCGGCAAGTTGTTCGTCAGGTTGATCTGCAGCTGCCCCGCCGGCACGGTGATCACCACCGGCGACCAGTTCGCGCCGGCGGCCGGATTCGTGGCCGCACAGGTGGCGTTCGCGGCCGGCACCGTCGCATTGGCGGCCGGCGTGCAGGTGTAGCCCCACATCGGCACGGACTGTCCGTCCGGCAACACCGCCGTGGAGGCCTTCGCCGTCAGATTGACGACCGCCTGCGCGAAGCATGCCTCGCCGGCCGTCAGCAACATGGATGCCGCGACCCCCGCCTTGAACAGACCAAGGAGCGTCGCTGTGAGCTTGGTGGATCTCATCGCCTTTCTCCCCACCTCTAATTGGATTCGTCGATCGGAAATACCGGGGGATCGACGAGCATCATCATCATCATTCCGCCTGGGAAGATGTTGTTCGTCGTGATCTCGCGCTCGTTATGCGAGTGCCACATGAATGCGAAACCTGCTTCCGTCGCCGGCGGGTTCAGGATCGTGCCGCTGGGCGGCGTCGTTCCCGTCGGAGACGTCGCCCGCGTGGTCGCATCCGGGCCGAGATACGGACTGCCGCCATACCAGAAGCCGTTCGTCAGCACGTGCGAGTCCGGCAGCGTGACCGGCCCGCCGCTGCCGACCTTGCCGAACGGCGCGTTCTCGAGCGCCTTGCCGTGGTCCTGGCACCACTCGTAGTAGTTCGGCGCGTCACGCGGGGCCGGCGGGTTCGAGGCCGTCGTGTAGTAGCCGTTCGCGTCCGGGATGCAGACGCTGCCGTCGCCCGCGTAATGGGCGTAGACGTCCCAGTTCAGGCCCTTGCCGGTCCAGTAGAAGATCCCGTCCATCGTGAGGCCCGGCGTCGTGGTCGTCGTGAACAGCAGCGGGCCGGCCGGTTGCAGGGGCGCCGCCGGATTGGCCGGGTCGACCTGGCTCAGCAGCAGGTTGCCGTCGCGCGCGAGCACGCGCACGTGATTGCCGTGCTCGTGGAACGGATGCTGCCAGCGGCCCGTGCCGATGATCCGCAGCAGCACCAGCTCGCCCGGATGCATGTGCGGGTTGCCGTTGTATGGCTGGTGCGGATACTGCGGCGCGTAGTTCGGATCCATGTCGTCCGGCATCGAGCGGCCGTTGACCATGAAATACGCCGGGTGATAAGGCTCGGTCTCGACGGTCATGCAGCCGTTCGGCTTCGTGCACGTGGTGTTCGCCGCGACCTGCTGTTCCGCCTGCTGATGGATCTTCGGATCCATTTCGGAGAACTGAAACAGGTACTCGCGATCGTAGCAGGCCGCGCTGTTGTCGAAGGCCGCCGGCGCGTTGCGGAAATCATGCTGGCCGAAGGGCCTGCCGGCATCCGGGAACGCCATGCAGCCCGCGGTGTTGGCCGACGTGTTCGGCAGCACGATGATCGCGCCGTACAGCCCCATCTCCACCTGCAGGTCGCCCTGCGTGCCGCTGTAGTACGTGTGCGTGCCCGGCGTCGCCGCGACGAACGTGTAGGTGACCGTCCCGCCGTGCGGCGCCTCCTGCGCCAGCATCCCCGGCACGCCGTTGCCGGCCGCCGCGCCGCTGCAGGTCTTGCCGTCCGGGCTCAGCGTCCCCGTGCACACGTTGAACCCCGGAAACAGGATCGACGTGTTGCCGGCCGCCACGGGCAGGTTGTTGGTGAGCGTCACGGTGATGATGTCGCCCTGCCTGACGATCAGCGTCGGGCCGGGGATCTGCATCGTCGGACAGGTCGCGCCGGCGATCGTCGACGGCGAGAAGACCGGCGGCGTCGCGCTGTTCGCCGCGCAGCCGTAGCCCCACGAATAGACGCTCGAGCCGTCGGGCTGCGTGATGCGCGCCTCCTCGGCGCTCAGGTTGAAGACCTTGCCGGTGATGCCCGGCGCGGCGGCTTGCGCGTGCATCGACAGCAGCGCGGCGAGCGTCGTGACGACGACGCGCGCGAGCCGTCCAAG
Organism: Burkholderia ubonensis subsp. mesacidophila; assembly: GCF_002097715.1. NCBI lineage: Bacteria > Pseudomonadati > Pseudomonadota > Betaproteobacteria > Burkholderiales > Burkholderiaceae > Burkholderia > Burkholderia ubonensis. Next base: position 2,594,045 of record NZ_CP020737.1, read on the forward strand.
GTGCGCGAGCGTCGCGGTCCACGCGCGGTGAGTGATGTGTCCCACGGTCGTTCTCCTCAGTGCAGGAGTTCCCGGTCGGGCCCGCCCGATGCAGCAGGCGGGCCTTGGCCCTCAAAGAGTGCAATGCTTCGTGATCGGATCCACCGCGCTGCAGATGTGAACCTCGGTCATCAGGCCGCCGAAGTTTTCCTGATCGTTCGACAGGTGATCGAGGTTCGGCGTGTACAGGTAGAAAATCTGGCCCGAGTGGTATTTCGTCTTGTCGCTGGCGTCGAGGATCAGGTCGAGCGACTCGCCGCCCGCGAGCGTGATCGAGTTCGTGTCGTAGGCCAGGTTGTTGCCGGCCATGTCGCGCAACATGCGGGCGTTGATCGCGATCACGTGCATCGGGATGCCGAGCGACGCCAGCGTCTGGTATTCGGTGACGTCGAGATCCGAGATCCGCAACAGCGCCCTGCCGCCGGCCGGGATGTTGATCAGCGTCGGCAGCGGTTGCGACGGATGCATCGCAGCATCCGACGACGGCGTCGACATCGCCCCCTCGGTCACCGTGTCCGGATAGCTGCGGCCGTTCAACAGGAAGAACTTGTCCTTCATGTCGGTGAACGGCTCCGGATTGAACGTCATGCCGACGAAGTGGAAGTTCGGATCGAAACCGTGAATCTGGATCGGGTACTCGACGTCGTATGCGGTCGAGCCGTCGCCGTCGTTGTACGCGTACAGCGACAGCGTCGCCGGCGCGGTCTGCGGAATGTTGGGATTAGCCGCGCGCACGAGCCCGGTGTTCTGCTTCGGCAGCGGCGTCGAGCAGAGAATGTCGTTGCCGCAGCGCGTGCGCAGGTCGGACTGCTGGGTGACCAGCGCTTCGTACAGCGACACGCCCGCGGGCACCCGGTCCTGGCGCGGCCGCACGTAGATCTGGCCGACCATGCCCATCTGGAGGTGCTCCGGCGGCGTGATGTGGCAGTGCCAGAAATAGGTGCCCGCATCCGGCGCGAGGTAGTAGTACGTGAAGCTCGCGCCGATGTTGATCGCGACCGACGCATCCGGCACGCCGTCATAGAACGACGACGCGTTCGGGTAGCCGTGGAAGTGCACCGTGTGCTTTTCGAACAGGTCGGGACGCATGATCATCCCGACGTTCGTGAGCGTGAGGAAGAACTCGTCGTCTTCGTCGATCGCCATCAGCGGCGCCGGCTCGTTGCCGTTCATCACGCCGATGTCCATGATCGGGCGCGGGTCGACGTGACCGGTCAGCGCGCCGCCCGCATCCGGATCGGGCGCGAGGCCGACCGCGCCGTTGTAGGTCGGGTCCGTCCGCGGGTCGCCGACGGTGTTGAACACCGACGCGAGCTGCGTGCCGGGCAGGCCGGCCTTGATGTCCGCCAGGCCGGACAGCGGACCGAACGCGAACAGGTAGGTCTGCACGCCGTTGGCCATCGTCGCGTAACCGTCGCCGCCCGAGATCTGCTGGCACTTGATCGCGCCGTTTACGGTGCCGGTCGATGCGGAGTTCTGTCCCGTGTAGGCCGGCCCGGTATAGGCCGGCTCGCCCGCGCCGAGCGCCAGCGCGGTCGGATGCGACGGCGTGGTGAACGGGCATTGGACACGGAACGACTGCGCGAACGACGGAGCGGCGAACAGCAGGAGCAACAGTGCCGCCACACTGCTGCAGTACGTGCGGGTGTTGAACATATGACCTCCATCCTTGGGGTCAACCAGCGATACGCGCTGGACGTCACGCTCTGGTGCGAACGCGGGCCGGCGACGACTTCGCATTGACCCGTAGCTGGATTGTGCAGAGGCGCGCGAAAGCCCGGGATGGGTCACCCCCCTACTTTTCGGGTAGGGGGGACCCAGCGCGTCTAATGGGTTGGGTTGTGCCGGATGAAGGTGGGCGCCCGCGCCGGGGGGCGCAAGCGGTCAGTCGCGCGCGACGGGCGCCTCGATGGGATCGAGGCCCGGCACGGCTGCTTTCATTCTTATTTCAGGGAAATGGGCGTCGCGCCGGCCGGCGCGCACCTGCGGCGGCGTGCGGTGATAGGGATGGCGCCTGCGCGGCGCCCCCTCGCCGCTCAACCTCGCGGCCGCGCCGCGACCGCCGCCGGCAGCACCACGTTCATCAGGTGATCGGCGCGCGACAGCAGGTCGGTCACCCGCTCGTCGAGCCCGCGCAGCAGCGCCGGCTGCATGCGGATCTGCTGGACCGCCTGTCCGACGATGTTGCGGCGGTCGAACAGCGTGCGTTCGAGCCCGGGGTCGTCAGGCGCGCGCACGACGTCCGCGACCGCGCTCAGCGCCGCGAGCGCGACGACGAGACTTTCTTCCGCGTGCCGCGCCTTCACGGCCAGTTCCTCGGTCCGGCGCGGGAAGAAGCCGAGCGACTGCTTGAGCGCGCCGAGCGCCGCGCGGTAATCGACGTGGCCGGACGACGGACGGAACCAGCGCTCCAGCATGCCGGCCTTGCGCGTGGCCTGCGCAAGCAGGTCCGCCATCAGGTCGGCCGCGCCGAGTTCGTTGAATTCGCGCGTCGTCGCCGCGACGGCCTCGACGAGATTGCCGGCGCTTTCGAGCGCGCCGTCGCCGATCGTCGCCACGCTCGCGAGCTTGAGCGGCACCAGTTGCCGGATGTGCCGCTCGATGCGCGGCGCGCAGTCGGGATAGAGGTTCGGGAAACGCGTCTGCGCGACGCGAAAGCACTGCTCGAGCAGCGGATGGTTCGATTCGCCGAACAGCGCCCGGCCGACCACGTCGGCCGGCGCTGTGCGCGCGTGCCGCTCGGGTGCGGGCCCGAGGTCGAGCGCCTTCGGCGCGGGCCGCTCGGCCGGCCGCGACGGGTCGGCCGGCGGCGCGTCGAACGCGAGCCGGCCCGGCGTGCGCGCGGGCGCGCCGTCGAACTCGAGCGGCTTCGGCTCGTCAGGCTGGCGGGTCATCGATGCATCCCGCCCGGCGCGCCGGTGGCCCGTGCGCCGGGCTGCCGGCTGTCAGACCACGCCGCCGTAGGCCCGGACGAAATCGCCGAGGCCGCGGTTGTAGCCCGCGCCGACCGCCTTGAACATGAAATGGCCGTCGCGCCGGTAGAAGCTGCCGACCTGCACCGACGTCTCCATCGAGAAGTCCTCTTCGAGCGCATACTTCGCGATCACGGCGCCCGTCACCTCGTCGGCGATCTGGATGTAGCTGTTGCGCACCTGCCCGAAGTTCTGGCGGCGCGCGGCGGCCTGGTCGATCGTGACGACCACCGAGATTTCCTCGACGTCCGCCGCGAGCTTCGTCACGTCGATGAAGATCACCTCGTCGTCCCCGTCGCCGCTGCCGGTGCGGTTGTCGCCGCTATGGACGACGCCGAGGCACTTCGACGCCGGCATCCCGCGCTTCGGGAAATCGTCGCCGGGCTGGATGAAGGTGTCCGTGCGTTCCATCGTGCGCACTTCGCTGTTGTAGAACACGAAGTGCTGGTCGGAGATCAGCTTCGGATTGTTCTGCGCGTCGTACTTGCACAGGAACACCGACACGTCGAGATCGAAATCCGCCCCCGTGTCCGTCGCGTTCGCATCCCAACCGAGGCCGATGCGGAATTTCTGCGTGCCGGGCGCCTCTTTCGACAGGTTGAGGCGACCGCCCTTCGACAAATTGATCATCTGATCATCTCCTGCTGGCATCCGCCGTTGCGCCGGCGGCCAATCCGGGCTGCCTGCGGCAGCCCCTCGTCAATCGGTATCGCGCGCCGTCACTTGCCGGCGGCCGCGGCGCGCGCTTCCTTGCGTTGCGCGATGATCGACGACCACACCGCCGCGCCGATCGTCGCCGCGCCGATCAGGCCCGTCACGACCTCGGGGATCTCCAGCTTCACGCCGAGGAACATGATCGCCGCGAGCGCGCCGATCGCCCAGAACGCGCCGTGCTCGAGATAGCGGTACTGCGCGAGCGTGCCCTTCTTCAGCAGCACCAGCGTCATTTCCCGAATGTAGGCCGCGCCGACGCCGAGGCCGAGCGCGATCAGGAAAATGTTGTCCGACAGGGCGAACGCGCCGATCACGCCGTCGAAGCTGAACGACGAATCGAGCACTTCCAGATACATGAAGCCCGCGACGCCTTCGCGCACCACGCGCGAGCCGGTGTCCTCGCCGCCGATCAGGTCGCCGATGCCGTGCGCGATCACGAAGCTGATCACGCCGAACGCGCCCGCGAGCAGGAAGCTCACCTGCTCCTCCGACGGCACGTACAGCGACGCGATGATCACGATCGCGAGCGTCAGCGCGACCTCGAGCGCGGTGATCCGGCCGAGATGCCGCATCGGGCCTTCGAAGATGCCGATCCAGTGCTCGTCCTTGTCGGTGTCGAGCATGAACTTGAAGAACACCATCAGCAGGAACGCGCCGCCGAACGCCGACACCTGGTGATGCGCGGACGTCAGGATCGCCGCGTACTGGTCCGGCGCGTCGATCGCGAGCGTCAGCGCCTCCCACATGCCGATGTGGCCGAGCACCGCGACGATCAGCAGCGGGAACACGAGCCGCATGCCGAACACGGCCACCGGCAGGCCGAACACCATGAAGCGGTTGCGCCACTTCTCCGACCAGTTCTTGAGCACGGATGCGTTGACGACTGCGTTGTCGAGCGACAACGAAATCTCGAGCACGCACAGGACGGCGACGATGAGCATGTCCTTGACGCCGCCGAGCCAGTACGCGACGACGAGCGCCAGGACCGTGAGCGACAACGGAATCTTGAAATCTTTCAGCATGATGGGAGTGTGACTGTGTTCGAAAAAGGGATGCCGTGCGGGCCCGCGCTTACTTCGCGCGCACCCAGTCGCAGAATTCCTGCGTGATCAGTTGTTCGTAGATCTGCTCGTCGGTGACGTCGAGCGACTCGAGATGCAGGAAGCCGACGTTCGGCATTTCGTCGGCGACCTCCTCCAGGAAGTCGAATTCGCTCGGGTCGCCAACGCCGACGAGCGACCAGTAGAGCGGGTAATGCTGCGACTCGGCCAGCAGCTGGCGCACGCGCTTGCGATCGTTCTTCGGGTTCTGGCCGTCGGTGACGAACAGCACCCAGGCCGGCAGGTGGCCGTTTGCCGGGACGGGCGCGCGCGCCGGTGCGGGCGTGTCGTCCGCGCCGCCGAACAGCCGGCTCAGGAAGCCGCGCTTCGCTTCGCGCCCGGGCGCCGGCTCCGGCGCGCGGAAGAAGAAGTCGACGATGTCGTGCATCACCGGCGCGTACTGCGTGCCGCCCCACTTGTCGATGTCGCCGTTCAGCACGTAGTCGGTGATGTACGCGCCGTAGTTCTCCGGGGTCGCGGTCGGCAGGCGGTCGAATCCTTCGGTGAAGGTCCACGTGTCGACTTCGCCGTTGTCGTCGAACTTCAGCGCGATGCCGAGGATCCGGTCGTGCGTCTCCTGGATCACGCCCGACTTGTAGAGCGACTTCGCGGAGCCCGAGATGTCGAGCGCCGCGCCGACGCGTACCACCGGCGGCTTCAGGATCTGGCGTTTTTCGAGGACGATCGCGACCTTCGCCGCGCGTTTCTCAAGCGTAATCATGCGTGAACCTCAGTTGTGCTTCGGGGCGAATCGGGTGATCAGGTCCTGTTCGAGCTGGCGCAGCCGCGGCGCGTCCTGCTCGCGCTGCCGCTTGCCTTCGGCGATGACCTGCGTGACGTCGTCGAACGCGCCGAACAGCTGCTGCTGCGCGTATTCGAACGTGTCGGTCGAGATCACCGGGCGCTGCGCGAGCTTCGCGACCGCCTGCGCATTCGCGCGATTGAGGTCCGCCTGCGCGCGGATCGCCTCGTCGGCCGCGTCGTAGGTCGCGTTCGCGAGCGCCGCGGCGCGCTTCGTGCCGAGCTGTTCGAGGTAGAGCGCGAACGCGTTGGTCCACGCGGGGATCAGCACGGTCTTGATCGTCATGAACTTCGACGTCAGCGTGCGCTTCTGGTCCTGCTCCATCCGGATCTGCGGCGCGAGCTGCTTCGACATCAGCATCGCGCGGTCGAGATCGTCGAGCTTGCTTTCGAGCGCGTCGACCTTGCGCTTCACGTCGAGCAGCCGCTGCGCGCCGAACGCGTCGTCGGCCGGCTGGCCGGCCGCGAGATGCGCGCGCAGCGTCGCGAGCGCCGCTTCGCCGTGCGTCTTCGCCTGCGCGATCTCCTGGTGCAGCGCGTAGTTGTCGTCGTACATCCGCTCGAGGTCGTCGATGCCGGCCTTCTGCCGTTGCGCATGGTGCTCGAGCTCGACGACGAGCGTGTCCATCCGCTTGCTGACCGACTCGTATTGCGACAGCAGCTTTTCCTTTGTCGAACGGAACAGCCGCGTGACCTGCGTAAGCAACCCGCCCTTGTCGGCGCCGCGCGGGTCCAGCCCTTTCGCGGTCGCGATCAGTTCGTTGAGCTTGTCGCCGAACTGGTCGGCGTCCGATGCACGGACGCTCGCGAGAATCTGCTGGGAGAAGGCGGCGATCCGGTTGCCCTGCGCCGCGCCGAGCTGGTCGATCTCGTCGACCGTGATCAGGCGCGCGGCATCGGCCGCCGGCGGCATGGCAACTGCGGGCGACGCGACGACGGGAGACGAAGACGGGATGGAAGGACGAGCGCTGACCGCGTCGGATTTCTTGTCATCGAACAGCGGCTTCATGTGGCTACCACGTTTCCTTTTCTGCTTCTGCTTCTGCTGCGGGTTGTCGTGCCCCAATGACGGGCATCCGCGATTTCCGGCCGTGCTCTCTCACGACGGCGGCAGATGGACAATAAATGGGGTGAATGCGTTGCGTCAAGAGAATGCTTTCATTTTGCATTCGTTGACGAAGCGGAACGTCGGGGTCTGTGAAAGGAGCGGAAATTTCTTCCGCCGGGCGGCAGGCCCGGCGGGCTTGTGAAAAGGGCGTGACGGCCTGCGGCGACTGGCGCGCATGAAAGAGTGTTGAAAGACTACGAGCGACGTGCGTCGATCGTGCATTACGGATCGCTGACCGTGTGACGCGGGGTTGCCGGGCGCTCGGGTGCGGCAAATGCGTGCCGGCGATCTGCCGACGCCTGTTTCGAGTCTTGATTGCGCCAGGGCCTGCCTTGAAAATTCACTGTCTCTCGACGCGGCCGTCGTTGCGCGACGGCAAGTTGCTCAGCCCGCATACGATCGTGAACAGGCCGCCGCACGCGAGCACGATCGTCAGGTTCCAGACCGCCGTGAACTCATCGACGCACGCACTGCGGGCCGGGGCGTCGGGCAGATACCGGACCGCGACCCGCTGCCCCACCTTCTTGCTGGAAATCATTCCGCCCTGCGGATACGAGACGGTTTCGCCGGCGCGGGTCGTGAACTCGATCTGCGGATGGGAGCCGCCTGCGTTCAGCCAGACCACGCGGCCGGGCACGACGATCGACGTTTGAAGAAACGCGCGCGTCGGCCCGACGCTGATCGCCGCGCCGATGAGCATGCCGATTCCGATGAGAATGGCGCTGACTGCCTTGAACATGTTCGCAATCGCAAGTCGGGACAATTGAAGGACGGCTTGATCGGCGGCATTCGCCGCGCATTCCCAAACCCGTCGCCGGCCTTTATATTCTCGCGAATTCACGAATCGCGCGATTCGCGCATGCGCGAAAACCATTTGATTTGAACGGGACACACATGAACGGTTGGGTTGTTGCGCTGGCCTGCGTCGTCATCCTCTACGTGCTGCCGCGCATGCTCAGGCGGCCGCAGGCGCCGCGGGCGACCGCAGCGACAAAACCTGCCGCGGACGATACCGCGCCGCCACCGTTGGCCGCCGAACGGAAGCGAATGCTGGCCGACCAGCCGGACGTCGCCTCGATCGATCGTGTCGTGATCGACGCCACGGTCCATGTGGCGGCGCTTCGGCGCGACATGACCGCACTGCTCGTCGAATGCGGTGCACTCGACCCGCTCGTTCGCGACGAGAACGAGCGCTTGCTTCCCGAGTCGCCGGACCTGGTGATCAGCGTCCCGTTGCGCGCGATTCCGACCGCCCTGATCACACGGCTATGTGAAAACCCGGTCGACAACCTGCGGTTCTCCGCGCACGTGACCTGGCGCAAACGCGGATACATCCACGGCGCATATGGGAATATCGCCGATCTCGAGCAGGCGTTCGACGCATGGCTGGACGCGGCGCCGGGATGGCACGGCGTCGGCCAGGAACGGGGCAGCTACATCGCAGGCGCGTTCTTCACCGACGAGGTCGTGCTGCATATGGAGCGCGGTTACCTCGACAGCGCCGTCGCCATCGACGTCGTGTCTCGCGACGTATTGAGGCGGGACGTACGCGGGCAACTCGCGGATTTGCGTGCGCATCTGAGCAATCACCGCACGGTCGACGCGAACCGGCTCGCCCCGTGACCGCGGCAGCGGAACGATCCGGCAGGTTCCGACCGGCTCGCCCGGCTCGGCATACTCGCACGCGATCGAATGTCGGACGCTGCCGTGGTCGATGAACATCGTGAAGCGTTTCGGATCGCGAAGCAGCCGCAGCCCACGCATTTGAGCACCGCTGCCCTGCACGTCCAGCCGAACAGGCATGCGGCACGCCAGTCGTCGCATCGCGACAGGCAATCCTGTTCGTTCCCGAAACTGCCCGCCGGTTCGGAAATGCGATGCGACGCAACGGTGGGCAGGTTATCCGGTGGACGTGATGGCACGCGGCGTCAGGCGCGCATTCCGCGGTGCGTGCGCCAATGCGCTTCCGGCATGACCGAGTCGCGCGTCGTCTCGGCCAGCATCCGCGCCAGCATCGCCTTGTCGAGCGGCACGCAGTAGACCGGCCGCCGCCGCTCGAAACGCCACCCTTCCGCCAGCGGCCCGGCATCGACCGCGTCGTAGCCGAGGCGATCCATCAGCGTGATCGTCGTGCTGCGCGCGTCGGCGTCGTCGCCGGCAATCGGCAGCGCGCGGCGGTCAGGCGAACCGGCGGGCCGCGCGTCCGGCACCACGTCCTCCACCAGAATGGTATTGAACGCCTTGACGACGCGCGACTTCGGCAGATGATGCGCGAGCACGTCGGCCGTCGTCATCGCCCCGCTCTCGAGTTCGGGCAGCACACCAAAATACGGGAAGTAGTTTTGCGGGTTCAGCACGATCTTGCCCTCGAGCGGCTCGACCGGCACCGCGCGACAGGCCTGCAACGGGAGCGCCGCGAACACGATGTCGCCGAATGCGGCGGCTTCGTCCACCCGCCCGACTTCGCAGCCGAGCGGCCTGCGCAGCCCCTGGATGGTTTCCGGTCCGCGCGAATTGCTCAACATGACCCGGTAGCCGACGCGGGTGGCCAGCCACGCGACCGACTGCGCCATACGGCCGGCGCCAATGATTCCGATCTTCACACGCTCTCCTTTTTGGAATTTTCATCCGGCCGCGCTTCGGGATCCCGCCACCCCGCGCGGGCGGACTGGCTTCGCCGCCCCGCACATCACGCTCACGCATGGGTTCGGCGGCGCAAGCGCCGCATCGCCCGTCGCCGCGCCGAAACCGCCGATCAGGCCCGGACGAAAGGCGGTTCCACGCCGCCGAGCCACCGTTGCAGCGACAGTCCGATCGCGAGCACGTCCCGGTCTCTGCCCGGCAGCCCGGCGAACTCGATCCCGACCGGCATGCCGTCATCCGCGAGTCCGGCGGGCAGCACGATGCTCGCCATGCCGACGCAACTGCCGAGCCCGACGTTGCGGCCCAATGCGTCGAACGCGTCGATCGTGCGGCCGCCGTCGATCGTCACGCCGGTTTCCTCGCCGATCCGGGGCGCCCGCACCATGGCAACGGGAAACGCAAGCGCGTCCACGCGATGCTCGCGCATGCCGGCGGCAACGATCGACGCGAGCGCACGCCGGTCGCTCAACGCCGCCTCGTAGGCATCGCGCGTGGGCGTGTGCGGCGGCAGGACCATCGCATCCATCAGGTTCTTCGTATTCGACCCGAGCGTCGCATACAGATCGTCGAAAGACACCCCCGCGTCGTGGCGCCGAAGGAAATCCCCGACGCTGCTGCGCAGTTCGGAGGCCACGATCGTCCCGACGATGCCGGGCGCGCGCGCCACCTCGCTCAGCGAGCCGGCGATTTCCACGACGGATACGCCTGCTTCGCGCAGGCGCGCCAGCGCGTGCCGCGCGACCCGTTCGACTTCGGGGTCGAGATCGGCCCAGAACGCCGCGGGGACGGCGACGCGAATTTCGTTCACGGGGCGCGGCTCGATAGCGCGCGCGTCGCGTGCGGCAATCTGATCGAACAGCACGAGATCCTCGACGAAGCGGGCGAGCGGGCCGACCTGATCGAAATTGCGGCTCAACGGCATGATGCCGTCGTCCGGATAGCGTCCGCGGCTCGGGCGAAAGCCCGCGATTCCGCAAAAGGATGCCGGCAGGCGGATCGATCCCCACGTATCCTCGGCCACCGCGAGCGGCGCCATCCGGGCCGACACGGCGGCGGCCGAGCCGCCGCTGCTGCCGCCCGGGCTGCGCGCGATATCGTACGGATTGCGAACCGCCCCGAAGGTTTCGTTGTTGCTGGTCCAGCCGAACGACAGTTCGTGCAGATTGGTCTTGCCCATGACGATCGCCCCTTCGTCGTCGAGCAGGCCGATCACGCCGGCGTCGGCGGACGGCCGGAAGCCCGTCAGCGACAACGTGCCGTTCGACGTCGGCAGCGTGCGCGTATTCACGCTGTCCTTCACCGGAATCGGCAAGCCATGGAGCCGGCCGAGCGCGCCGCCGCGCCTGCGCCGTTCGTCGGCCGCGCGGGCCGCCTGCAGCACCGCATCGCGATCCAGCGTGCGAAACGCATTGAGGTCACGCCACCGGTCCGCCTGCTCGAGGAGCGCCGTCGCATACCGCTCCGCGGTGAACTCGCCGCGCTGCATCGCGGCGACGGCCGCGGTCGCGCCGAGGCCGAGCAATGCGGCGTCGCCCGACGATGCGGCCTGCGTGAAGCCCTCTGCATTGTCCTTATCCATCTCTTTCACCTCCGTCGATTGTTCAGAAATCCGATTCCGCACCGCCCGCGCGCGCTGATATCCCGTGCCCGGTCAATGCGCGGCCTGTCCGGCCACGCGGCGATCGCGCCGATGTCGCGCGATCGCGAGCACCAGCCCCGTCAGCACCAGCAGAATCAACACGCTTCCATAGAAATTGGCGACCTTCAGCAACCCGATCCGCGGCGTCATGTAGCCGGCGAAAATCGCCGGCAGGCTGTTCGCGAGATAGCTTTCGACGTAGAAGGCCGCCATCAGTCCCGCTCGTTCGTGCGGCTGCGCGAGCGGCATCACGCTGCGCACCGCGCCGAGGAAAGCCGCACCGAAGCCGATTCCGGCAATCACCGAGCCGACGAGCAGCACCGCCGTCAGGCCGAGGTCGGCGCCCGCGAGGATCGCGGGGATGCCGACGAGCAGCGCCAGCGCGCCGACGATCAGCACCGGCAGCGGCTTGCGCAGGCGCACGACCAGGATGGCCGCCCCGCCGCTCAACGTCAGCGCCGCAACGCTCAGCCCGCCGAACCAGACCGATGCCGCGCCGGTCACCTTGCCGATCAGCGACGGCATCAGCGACAGATAGAAACCACCGAGCGCCCACACCGCCACGTTGATCGGCGTGATCGCCAGCAGTTCGGCCCTGGCGGCCGGCGGCACCGAAATGCTCGGCCGCAGCGACTTCAGCGCGCCGGGCCGGCCGCCCGCCGTTTCCGGCGTGCGCCACGTCTGGAACAGCTGAAACGCGAACAGCGCCAGCAGCAGGACGAACACGAGATGCAATGGCGCCGGCGCCAGCTGGGCCAGCGCGGTCGAGCCGAGCACCCCGAGCGACATGCCGCCCATCGGCGCCAGCCCGTTGGTGAGCGCGCCCCGCTCCCTGTCCAGGTCGATGAGGGCCGCCCCCAGGGACGCTGTGGCGAGCCCGGTCGCCACGCCTTGCAGCACCCGGGCGGCGATCAGCCAGCCCGGGCCGACTGCCGCCAGGAACAGCCCCATCGCCCCCATTTCGAGGACGAGCGCCGCGCTGATCACCGGACGCCGGCCGATATAATCGGACAGCGCCCCCGCCACGATCAGCGCCGACAGCAGCGACAGCGCGTACACGCCGAAGATCAGCGTCAGCAGCATCGGCGAGAAATGCCATTGCGCCTGGTAGAGCCGATAGAGCGGCGTCGGTACGCTCGACGCGGCCAGATAGCCCACCAGCGTGATCGTGTGGGTCGTCAGCGCGGAAGCGGTCGTTGCAGGCGCCGCTGCGGCGGGTGCGTCGGTTTGGGTGACGTTCGACATGAGAGCGGCCGGTCCACTAAAGCAAAGAATGCGCTTTAATATAGCGACGGGCGCGCGCAAATGCAAATAATTTGCTTTAGTGTCGTGAGTTGCCCGGTATGTTGCATGAAGGAATTGAATCGACCATGACGACGAGAAAGGGATTGAGGCCGGGTGGTCGCAGCGCGCGCGTGCAGGAAGCCGTGCATCGCGCAGTCCGGGGCCTCCAGCAGGAAAACGGCCGGGACGGCCTGACCGTGCCGGCCATCGCGGCGCGCGCCGGCGTGACGCCGTCCACCATCTACCGGCGCTGGGGCGACCTGCCGCAGCTGCTTTCCGACGTGGCGATCGAGCATCTGCTGCCCGACAGTCTTCCGCCGGACACGGGTTCGTTCCGACAGGACATGGAGAACTGGCTGGCCCAGTATCTCGAGGAGATGTCGTCCGAGGTCGGCCGCGCGCTGCTGCGCGACGTGCTGAGCAGCGCCGACCCGCTTAATGCGGGGCAATGCGCGCACTGCATCGAGGAACAGCTGGACCGCATGCGCGAGCAGGCGCTTGCGCGCGGGGAGACGCCGCCGGCCTGCCAGACCCTGATGGATTACGTCATCGCACCGCTGGTCTACCGGATCCTGTTCGCCGCGCAAGCGCCGGCGTACCCGTTTGCGCAGGCGTTGCTGGATCGGGTGCTGGCGCGGGTTGTCGAGATCGAGGCGTGATGCGCGAAGGCGATTTAAACCCTACAATACGCAAACAATAAACCGGCCGTCCGGACAACGCGTTTCATCACGCATCCCGTCCGGCATTCACGCAGTTCCGCTGTATAACAATATTCAATGCGGCATTCATGAAAAGAAGACTTTTTCTCGCGCTTTCCATCGCGACGGCATCCGGTCTGACGGCCGGTTGCAAGGGTATCGGCCCGATCACCGACCGCTGGCTCGAGGATTCGAAATACGAAGAAACGCTGTCTGCATTCCTGATTACCCAGGACGGCAAGAAACTGGTCGTGCTCGGCAAGAAATACCACTACATCTTCGACATGCCGCCGCAACTGCGCGCGGTGATGACGGCGTCGTACCGGCAGAAACTGAACACCGAGTTCATCGACTTCGAGGCGCAGGGCGACAAGATCTCGGGCCGCTACCGGATCGACTTGTCGAGGGAAGATGCGCAACCGGACAGCGACGCGCGCGCTCGTGCGCTCGCGGATGGTTTCAAGGACGAAGGCTATCGCCTCACCGAACGCGGCACGATCAGCGGCATGCGCTACCTGCCGAGCAGCCTCGACGGCGCGGAACTGCCGCAGGCGTTCAATTCCGAGTATCACGTTGACGTGACGGAAAAGCCGACGGCCGTCGGTGCGGCCGTCAAGCTGGCGCTGTCGCCGGTCGCGGTGGCCGCGGATGGCGGGCTGGCCGTGATGCAGCTTGCCCTCTTCCCGATCGGCTTTCCGATTCTGATGATCGCCATGCAACGGAGCTCGTCGTCCGGCGGCTCGATGCATCCCGCCAAAACCGAGCGGACTGGCGATTCGCGATAAAGCCCGCGACACGTCTATCAACATGACCCGCTGCGAAGCAACGCGCTTCGGTGGCGGATCGCACCGGCATGCAACGCCGCGTCGACGAGAAGCCGGGTCATACACCCGGCACCTCGACATCAAACACAAGCCATCTACGCTGCAGCGGGAAACAGCTTGTTCATGAACAGAGAATCGCCGCTGCCCGTCACCAAGAGTTGACGCGTGGATCGTGTAGCCGCGATATAAAACAGCCTGGCTTCCTGTTCGAGCTCGTCCTCTTCGGCAGACAGCAAACCCACGCCAGGAATCGCAACGAAGGGATACTCCAAGCCCTTGCTGGCGTGCATGGTCAACACCGTTACCGCATCCGCCGTCGGCGAAAAGGATTTCTTGTCGCGCTGCTGCCACTGGTACGGAATTTTGGCTCGCGCCAGTGCATCGACGCAGGTTTGTCCGACCGGCCACGTGCGATAAACAATCGCCATATCCTGCCATGCGACCCCTTGTTGATGCGCTTGCGCCATCCGCCGGGCGATCTCCGCGGCTTCGTCCTTGATGGACGGCAACTTGATCAACTGAGGTGGCGGGCCTTCTCGCCCGCAACTGACCGGCCGAATCAGCGGCACGCCATCATCATCCGTCGCCTTCGGATCCAGGATGTCCTTGGCAATCAGCGCGGCCAGTTCAAGAATCTGCCGCGTGTTGCGGTAGTTGACTTTCAGGATCGTCGTGCGGCCTTGGGCCTGCACGCCGACACTCTTGAAGCTGAAGCCGCGATGGCTCGATCGGTTGAAAATCGACTGGGCATCGTCATACAAGACGAGCAGGTGATTGCTCTCCGGCGACACCATCTGCACCACGAGCTTGAACCAGCTCGGCTCAAAGTCGTGTCCCTCGTCGATAAGGATCGCACTGTACTGACTGGTCGGGATGTGCCCGAGGTCGACACTGGTGATCACACGCTGCACCAGCGCAGGAAAAAATGCGTCACCCGTCTCGCTTGGCCGAGGCTGGTTGTACGTCTTCAGTTGATCGAAGCACCAGCCGTGGAAATGGCGTACGGAAACCTTCTCCGACAAGCCTTTCATGTCCATCCAGCTTTTCAGCCGCTTGGACAGCGGCTCACTGAAACACAGAATCAGCACCGGCTTTTCTGACGTGCCGGCGAGATACTCCGCGCGGTAGCCCAGAATCATCGTCTTGCCTGACCCGGCAACGCCGTGGATGACACGGTGCCCGTCACCCAGGCTACGCGCAAGCTGCTCCTGCTGAACGTCCATCACCGCCATGATGTCTGGCAGCTCCAGTTCGTCCGCAAACAATTCCTGTTGTCTGGTCGGCACGCGAACTTCCGGGAAAAGAATCCAGCGAATCCGGTCGATCTGCGGCATTGTCAGTTTGTCTCTGAACTGGAACCGGAACATTTGCCAGAGGCGTTGCTGAAACCGCTCCTCATCCACCGACTCGGTCATCTCGTCCGAGCAGATAACGTGATTCGGGTTGATGGCGCGGTCCAGCAGGCCGTCCATAAACTGCTTGCGCGATATGTTGGGAAACACAACGCCAAATGCCCATGGAAATCGCAGCTTTCCTTGATAAGGATGCCCTTTTGGGTGAACGAGCTGAGGATCGCGTTCGAGAGCGTCGATAATCCCTACCGTATATCGCCTGGCCTGCTCTAACGGGTTGGTCACCGATTTTGGACCATGGGTGCCCAGGATGTCCCAGTCTCCAGGGGTGGCCTTTATGATGGTGCTCGGCTTCCAGTCCTTGACCTCGAGGACAAGCACGCCATGTTGCGGATGCAGGATGACAAAATCAGGGTACTCCTGCATCGAAGCGATACGCACGTCATACCAAATCTTGTAGTCGTCATCCAGCTTCTGCTCGAGACGTTCAGCAAACCGCCGCTCTCCTTGCCACATTCTTCCTGCGCAAGACGAGAGCGAGGGGACGATAATTGCTTTTGCCATAACGTTGGAGATGATTGGTTACATAAATCTACCGCACGCCCATGCGCTAAAAACAGAACGTCCGCATTTGGAGTGAGGATCTTCTATAGGGTATATGACTTCCATTATCCGACGGAGCCGGACCACCGCATCATAATCTTATCGGCATTCAGGATGAGTTTCTTAAACTGCGTCAACGCTTTATTTGGACGTTGATCTGACGAAGCTTGCTGTCGAAACGAGCGGTCCTGCCGGGTAATCAGTTTGGATACGTGCCGCGCAATAATGGAACGCCGCTAAATACCAGCTTGCCCGCTACATTCTTTATCAAATACGGCAACTGATGCGGATCAGAAAAGACCCTCGAGTTCGTTGACCTGCGGCGGAATGTTGGACCAATCAGGCAGTGAGTCTCGCGTCGTGAGCGACCCCCGGTAAACAGTGCCATGATGTGAGCGAGTTTTCGGCGGACTCTTCGATGGGACAGTGGCCAGACTCACGTAACAATTTCTGCGGACATTTTCGGACATCATGCGTTAGCCGTCGCGCGTCCTTCGTTAGAGGTCGTTCGTGCCCATGCGGCAAGAAACCCCGCGACTTTCTCCTCAATTCCACTCTCGACAGTACGCAGGCGCAGGATGGGAAGGTCGCTCTTCGCCAGGATGCTGTTCTTCAAGTCATCTCGTGCCGCTTGCTCCGGTCTGTCATGGGAGCCGCCATCGACTTCGATCACCCCCAACGGGGTTTTGCCCACCTTGAAATAGAGCACGAAGTCGCAACTGGCACGGTTGCGCATGAATGCCAGTTCTCGCGCCGTCAAGGCTGAGTTAGTCGATGAGGCGACCTGGTCCAGCGGAATCTGGGTGTGGAAGGTTATTGCCTGGCACGACGCGTCGGACAGCGCGTCGCGGAGCACCTGTGCCACAATCTGCTCGGATTTGTATCGTGAATCTTCGGGCCGTAACCTAGCGTTGAGCCGCGCCAGGGATTGGTCATATTCCTTGTACAGTAGGTCGAAGGCGGACACCACGGGTGCACGCACGATCTGCTCGTCCTGCGCGTAATACTCGACGTAGCGCATCAAGGCCGCGATGTGGCCGTTGTTCGCGGTGAAGACCTCATCGCCCGTCACTAGAGTGAACCGACTCTTGGCCCGCGACACCGCCACATTGACCATACGGGGGTCATCGACGAAATCCAGCCGCTCCAGGTTGTAACGCTTCTTGTCCAATACGGTGGAGAAGACGATCTCGTCGCATTCCCTGCCCTGGAACTTGTGCACGGTTTCCTTGACGAAATCCGCCGGCAAGTGCGTGCCAGAGAGGGTGACCTGTGCCCTGAAGGGGGCGATGAAGCCTCGGCCGTCGCCGTCCAGCCCGACAGGCTCACCCTCATCTTCGAGCACCTTGAGCAAGGAGTCCAGTTCCCTAAGATTAGTATTCTTGCGGGCGTGGTTGCCCTTAGCGGTCACCAACAGACGCAAGGGAGCTTCGCCGTTGTCCCGGGTCATCGGTACAAGCGCGTTATCGTAGAACTGCTGATTGCAGAACTGGATGATCCTGGGATGGCAGCGGTAATGCTCTTTCAGCAAGGTCCTGGGCAACGCGTCCTTGAACACGCCTATGCACGAATCGAGCAGGCTGTATCGCTCGCAGTCGTACACGTCAGCTGGGGCTTCCAGGCCCAACTCCACCGGAATGTGCGCCAACTGCCGGCTATCGCCGACGACGATCAGGTTCTTCGCGCAGCCCAGCGCCAAGACGCCCGGCACGATGTCCTGTTGCGAAGCCTCGTCGATGATGACGTAATCGAGGGTCGCCCCCTGCGCGAGCGAATTGATGATGGAGTGTGTGCTACTGCCAAGGATAGGGAAGCGCTGCATGAACGCATCGAACTGTTGTCGGTACCGCTGCTCATCGAAGATTTGCGGCACCGGGGCCTGCGCATGCAGGTGTTGCTTCAGGTAGCGCATCGACCCTGTCGACAATGCGTCCAGCAAGGCCGTGAAATGGCCGCGCGCCAGCGACTCGCGGCAAGCCTGCAAGGCCGCTTCTTTCTTCTGCAGCGCCTTGTCGTAGTAGTGCATCTGCAGGGCATGGAAAAAGGACAGGCGCGTGTCCTTCGCGAAAGGCTTGGCGCGAAAAATCTTGAAGTTGAACAGCAGCTCGATCCGGTCCTTGAGCCGGATGCGCTGCTCCCCAAGATGGGACAGGTAGGCCATCAAGTCCGCCGTCTTGCTCGGAGACAGCCCGTACTTGTCCAGAGACGCTGGAACCTGTACCCCGTTCTCGTTCTGCCACTGCTGCAGATAGCCACGTTCGATAGTTAGCTCATCGATATCGGCCTGCAATTGCGCTGCCGTGTTGTGGTCATGCAGATGCTGCTTCAACTGTGCAAGCATCACCTGGATTTCGTCCATCGTCGGTGCAGACTCGGGTTCGGCCGATGGCCAAGGAGGCAGGTTGGCGAAGAAATCCTTTCGGTTCTGCTTGCTGCCGAGCTTGGCGACCAAGTGTTCCAGGCCGAACTTTTCCAGCTTCTCGTAAACGTTTTCCACCGCAGCATTGTTGTTAGACAGTACCGCGACCGTTTTGCCGCGCAGCAGGATATTGGCGAGGATGTTCAGGATCGTCTGCGTCTTGCCGGTTCCAGGCGGCCCTTCAATCACGCTGATCTGCGCGCTGAACGCCTGCTCGACCGCCGCGAGCTGACTTTCGTTCACGCCGAATGGATAGATCAGGCCGCCGTCCGGCGTCCGCGTTCTGTTCTGCCCGGTGCAATAAGCATCCAAGGCGGTGCCCGGACAGGGCGGCAGTTTCTCTAGTTGGTGCACCACATTGGCCGCGATCTTCCGATGATCCGCCGAACCTGCGCGATCCCTTCGGGCGTTCGCCACCGCAACGAAATAGCCAAAGACCAGCGTATCCTTCATCGCTGTCTGCGTGACGAACCCGATACTGTCCAATTTGTAGACGTAGGGCTTGACAGTACCCGGATAGTGCACGACGGCATACCGCTCGCCGTAGATCGTCGCCTTTTCAATGGACTGGACGATCGCGCTGCCCCGCTTCGTCAGCAGCATCTCGCCCAACTCACGAATGGGATCAACGCGGCAGTCACTTAGCGGGCGCGTGAATTTTTTTTGGGATGGGTAATAGCACGTCAGTTGCAGGGTTTCGTACTTGTCGCTCCAGTAAATCGCCCAGTCGCTGATCTTCGTGGTCTTGTCCTCTCCACCTACATGGATAGAAACCATAAGTCCTTTATTCGTGCTCGAACGACATATTGTCGCCAATCTTTGCGAGAGTATCGGCTGGCCGCTCACGGCCGAGTTCTGTGGCTCAACTTCGCCGGTTCCGCAGAATCGCTTCCGGTTCGGAATCGTTCTTCTGTCCGCGCAAGAAGCGACGACACGCCGCGGCAGCTACGAGCCGTCTCGAACTGAATGGCTACGACTTCCGGCACACCGACGGTGAACTGAATGGCTTCGATGTCACGGTGATGAGCAGTCAGGGACGGCAGATCCTGCCTGGCGAACATCGTCGTGCGCGGATCCAGTTCTGTTGCAGTGTCAGGACTCCGCAAGCTTTCGGCAGCGCTCAAGATGATCAATTTCATGAAGGCTATCCCCTCGCAGTCGTTCACTGCGAAATGTGTTACCGCGATTCTTTGCGGCGGGCCATAAACTCGATAAGCTCCCGAACCACAAGATCGGCCGATGCATTCGTCTCTAGGTCGCTCGCCTTAATCCGGCGAACCTCTACGCCCTCATAGGTAAGCGGGATAAGACGCTTATCCGCCTCGGCAGGCAACTCTCGGTGATAAGTATCTCCGTCTACTTCGACCACGAAGGTTAGCCCCTTGTAGACGACCACAAAGTCAGGCTCTAGTCGGTTATATGCTTTCCCTATTCGAACGAAGACCGGTAAAGGCGCGACGGCCAGCTTGGCACGCGTCAATGCCTCGAATAACGTGATTTCGGGCTTCGACCGGAAAAGTAGCCCCCGATGCTGCTTCGATGCAATGTTGTCACTTCGAACTCGTCCTTGATTTGTGACACCCTCGCCTTTTACAAATCGAATCGCGTCGTCACGCCAGTTCGCCGTCGCCTGTTGTACTTTCGGGGTAATCACGACAGCTTGAAGCGCATCGCCCGGCGTGGCCGCGAAAAACGGTGACGCGGCAGACTCGATAGATGCTTGCGTAGCTGCTCGCTCTTCTTCACTCATTGCATAGAAGAGTTGAACCGGCAAAGCGATGAACAACCGCCAAGCATATATTCCGAAATCTGAATCCCAAACTACCGCTTCACATTGCCCCTCGACGAGCGTTGCAATAGACCGCGCGTCTCCACTGGCCTTAAATGCCTCAACTACAGATGCCAAAAAATCGTCGATAGCAAAGGGAAAGGTGGCATTCGGCATAGTCGACATTCTAAGAAAGCACCGAAGTGCAGTACAGGTTTGCGCCCACAGCTTAAACGAAAAACACAGTACGAGCGCCATCAATGCCAGAGCCACGTGATCTTTGACTCGACTCTCGGCATTCTCGATTTGACAGTTTGGATAGCGCCTGGACCGGCCAGCCTTCCGTAGACATCTTCGAGCCATAATTTACGGCAACCGAGGAGGTCAGTATGAGCGGCAAGCGGTACACCGATGAGTTCAAGATCGAAGCAGTCAAGCAAGTCACCGAGCGAGGCCATTCAGTAGCAGATGTGGCCCAGCGTTTAGGCATTACTACGCATAGCCTGTATGCCTGGCGAGCGAAGTTCGATAAGCCGGATGTCGTGCGGCAGACGGAATTGGACCAGAGCGCCGAGGTGCGGCGACTGAAGGCCGAACTCAAGCGGGTGACCGAGGAGCGCGACATTCCCAAAAAAGCCGCCGCGTACTTTGCAAAGGGATAACGGCAAGGTACGCGTTCATGCGGGCGCATAACGTTACGACTACAGTCGAGATTTACACGTCCGCGATTGGCGACAGTTTGTCGGCCGCAACGAATTGAGCCAGACGTACATGGGCCGTCGCGATCACGTGGACGGGCACGTTTGCCAACTGCCGACGTGCATCAGTAGGACGTGCTCGACGGCAGCACGGGCGCTGTTCGGAATTTCGAAGGCCGCCGTGTTCTTCACGGCTACTGCGGTTTCGGCGAGCCGTGGTTCATTGCGCGTGACGTGGCGGGAACGAGCAACCTCTGCGCGATGCGAGTTCACCGCCACTTCATAATGGGCATGAGCGGCGGTGAAGTTCAGCGAACCGGGCGAGTTTCGACCTGATGATGGGTTGCATGATGGGTTAAAAAAACAAAAAGCCCCGCAGATCATTGATCTTGCGGGGCTTTTTCATCAATTCTGGCGGAGAGAGGGGGATTCGAACCCCCGATAGGCTTTCACCTATACACGCTTTCCAGGCGTGCGACTTAAACCACTCATCCATCTCTCCGGAAGAGCGAGAGTATAGCAAACTCTTGCGATGCCCCGCCACTCCCTTGTACACAACCCTCACGGATGGCGAATGTAGTCGACGAGCGCACGCGTGTAATCGTCCGGCCGGCGGTCGAGCAGACTGACGACGATCGCGACCGCAAACCCCGCCGGCACGCCGAACACGCCGGAGCTGATCGGCTCGATCCCGAACCACGTCGGCCCGGCGAAGCCGGTCAGCTGCGCGAAGTACGGATAGGTCGACACGATGTAATACACGCACACCACGAGCCCCGTCACCATCCCGGCGATCGCGCCGCGCGTCGTCGTGCGCTTCCAGAACACGCCCAGCACGAGCACCGGAAAGAAACTCGACGCCGCGAGCGAGAACGCCGCGCCGACGAGAAACAGGATCTTCCCGGTATTGAGCGACGCGACATACGACGCGAACAGCGCGACCCCGAGCAGCAGCACCTTCGAGATCGTCACCCGCCGCTGGCTCGATGCGTCGGGCGCGACCATGTGGTAGTAGATGTCGTGCGACAGCGCATTCGCGATCGTCAGCAGCAGGCCGTCCGCGGTCGACAGCGCGGCCGCGAGCGCGCCCGCCGCGATCAGCCCGGACATCACGTAAGGCAGCCCGGCGATTTCCGGCGCGGCCAGCACGACCATGTCCGGCTGCATCTGGATTTCGGACCAGTGGACGATGCCGTCGCGAATCTCGTCGACGACGCTGATCAGGTCCGGCTCGAAGTGATGCCACTGCGTGACCCACGCCGGCAGGGCCGCGAACGGCCGCCCGACGAGGTTCGCGAGAATCTCGTACTTGATCATCACCGCGAGCACCGGCACGCTCAAATAGAACAGCGCAATGAAGAACAGCGTCCAGCCGACCGAGCGGCGCGCGGACGCGACCGACGTCGTCGTGTTGTAGCGCGTCAGGATGTGCGGCAGGCTCGCGGTGCCGAGCGACAGGCACAGCAGCAGCGCGAGGAAGTTTCGTTCACGCGGCCGCCGCTCGTCTTCGCTCGCCGCCGGAAACGGCTCGTGCATCGGCACCGGCGGCGCCGCGCGAGCGAGCAGGTCGTCGCGCGCCTGCGACCACACCACGCGCGCCGCCGCCGGGTCGCGCGGGAAGTCCGCGAGCGCGCGCTCGCGCTGGCTGATCTCGCGCAGCGGCCCATTGTGGCGGCGCAGGTCGGCGAGCTGGTCGACGAGCCGCTCCCGCTCCTGCGCATACGATGCAGGCAGCCGGTCGAGCTGCGTCTGGATGTGCGCGGCCTGCCGGCGATATGCATCGCGCACCTGCTGCTCGTCACGCGAATCGCGCATCTGCGCTTCGCGCGCGGCGACACGCTCCATCAACTGCCCGTAGCTGAATTGCGGCACCGGCCCGAGCCCGTTCTTCATCGCGATCAGCGACACGGGAATCAGGATCGCGCTGATCAGGATGATGTACTGCGCGACCTGCGTCCACGTGACCGCGCGCATCCCGCCAAGGAACGAGCAGACGAGAATGCCCGCGAGCCCGCAGAAGATGCCGATCGCGAAATCGACGCCGATGAAGCGCGTCGCGATCAGCCCGATGCCCTGGATCTGCGCGACCAGATAGACGAACGAGCACAGGATCGCCGCGCCCGCCGCGAGCGCACGCACCGCGGTGCTCGAGAAGCGCGTGCCGAGAAAATCGGGAATCGTGTAGCGGGCCAGCTTGCGCACATACGGCGCGAGCAGGAACGCGACGAGGCAGAAGCCGCCGGTCCAGCCCATCAGGTAGGCGAGCGCGTCGTAGCCGGTCGCGTACAGCGATCCGGCTAGGCCGATGAACGACGCGGCCGACAGCCAGTCGGCGGCGGTCGCCATCCCGTTGAACGCGGACGGCACGCGCCGCCCGGCGACGTAGTACTCGACGAGGTCGGACGTGCGCGACAGCAGCCCGATCACCGCATAGACGGCGATCGGCACGAACAGGAACACGTAGCCGATCCACACGCCGGAGCCGGCCGCGCGCTCGATCTGCCCCAGCAGCAGCACGAACCCGAGAAAGCCGAGCGTGTACAGCACATAGGCGCGGATCAGGCGATGCGTCAGCATGCGTCAGCGCCCGCCACGCGTGTCGCCGGCCTGTGCCGCGTACGCGTCGTACGTACTGCGCAGGATGCGGTCGGCGCGTTGCATCAGCCCGATGTACACCACGATCAGCACGAGATAGACGAGGATCGCGCCTTGCGCGCCGACGTAGAACGGCAGGCTGAACCCGGCGAAGCGCACGCCCGCGAGCGCCGGCGCGAAGAACGGGACGATGAACGACACCGCAAAGCCGGTCGCCATCAGCACGGCGATCAGCGCGACGTTGAAGCGCCAGTAGCGCGCATGCGCGCGCGCGAGCGGCGCAGGGACGGGCGGCGGCGCGACAGGCGCGGGACGGGACGGGACGGTCATGCCCTTGTGTAGCAAAAAGCCCCTGCGCGGGCAATCGGGATTGCCGCGCAGGGGCGCATGCCGCAACGCCGGCTCAGCGCACTTCGGCGAGCTGGTCGAGGATCGCGGGGTTCTCGAGCGTCGACGTGTCCTGCGTGATCGTCTCGCCCTTCGCGAGCGAGCGCAGCAGGCGGCGCATGATCTTGCCGGAACGCGTCTTCGGCAGGTTGTCGCCGAAACGGATGTCCTTCGGCTTCGCGATCGGCCCGATCTGCTTGCCGACCCAGTCGCGCAGCTCCTTCGCGAGCTTCGCGGCCTCTTCGCCTTCCGGACGCGTGCGCTTGAGCACGACGAACGCGACCACCGCCTCGCCCGTCGTCTCGTCCGGACGCCCGACCACGGCCGCCTCGGCGACGAGCTCGTGCGCGACCAGCGCCGACTCGATCTCCATCGTGCCGAGCCGGTGGCCCGACACGTTCAGCACGTCGTCGATCCGGCCCATGATCGTGAAGTAGCCGGTGCCCTTGTCGCGCACGGTGCCGTCACCGGCGAGATAGAGCCGGCCGCCGAGCTCGTCGGGGTAGTAGCTCTTCTTGAAGCGCTCCGGGTCGCCCCAGATCGTGCGGATCATCGACGGCCACGGGCGCTTGACGACGAGAATCCCGCCCTGCCCGTTCGGCACGTCCTGGCCCGTCTCGTCGACGACGGCCGCCATGATGCCCGGCAGCGGCAGCGTGCACGAGCCCGGCACGGTCGGCGTCGCACCCGGCAGCGGCGAGATCATGTGGCCGCCGGTCTCGGTCTGCCACCACGTGTCGACGATCGGGCAGCGCTCCTGGCCGACGTGCTTGTGATACCACATCCACGCTTCGGGGTTGATCGGCTCGCCGACGGTGCCGATGATGCGCAGGCTCGACAGGTCGTAGCTCTTCGGATGGACCTTGTCGTCGGCCTCGGCCGCCTTGATCAGCGAACGGATCGCGGTCGGCGCGGTGTAGAACACGCTGACCTTGTGGTCCGCGATCATCTTCCAGAAGCGGCCGGCGTCCGGATAGGTCGGCACGCCCTCGAACACGATCTGCGTCGCGCCGCACGCGAGCGGGCCGTACGTGATGTACGTATGGCCGGTGATCCAGCCGATGTCGGCGGTACACCAGAACACGTCGGACGGCTTCCAGTCGAACGCCCACTTCATCGTCAACGCGGCCCACAGCAGATAGCCGCCGGTGCTGTGCTGCACGCCCTTCGGCTTGCCGGTCGAGCCCGATGTATACAGGATGAACAGCGGATGCTCGGCGCCGACCCATTCCGGCTCGCACGCATCGGCAGCGCCTGCCGTCAGCTCGTGCATCCACAGGTCGCGGTCCGCATGCCAGTCGACCTTGCCGCCGGTGCGGCGATAGACGATCACGCTCTTGACCGCGTCGCAGCCGCCCATCGCGAGCGCCTCGTCGGCGATGCTCTTGAGCGGCAGCGTCTTGCCGCCGCGCAGCTGTTCGTCGGCGGTGACGAGCGCGCTCGCGCCGACGTCGACGAGCCGCTCGTTGAGCGACTTCGCGGAGAACCCGCCGAACACGACCGAGTGCGTCGCCCCAATGCGCGCACATGCCTGCATCGCGACGATCGCCTCGATCGACATCGGCATGTAGATGACGACGCGGTCGCCACGGCCGATGCCGCGCTGCTTCAGCGCGTTCGCGAAACGCGACACGCGTGCGAGCAGGTCGGCATACGTGACGCGCGTGACGGTGCCGTCGTCCGCTTCGAAGATCACCGCGACGCGCTCGCCGTTGCCGGCCGCGACGTGACGGTCGAGGCAGTTGTACGACGCGTTCAGCTCGCCGTCGTCGAACCACTTGTAGAACGGCGCATCGGACTCGTCGAGCACCTTCGTGAACGGCTTGTGCCACGCGAGCGTGTCGCGGGCCTGGCGCCCCCAGAAGCCTTCGTAATCACGCTCGGCCTCGTCGGCAAGCGCACGATAGGCTTCCATGCCGGAAATGGCCGCTGCCTTCACGAGCGCCTCGGGCGGCTCAAACTGGCGGCTTTCGTGAAGAACCGATTCAATCGCAGACATCGACTACCCCTTGGTGAACATGCATCCTCTGATTGCCGGCGCGATTCGTGCGCGCCGCGTCTTGGTCGGCGCAACCACGCCGCTGTCTCCCACTCACCCGCGCACGGCCCGGGGGCTGCGCGCGATGCTGCGCCGCACCACATCGCACGACGGCAAGCGCGTGGTCCGGCATCTTCCAAGATAAGCGTCTCAACTTACCCATCACTTACGGACAAAATCGGCGACACCACCTGCGGCACACCCGGCGGCGCGCTTTGCGCTGTTACGACCACGACCCTACAATCCTAACTGAACTCGCCTTACGGATTCCAGCTTGAATCGCTACGCACTTTTCCTCATCGTGTCGATGCTGCTCGTCGGCGGCAACGTCGGCATCGGCAAGTCGATCGTCGCCTTCGTTCCCGTCGTCATTCTCGCCACGCTGCGCTTCGTGATCGCGATCGGCGTGCTGTGGCCGCTGTTCCGTCCGGTCAAGATGCGCACGGTCAAGCGCGGCGAATGGCTGAACCTGTTCCTGCAGGCGTTCTTCGGCACCTTCATGTTCACGCTGCTGATGCTGAACGGCGTGCAGCGCACGAGCGCGGTCGCGGCCGGCGTCATCACGAGCACGATCCCCGCCGTCGTCGCGCTGTTCGCCTGGCTGATCCTGCGCGAAAAACCGAACGGCCGTGCGCTTGTGTCGATCGCGCTGGCGATCGTCGGCGTCGTGACGATCAACTTCGCGAACGGTGGCACGACCGCGACCGGCGCGTCGGCCGGCTCGCTGGCGGGGAACCTGCTGATGCTCGGCGCGGTGTGCTGCGAATCGATCTACGTGATCCTGTCGCGCCGCCTCACGCAGACGCTCGCGCCGATCGACATTTGCGCGTACACCCACCTGTTCGGCCTGCTGCTGATGCTGCCGCTCGGCGCGGGCGCGATGTGGCATTTCCATTACGCGAGCGTGCCGGCGAGCATCTGGGCGCTCGTCGTCTGGTACGGGCTGTCGGCCAGCATCTTCTCGTTCTGGATGT
Organism: Burkholderia ubonensis subsp. mesacidophila; assembly: GCF_002097715.1. Lineage (NCBI taxonomy): Bacteria > Pseudomonadati > Pseudomonadota > Betaproteobacteria > Burkholderiales > Burkholderiaceae > Burkholderia > Burkholderia ubonensis. Next base: position 2,620,701 of record NZ_CP020737.1, read on the forward strand.
GGATGAAGGGCATCCGCCACGTGCCGGGCAGCCTCGCCGGCGTGTTCAGCGCGGTGCTGCCGGTCGCCGCGGCCGTCTACGGGATCGCGTTCCTCGGCGAGCGGCCGACGCTCGCGCACGGCTTCGCGCTCGCGTGCGTCGTCACCGGCATCGTGCTTGCAAGCCTGCGCGTGAAACGCACGCCGCCCGTCGCACCCTGATCCGTCCCCGGCGCCCCGCCCGGCCGCGGGGCGCGTCGCTGCAGCCAAGCGGGCCGACGCGCTACAATAGCGCGCTTTTTCCGAATTGCTACCCCCCGATACCCGCGCCCGTTCGCCCATCATGCCCGCCCCGCAGACCGACCCGCATTCGCCCGTCCGTCCCGTTGTCCGCCCCATGCGTCCGCTGCCCCGACTGATCTTCATGAGCCGCTGGCTCCAGGTCCCGCTGTATCTCGGCCTGATCGTCGCGCAAGGCGTCTATGCCTTCCTGTTCCTGCACGAGGTGTGGCACCTGCTGTCGCACGCGGCGAGCCTCGACGAGATCGGCGTGATGCTCGCGGTGCTCGGCCTGATCGACGTGGTGATGATCTCGAACCTGCTGATCATGGTGATCGTCGGCGGCTACGAGACGTTCGTGTCGCGGCTCGGCGTCGAGGGGCATCCGGACGAGCCTGAATGGCTCGACCACGTGAACGCGGGCGTGCTGAAGGTCAAGCTGTCGATGGCGCTGATCAGCATCTCGTCGATCCACCTGCTGAAGACCTTCATCAACCCGGACCAGCACACCGCCCACGCGATCATGTGGCAGGTGCTAATCCACGTGTCGTTCCTCGTGTCGGCGCTCGTGATGGCGTGGGTCGACCGCCTGACGACCCACACGCATCCCGCGCATTTCCACGAGACGCACGCCCCCGCCGTCGCGTCCCGCAAGCCGGCGGAACACGCCGGCAACGCATTCCCCACAGTCCTCACAGAGTCTCAGCCATGACCGTCATCAAACAGGAAGACCTGATCCAGAGCATCGCGGATTCGCTGCAGTACATCAGCTACTACCACCCGCTCGACTACATCCAGGCCCTCGGCCGCGCGTACGAGCTCGAGGAAAGCCCGGCCGCGAAGGACGCGATCGCGCAGATCCTCACGAACAGCCGCATGTGCGCGGAAGGCCGCCGCCCGATCTGCCAGGACACGGGGATCGTCACGGTGTTCGTGAAGGTCGGCATGGACGTGCGCTGGGACAGCGCGACGATGGGCGTCACCGACATGATCAACGAAGGCGTGCGCCGCGGCTACACGCATCCGGACAACGTGCTGCGCGCGTCGATCGTCAATCCGCCCGAAGGCGGCCGCAAGAACACGAAGGACAACACGCCGGCGGTGATCCACTACGAGATCGTGCCGGGCGACAAGGTCGACGTGCAGGTCGCCGCGAAGGGCGGCGGCTCGGAGAACAAGTCGAAGTTCGTGATGCTGAACCCGTCCGACTCGATCGTCGACTGGGTGCTGAAGACCGTGCCGACGATGGGCGCGGGCTGGTGCCCGCCGGGGATGCTCGGCATCGGCATCGGCGGCACCGCCGAGAAGGCGATGGTGATGGCGAAGGAATCGCTGATGGAGCCGATCGACATCCAGGAAATCATCGCGCGCGGCCCGAAGGACTGGGTCGAGGAGCTGCGCGTCGAGCTGCACGAGAAGGTCAACGCGCTCGGCATCGGTGCGCAGGGCCTCGGCGGCCTCGCGACCGTGCTCGACGTGAAGATCATGGCCGCACCGACGCACGCGGCGTCGAAGCCGGTCGCGCTGATCCCGAACTGCGCGGCGACGCGCCACGCGCACTTCGTGCTCGACGGCTCGGGCCCGGCGAAGCTTGAAGCGCCGTCGCTCGACGCCTGGCCGAAGGTCCAGTGGGAACCGAACACGGAAACCAGCAAGCGCGTCGACCTGAACACGCTGACGCCGGAAGAAGTCGCGAGCTGGACGCCGGGCCAGACGCTGCTGCTGTCCGGCAAGATGCTGACGGGCCGCGACGCGGCGCACAAGCGCATCGCCGACATGCTCGCGAAGGGCGAGAAGCTGCCGGTCGACTTCACGAACCGCGTGATCTACTACGTCGGCCCGGTCGATCCGGTGCGTGACGAAGTGGTCGGCCCGGCCGGCCCGACGACGGCCACGCGGATGGACAAGTTCACCGAGACGATGCTCGCGCAGACGGGCCTCATCTCGATGGTGGGCAAGGCCGAACGCGGCCCGGTCGCGATCGACGCGATCAAGAAGCACCAGGCGGCCTACCTGATGGCGGTCGGCGGCGCGGCGTACCTCGTGTCGAAGGCGATTCGCGGCGCGAAGGTGCTCGCGTTCGAAGACCTCGGCATGGAAGCGATCTACGAGTTCGACGTGCAGGACATGCCGGTGACGGTGGCCGTCGATTCGTCGGGCACGTCGGTGCACCAGACCGGTCCGAAGGAGTGGCAGGCGAAGATCGGCAAGATCCCGGTCGCCGCCGCATAAGCGCGAACGCTCGAAAGGCCGGACTCCTGTCCGGCCTTTTTGCTTCTCATTCTCATCGCGCGCCGCTGGCCGATCGGACGAGCGCGGGAAGCTTGGCATTTCGCTTTCGAGCGATTATCGTTCGGGTTCCAAAGCCCCACCCTCAAGAAGGAAACAAGCCATGCAAGGCGACAAGAAAGTCATCGAATACCTGAACGCCCAGCTGAAGAACGAGCTGACGGCGATCAACCAGTACTTCCTGCATGCCCGCATGTACAAGCACTGGGGTCTCGAGAAGCTCGGCAAGCACGAATACGACGAGTCGATCGGCGAAATGAAGCATGCGGACTGGCTCATCGAGCGCGTGTTCATGCTCGACGGCCTGCCGAACCTGCAGGACCTGCACAAGCTGCTCGTCGGCGAGGAGACCGAAGAGATCCTGAAGTGCGACCTGAAGCTCGAGCAGATCTCCCAGGCGACCTGCAAGGAAGCGATCGCCTATTGCGAATCGGTGCGTGACTACGTGTCGCGCGAAATCTTCGAAAAGATTCTCGACGACACCGAAGAGCACATCGACTGGCTGGAAACGCAGATCGACCTGATCGGCAAGGTCGGCATCCAGAACTACCAGCAGACGATGATGGGTTCGCCGGAGTAAGCGCATTCCCCGCCCTTCCCCGTCATTGCGGACTGCCTGAGCATGTCGACGCCTTCCGTCATCGCCACGACGGCCGCCACGGGCGCGCCCGTCGGCATCTTCGATTCCGGGCTGGGCGGCCTGTCGGTGCTGCGCGCCGTGCGTGCGCAGCTGCCCGACGAATCGTTCGTCTACGTCGCCGATTCGCGCAACGCGCCCTATGGCCCGCGCGACGAGGCGTTCATCACGGAGCGCACGCTGGCGATCGGCGAGTGGCTCGCGCGCGAGGGCGCGAAAGCGCTGGTCGTCGCGTGCAACACCGCCACCGCGCAATCGATCGCCGCCATCCGCGAGCGCCTCGCGATCCCGCTCGTCGGCGTCGAGCCGGGCATCAAGCCCGCGGCGGCCTTGTCCGCGAGCGGCATCGTGGGCGTGCTCGCGACCCAGTCGACGCTCGGCAGCGCGCGCTTCCAGGCGCTGCTCGACCGCTATGGCGCCGGCCGCCGCTTCATCTGCCAGCCCGGGCACGGGCTCGTCGAGGCGGTCGAACGCGGCGACACAGGTTCGCCTGCGTTGCGCGCGCTGCTCGACGGCTACCTGCAGCCGATGCTCGATGCGGGCGCCGATACGCTGGTGCTCGGCTGCACGCACTACCCGTTCTTCACGGAAACGATTCGTGACCTTGTCGGTGACCGCCTGACGATCGTCGACACCAGCGACGCGATCGCCCGCCAGCTCGTGCGCGTCCTCGACGAACGCGGCCTGCGCGCGCCGGCCGGCACCCGGGCCGCGCCGCCGCGCCTCTGCTCGACCAGCGACGGCCGGCAGCTGCACGCGCTCGCGTCGGCCTTGCTCGGCCTCGACGCGCCGGTCGAATCCGTCGCCATTGCTTCGCCGAACGCGCACGCGTGCACGGCCGCCTGACGCCCTCGTCCGGCCCCCTGCTCCGTCAGTAACCCCTCTAAGGGTCTGGTTTTGTTACAAAAAAGCCGGATGCGGGCTTGTCAACGCCGGCAAATTTAATGATAATAATTCGCATTACCGTTAGCTATCGCACTCATCATGATCGTCTGCGTGTGCAAGTCTGTCTCTGATCGCACGATTCGCGCGTCCCTTGCGGAAGGCGTGGATTCTTTCGATGAACTCCAGTTCGAACTCGGCGTGGCCACCTGCTGCGGCAAGTGCGAGGAGTCCGTGCGCGACATCATGGCCGAGCAAGGCGTCTGCGCGAGCCGGTGCGGCGTCGAGCATCATGCTCACCCGATTCCCGTGACGTTCTACGAGCGCAAGGCGGCCTGACCCGCGCCGGTTGCGTGTGCGGCTCAGGCCGCATTTTTTGTTTTGCCCGTCAGCAAGCCAGTATCAGCGCGAGCCAACGGCCTACCTGTCAAGGAGCCTGTTATGGAATTGCTGATCGGATTTGTTACCACCGTGTGCATCTCGTTGCTGATCTTCCGCAAGTGATGCTGCGTCACCCGCTGCACGTCGCGTGCGGCGCCGTTCTTTCAAGCTAACATGCAGGCTTCGCATTCCGCTCCAGCCGGCGCCTGGCCGGCGGCCCCCCGTATGAATCCCCGAGTGATCGCCGCTGCGGTCGGCGTGCTCGCCGTGCACGCGGTCCTGCTGACCGCGGCCTGGCTCCATCGCAACGCGCCGCCGGCGAAAAACGTCGAGGTCCAGTCGATCACCGCGCAACTGATCGCGCCCGCGCCGATCGCGCAGCAGGTCGCGGCCGAATCGATCCCGCAACCGGCCCCGCCGAAGCCCACGCCGCGCGTGAAGCCCAAGGTCGAGCCGAAGCTGGTGCCGACGGTTTCGAAGCCGACGCCGCAGCCGGTTGCACCGTCGCCCGCGCCGTCGCCGACACCCGCCGCCGCGGCCGACCCGACGCCGGCGCCCGCCGCACCGGCTGCCGCCGCGCCGTCGGCCGCGACCGGGCCCGCGCGCGAGACGATGGACGTCAGCGCGCCGAAGAATGTCCCGACGCTCCAATGCGCGTTCGTGAAGCCCGACTATCCGTCGATGTCCCGCCGCCGCGGCGAATCGGGCACCGCGTACGTGCATTTCGTCGTCGGCGTGACGGGCAAGCTCGAGAGCGTCGAGCTGCAGAAGAGCAGCGGCTATCCGCGCCTCGACGAGGCCGCCCTCGCCGCGATGCGCGCGTCGACGTGCCGCCCCTATATCGAAAACGGTCAGGCGATCCGCGCCGCCCGTACCCAGCCCTACAACTTCGGGCTCACCGACTAACACTGCCTCATCCGGAAGATTCAAAAGGAATAAAAATGCAAAGCTACGGTATCGCGCACGTCTGGGCGCAAGGTGATTTCGTCACACGCGCCATCGCAATCGCGTTGCTCGTGATGTCGGTCCTGTCGTGGATGGTGATCGTCATCAAGGGCTGGAACGTGATTCGCCTGAACCGCCTCACGAAGAACGCCGAGCAGGCGTTCTGGCATTCGGACGACTTCGACGACGGCATCAAGAAGCTCGGCCAGGCCGCATCGACGCCGAGCGACAACCCGTTCCTCGCGCTCGCGCTCGCCGGCAAGGAAGCGGCCGATCACCATCACCAGACGCAGCCGCACCTGCATGACCGGATGGACGTGTCCGACTGGATCACGCGCTGTCTGAAGGACACGATGGACGAAGGCATCGCGCGCATGCAAGGCGGCCTCGCGATCCTCGCGTCGATCGGCAGCACCGCACCGTTCGTCGGGCTGTTCGGCACGGTCTGGGGGATCTACCACGCGCTGCTCGTGATCGGCGCAACCGGCCAGACGTCGATCGACCAGGTGGCGGGCCCGGTCGGTGAATCGCTGATCATGACGGCCTTCGGCCTGTTCGTCGCGATTCCCGCGGTGCTCGGCTACAACGCGCTCACCCGCGCGAACAAGGGCGTCGTCAGCAAGCTGCGCCGCTTCGCGCACGGCCTGCATGCGTACTTCGTGACGGGCGCGCGCCTCGCGTCGTCGTCCACGCGCGACGGCCTGCGTCTCGCGGCCCGCGCCAGCTGAAGCGGGGTGAACGATGGCAATGAACACCGGTTTCAGCGACGATGACGACGACAGCGTGATGAGCGAGATCAACATGACGCCGCTTGTCGACGTCATGCTCGTACTCCTGATCATTTTTCTGGTGACGATTCCGGCGATGCAGCACGCGGTGAAGATCGACCTGCCGCATGCAAGCAGCCAGCCGGTCGAAGACAAGCCGCAGACCGTCGACGTCGCGATCCAGGGCAACGGCACGATCCTGTGGAACGATCAGACGGTGACGCGCGAGCAGCTGCAGGCACATATCGCAGAGGCCGCGCAACGCAAGCCACAACCCGAGTTGCACCTGCGCGCGGACCGCAAGGTCGCCTACGAGCGGGTTGCCGAGGTGATGTCCGATGCGCAGGCCGGCGGCCTGACGAAGCTCGGCTTCGTGACGGAGCCGAAGGCAAGGTCAAAGTAAAGGTATGCGTTGTGGCCCTCGCCGGCCGCCGCACACAAAGTAAAAGGCCTTCATCGCCAGATGAAGGCCTTTTTTCATGCGCACGCGGGCGCCTTCGGGCGGCGGGCTCTTCGGCGGTATCGGTTGCGCCTCGAGCAACGCAAATGCGGCTACCGTGGTCTGCACGGACTGCGCTTTCTGCCCTATCTGGCTCGCAACATATGCGGCCACCGTCTTCCGCTCAGAACATCCTTCGCGAAATGGGATTCCAATATAGGCCCGCCGGCCCGCGCATTCAAGGCTTCGCCGATTGAAACTTGCGATTGCAAACGACGCTTCAATGACAAAACAAATTTGCAGTGCTTGAAGGTCCGTGTCACGCGGCCGACGCATCCTCGGCCATCTGTTTCGCACGCTCCGGGCAGCCCGGCTGCTGGTATTTGCCGTGATCGAGCTTCTCGACCAGGTAGTCGACGAACGAACGCACCGCGGGCGGCATCCCCTGCCGCGAAACGAACACCGCATAGAGCTGCGGCACCGGCAGCGTCCAGCCCGGCATCACCGGCGACAGTTGCCCGGCGCGCAGCGCATTGCCGTACATCATCTCCGGCAGCGCCGCGATCCCGACGCCGTCGAGCACGGCCTCGCGGATCGTCATCAGGTCGGCCGTCACGAGGCGCGGCTCGTGTTCGTGCACGTGCTTCGACCCGTCCGGCGCGATCAGGTTGAACACGTGCCGCCCGTCGACGCTTGGCGTATCGAGCGTCTCGAAACCGGCGAGATCATCCGGCACGAGCGGCGGCGCGTTCTGGCTCAGGAGGCTCGGCGCGCCGACCAGCATCTGTTCGGTCCGCCACAGCGGCCGCACGATGATGTTCGCGTTTTCCGGCGGTTCGGAGCGCACCCGCAGTGCGACGTCGATCGAATCCTCGAACAGGTCGATCACGCGATTCGTCACGCGAACATGCACCTTCACTTCCGGGTAGCGATGCAGGAATTCGGGCAGGATCCGCGACAACATCGTCTGCGACAGCGTGACCGGCACGCTGACCCGCACCGAGCCGCGCGGCGACGCGCGCAACTGCTGCACCGCGTTCATCGCGGCCTGCGCTTCGGCGAGCATCGCCTGACAGTGCTGATAGAACAGTTCGCCCGCCTCGGTCAGCGCCAGCTTGCGGGTCGAGCGCTGCAGCAGGCGCACGCCCAGCGACGCCTCGAGCTCGGTCAGGCGCCGCGACAGGCGCGACTTCGAGATTCCCAGCACACGTTCGGCCGCCGAGAAGCCGCCGTGCTCGACGACCTGCGAAAAGTACATCAGGTCGTTCAGGTTATGTGCGTCGATATTCATGTCATCGTTCCAATTCCAGAACAATCCATTGCGAACTGAGCTGAATTAATAGGCAAACCGGCCAATATAATAGCGCTACGTTTCAAAAATAGCGCTATTCCATCTTTCCGAGGGCTGCCGCATGACGACCGATCGCTCGCTTGACCGCACCTACCCCGCCCTTCGCACGACCGAAGGCGGCGGCTTCGTGGTCCACCGTCCGTTTCCGACCCGGCTGCTGATGGATTTCGATCCGTTCCTGCTGCTCGACGAGATGGGCCCGGTCGACTACGGCCCGGACGAGGCCAAAGGCGCGCCCGACCACCCGCATCGCGGCTTCGAGACCGTGACCTACGTGTTCGACGGACGCTTCCGGCACCGCGATTCCGCCGGTCACGCGGGTGCGCTCGGCCCGGGCGACGTGCAGTGGATGACGGCCGGCGCCGGCGTCGTGCACAGCGAGATGCCGGACCCGGCGTTCGCCCGCACCGGCGGTCGCTCGCACGGCTTCCAGCTGTGGGTCAACCTGCCGCAGCGCGACAAGCTGATCGCGCCGCGCTACCAGGAGATCACCGCCGATCGCATCCCCGCCGCGACGTCGCCGGACGGCCGTGCACGCGTCCGGGTGATCGCAGGCGAAGCGTTCGGCGCCAAGGCGGTCGTCGAGACGCGCACGCCGATCCTATACCAGCATTTCACGCTCGAACCGGGCGCGACGGTCACGCAGCCGGTGCCGGCCGGCTATCGCGTATTCGCGTACCCGATCGCGGGCGCGGGCCTTTACGGACCGGAACGGCAGACGATCGACGCCCGCCACATGGTCATCTATCGCGACGACGGCGACGCGGTCACGTTCTCCGCCGGCGCCGAGCCGCTCGACCTGCTGCTGATCGGCGGCGTGCCGCTCAACGAGCCGATCGTGCGCTACGGCCCCTTCGTGATGAACACGGAGGATGAAATCCGACAGGCGGTGGTCGACTACCAGAGCGGTCGCATGGGCTGCATCGCGCCCTGACCGTGTCGATAGGGGGACGCCGGTGCCGCGAACGCGCCGGATTTGCGTCACAATAAGTTCTTGAACCACGTGGCGCCCGCCACCACCAGGAACCCGTCCCCTTGAACTTCGAACACCTGATCCAGATCAACGCCGACGATCCGGCCGTGCCCAACCTGACCCGCGACCAGCTGTGGGAAGGGCTCGTGCTGCGCGCCGAGCAGCCGCAACTGTTCGTGATCGGTCTCGACAGCTGCGTCGTCCACGAACGGACCGACACGACGCTCGAACGCGAACTGCACTTCGGCAACGCGACCGTGCGCGACCGCGTGACGCTCACGCCGAACCAGCAGGTCCGCTACGACATCCACGCGGCAGACGGCGAGATCGGCGGCTCGCTGACGATGACGATCGAGGAACGCGAAGACCAGCAGCTCTTCCTGCGTTTCGAGTACCGCACGACGCTGGCTGTCAGCAACGACACCGAAGACGCGCGGCAGACCCACGAGATCGTCAAGGAAGCGTATCGCACGTCGGATATCGACACCGTGCGGCTGATCCGCGAATACGCACAGGGACGCAAGGATCCCGCTCCCCTGCACTGACACGACGGCGGCCGCACGCGGCCGCCTCTTTGATTCGTCCTATCAGATTCAAGGTTTCGATCAATAAAGAGTTTTGGTAAATGGGAATGGTTATCATTTAGAATTCATTCCATCGCATCGACATTGACCGATCAACCGAATGACCGACACCACTCGCCCGACCACGCTGACCTTGCGTCGTACCACCGGCGCCCCAGGCGGCAGCCGTCAGAAGACGGCAGCGGTCACGACGCCGGCGAAGCCCGTCGGCGCAAGCCGCGACACCGGCACGCGAATCGTCAGCAGCGACGCGTTGCTGCAGGGCCGCAGCCACGTCAGCATCGCGCACAACGGGGAAACCTATCAGTTGCGCGCCACGCGGCTCGGCAAGTTGATCCTGACGAAGTAGTACGCAGTACAGAGTATTGTGGGGACCACCTCCCTGAGAGGTGTTGGGCATTAGCCAGCGTTACGGCTTGCACGCGAGATCTAGACCCCTTCGTGCAAACACACTCAAGCAGCCGTTACAGCAAGCCAAGCCACTTTTTTTGGTTCTCGCAGCAAAAACAAAAGCGACACGTCGAAGGACGTGTCGCTTTTTCATTTCATGCGCGGCGTGCGGCGCGGCGGTCTCCGCACTCGCCCGCTTCGGTCAGAAGTGCGCGAAGCCCCAGAACATCAGCCACCACGCGCTGTCGATGACGGCGAGCGCAACGGCAAACCATGCGAAGGCCGCCACGCGGCGCGGCCAGCCCGCATAACGCCCCGTCACCTGCCACGCCAGCCAGGCGCTCCATGCGTTTGCTGCGACCAGGATTGCGATGCGCACGTCCGACGCCCAGCCGAGCGGCACGTGTTCCGCACGCAGCAGCGACAGCGTCGTCGCCGACAGGCCGAGGAACACGCCCGCGCCCGCGATCGGAATCAGCGACTGCGCGAGATGGTGGACCCGCACGCGATCGAAGCGACCGAGCATCAGCGCCGCGCCGGCCAGCAGCACGAGCAGCGCAGTGCCGTACACGAGCCCCGTGCCGACGATGTAGCTGACGATGAGCCCACCGTCGAGCCACGAGAACACGTCGTTGCGATCCGGATAATGCGTGAGCAGGAACCACGGCGCATTGGTTTCGAGCGGCCACGTGATGTCGTGATCGATCAGCCAGCCCGCGAGCCATTGCTTGATCTGCACGAACCACGGGCTGACGGTCCAGTGGAACGCGCCGATCGCGACGCCGAGCAGGCCGTACAGGATCAGCGCGGTGTCCCACGGATTCGCCTGCTGCGCGCCGAGCTTCACGACCTCCTCGGACGGCGAGCGCCACGACAGCGAAATCGCATCGCGGTGCCCGCTGCAGCGGCCGCACATATGGCACGCCGCCGCGCCCTTCATGTTGCGCAACGGCACGAGCGGCGCGCAATTGATCGGAATCACGCGGTGCCCGTGCTCGCCGTTCTTGTACGAACGGCGCCATGCGTCCTCGTCGACCTTGTAGCGCATCGGCGCAAGCCGCGCGAGCAGCCCGAACACGCCGTTGACCGGGCACAGGTACTTGCACCACACGCGCTTCTCGCGGCCGTACAGCACGCCGATCACGATCGCGCCGACGGTCGAGCCGCCGAGCACGAACAGCACCGCCAGCGGATACTGGTACACGCTGACCATCTGCCCGTAGATCGTCGTGAGCCCGAACGCGACGAACGGCCAGCCGCCCCACCTCATCCAGCGCGGAATCGCGCCGCCGCGGCCGAACTTGCTCGCGAATTCGGTGAGCGCGCCTTCCGGGCACAGCACGCCGCACCAGACGCGGCCGAGCATCACCATCGACAGCAGCACGAACGGCCACCAGATGCCCCAGAACACGAATTCCGCGGCGAGCGTGAGGTTGCTCCACAGATGCGCGGAATCGTCAGGCAGCGGCATGATCGCCGGCACGATGATGAGAAACGCATAGACGGCCACGACGACCCACTGGACGCCGCGGACCAGCGCGCCGTGGCGCTGCATCCACTGGCCGGCCCGGGCGAGCCAGCCCGGCTTTGCGCCGGCGACGGTACTCATGCAGCGCGCCCCGCGGCGGCGGCCGGACGCCGGCTCGCGCGCTTGAGCAGCAGCCAGACGACCGCCCAGTACACCGCGTACGCGATCAGGTTCATCAGCGCCGGATGCGCACGATAGCCGGTCAGCGTCGCGATCAGCGAACCGAACGTGCCGGAATCGTCGAGGATGGCCGACGTATCCCACACCTGCGACATGCCGAGCGGCAGGATTTCCTTGTCGATCAGCTTGTCGACGCCGGTCTGGAACAGGCCCGCGCCGAGGAGCAGCAACATCACTTCGGTGACGCGGAAGAAATGCCGCCACGAGAAGTACTTGCCGCCGAGCTGCAGCAGATAGAACGTCAGGAACGCGAGACCGAGACCGAGCACGACGGCGAGCATCTGGCTGCCGTCGACATGGCCCGACTGGCCGAACCCGAGGCCGTACAGGAAGATCACCGTCTCGCTGCCCTCGCGCGCGATCGCGAGCGCGACCAGCACCGCGACGCCCCACCAGTTCGAATCGCGCGTGCTCTGCTGCAGCGACTGCTCCATGTCGCGCTTCAGCGTGCGGCCGTGCTGGCGCATCCACAGCACCATCTGCACGATCAGCACGCACGCGATGAGCACCATCGCCGTCTGGAAATAGTCCTGCGCGTCACCGGACAGCACCTCGGTGAACCCGACGAGCGCGGCGCCGAGCCCGATTGCCATCAGCAGCCCGGTCGCGACGCCCGCCCACAGATACGGAATACCGCGACGCGCGTCGTCGTCGCCGTTCTTCAGCCACGCATAGAGAATGCCGACGACGAGCAGCGCCTCGACGCTCTCCCGCCAGACGATGAACAAGATCTGACCCATCGATACCTCCCTGACATGCAGGACACTCAAACGCCCGCATGCAGACAAAACTGCATTACTTCGCGACGATCACGCCCTGCGCCTGCTGGTGGAAATCGTCGAAAAACTTGTATTCGCCCGGCGAAAGCGGTGCGACGACCACGAACGAGTCGGCGCCCGGTGCGAGCACCTTCTCCTTGCGCAATTGCACGCTTTCGAATTCGGCGGCGCCCTTGCCGGTGTTCCGGATCTCGATCTTGAAGCGCTGGCCGGCCGGCACCTCGATGCGCGCCGGATTCAGCTTGCCGTCCGCCATCTCGAGCTTGAACGTCGGCAGATCGGCGGCCTGCGCGGCGCCGGCGAGCAACAGCGCGGCAGCCGCGGCGACGAATTTCTGGGGAAATTTCATTCTGGTTTCTCTACGACGACGGCGCGCCCGAGGCGCGCCGTACGTTATGCCACCGATCAGTAACCGCCCTTCTTGCCGATGCCGGCGAACGGGAAGTCGTATTCGAGCGTGATGGGCTTGAACCACTGGCCCACGCCGGTTTCCTTGTCGACGTGGCGGCCGAAGGCCATGTGACCCGACTGCATCGGCGGCTTGACGATCATCGTCAGGTGATACTTGCCCGGGCCGTTCAGCTTCACGTTGTCGCCGTAGTGCGGGCCGTCGCTCGCGACCATGCCCATCAGGTCGCCTTCCGACTTCCACTTCGCATCGCCCTGCTTCGTCAGCTTGTAGGTGACCTGCAGGTACGGCATCCAGTCGCCTTCGGCGAAGCCGGTCGGGTTGTTCTTGACCGCGTGGATGTCGGCCTCGAGGTGGATGTCCGAATCCGATGCCTTGCGCATCATCCCTTCCGGATCCATCGTGATCGGCTGCAGGTAAACCGCGCCGATTTCCATCCCGCCCTGGATCTGCTGCTTGCCGATCGGATATTCGGCGGCGGATGCCGACATGGCGGCCAGCGCCGCCGCTACCGCAACCGAAGTGCGGATGAACGAAGAACCCAACATGGACACTCCTTGTTTTTATCTGACACAAGCGCGGCCGCCCGGCTGGTCGGCTCGCCAATAAACACTAACGCGACGAAGAACGTTAATGCGAACAATTCTCAATAATGGCGCAGTTTAGCACCGAACTCGCACATGGACAAACCGGCAACCGCGTAAAACCCTGCTGTGACAAGGCTTACAGGCAGGTTACCGGCCTTCGTCGGTAACAGTCGGAGAGATTTACCGGACGCCGCTCACGTGGTCGCCGACGTTCGCACCGAACACGCGCTCGCGCAGCAGCGCAAGCTGGTCGCGCGTGGCAGCCGCCTTTTCGAACTCGAGGTTCTTCGCGTAATCGGCCATCTGCTTCTCGAGGCGCTTGATTTCCTTCGCGATCTGCTTCTCGGACATGTCCTCGAACTTCGCACGCTGCTGCGCTTCCTTCAGTTCCGCGCGCGCCTCGTCGGCGTTGTAGACGCCGTCGATGATGTCCTTGATGCGCTTCACGACGCCGCGCGGCGTGATGCCCATCTGCTCGTTGTACGCGATCTGCTTCGCGCGGCGCCGCTCGGTTTCGCCGATCGCGCGCTTCATCGAATCGGTCATGTTGTCCGCGTAGAGGATCGCCTTGCCGTTCACGTTGCGCGCCGCGCGGCCGATCGTCTGGATCAGCGAGCGCTCGGCCCGCAGGAAGCCTTCCTTGTCCGCGTCGAGGATCGCGACGAGCGACACTTCCGGAATGTCGAGCCCTTCCCGCAGCAGGTTGATCCCGACCAGCACATCGAACGTGCCGAGCCGCAGGTCGCGGATGATCTCGACGCGCTCGACCGTGTCGATGTCGCTGTGCAGGTAGCGCACCTTCACGCCGTGATCGGCGAGGAATTCGGTGAGCTGCTCGGCCATCCGCTTAGTCAGCACGGTGATCAGCACGCGCTCCCCGGCCTTCACGCGCGCGTTGATCTCGGTCAGCACGTCGTCAACCTGCGAGCTCGCCGGCCGCACTTCGATTTCCGGATCGACGAGGCCGGTCGGCCGCACGACCTGCTCCGCGATCTGCCCGGTCACGCGCTTCTCGTAGTCGGCCGGCGTCGCCGACACGAAGACCACCTGGCGCATCTTGCGCTCGAATTCGGGGAACTTGAGCGGCCGGTTGTCGAGCGCCGACGGCAGCCGGAACCCGTAGTTGACAAGGTTCTCCTTGCGCGCGCGGTCGCCGTTGTACATGCCGTTCAGCTGGCCGATCAGCACGTGCGACTCGTCGAGCAGCATCAGCGCGTCGGGCGGCAGGTAATCGACGAGCGTCGGCGGCGGCTCGCCCGGCGCGGCGCCGGAAAAGTGCCGCGAGTAGTTCTCGATGCCCTTGCAGAAACCGAGCTCCTGCAGCATCTCGAGATCGAACCGGGTGCGCTGCTCGAGGCGCTGCGCCTCGACGAGCTTGTTGTCGCTGTGGAAAAACTCGAGGCGTTCGCGCAGCTCGTCCTTGATCGTCTCGACCGCGCGCATCACGGTGTCGCGCGGCGTCACGTAGTGCGACGACGGATACACGGTGAAGCGCGGAATCTTCTGCCGCACGCGGCCGGTCAGCGGGTCGAACAGCTGCAGTGTCTCGACCTCGTCGTCGAACAGCTCGACGCGCACGGCCATCTCAGCGTGTTCGGCCGGGAAGATGTCGATCGTGTCGCCGCGCACGCGGAACGTGCCGCGCTGGAAATCCTGCTCGTTGCGCGTGTACTGCATCGCGATCAGCCGGGCGATCACTTCGCGCTGGCCGAGCTTGTCGCCCGTGCGCAGCGTCAGGATCATCTGGTGGTATTCGGACGGGTTGCCGATACCGTAGATCGCCGACACCGTCGCGACGATCACCACGTCGCGACGCTCCATCAGGCTCTTCGTCGCTGACAGCCGCATCTGCTCGATGTGCTCGTTGATCGACGAGTCCTTCTCGATGAACAGGTCGCGCTGCGGCACGTACGCTTCCGGCTGGTAGTAGTCGTAGTACGACACAAAGTACTCGACCGCATTGCGCGGGAAGAACTCGCGGAACTCCGCGTAGAGCTGGGCGGCGAGCGTCTTGTTCGGCGCGAACACGATCGCCGGGCGGCCGAGTCGCGCGATCGTGTTCGCCATCGTGTAGGTCTTGCCCGAACCGGTCACGCCGAGCAGCGTCTGGAACGAGAGACCGTCCTCGATGCCTTCGACGAGCGTCGCGATCGCGGTCGGCTGGTCGCCGGCAGGCGGATACGGTTGATACAGCTGGAATGGCGACCCTTCGAAGGTCACGAATTTCGATTCGTCGAGCGCGTCGCCGACGTCGGCATGATGTTCGGACATGGAATGCGGCCGGAACGAAGACAAAAGAGCATTCTAGCGCTTCGCGGACGGACGGACTGCTGCCGGCTCCTGACGCGCACGGACGGCCACCAGGCGCCATTCGACGCGTCACGATGCGAAAAAAAGCCGCGAATTCGCTACAATGACGAACTGCTGCGCTTTCGGCGTCGTGCCCGTCCGCGCGCGGCCTGCCGCGCCCCCGCCCGATGAAAGCCTGACCCTCTTTTCACTACTGCCGAACCATCATGTCGCTCTTCTCCGCTGTCCAGCTTGCTCCCCGCGACCCGATCCTGGGCCTGAACGAAGCCTTCAACGCCGATACCCGTACGACCAAGGTCAACCTCGGCGTCGGCGTGTACACGAACGAGGAAGGCAAGATTCCGCTGCTGCGCGCGGTCCGTGAAGCAGAGAAGGCACGCGTCGACGCCGGCCTGCCGCGCGGCTACCTGCCGATCGACGGCATCGCCGCCTACGATGCCGCCGTACAGAAGCTGCTGCTCGGCAACGACTCGCCGCTGATCGCCGCGGGCCGCGTGATTACGGCTCAGGCACTGGGCGGCACGGGCGCGCTGAAGATCGGCGCCGATTTCCTGCGCACGCTGAACCCGAACGCGAAGGTCGCGATCAGCGATCCGAGCTGGGAAAACCACCGCGCGCTGTTCGAAGCGGCCGGCTTCGAAGTCGTCGCCTACCCGTACTACGACGCGCAGACCAACGGCGTGAACTTCGAAGGCATGCTGTCGGCGCTGAACGGCTACGAGCCGGGCACGATCGTCGTGCTGCACGCGTGCTGCCACAACCCGACCGGCGTGGACCTGACCGACGCGCAATGGCAGCAGGTCGTCGATGTCGTCAAGGCGCGCAACCTCGTGCCGTTCCTCGACATCGCGTATCAAGGCTTCGGCGACAGCATCGACGCCGATGCGGCAGCCGTGCGACTGTTCGCCGCAGCCGACCTGAACGCATTCGTGTCGTCGTCGTTCTCGAAGTCGTTCTCGCTGTATGGCGAGCGCGTCGGCGCGCTGTCGATCATCACGTCGAGCAAGGACGAAGGCACGCGCGTGCTGTCGCAGCTCAAGCGCGTGATCCGCACGAACTACTCGAACCCGCCGACGCACGGTGGCGCGGTGGTTGCCGCGGTGCTCGCGTCGCCGGAACTGCACGCATCGTGGGTGCAGGAACTCGGCGAAATGCGCGACCGCATCCGCGCGATGCGCAATGGTCTCGTCGAGCGCCTGAAGGCGAGCGGCGTCGACCGCGACTTCAGCTTCATCAATGCGCAGCGCGGCATGTTCTCGTACTCGGGCCTGACGTCGGCGCAAGTCGACCGCCTGCGTGACGAGTTCGGCATCTACGCGGTCGGCACGGGTCGGATCTGCGTCGCCGCGCTGAACACGCGCAACCTCGACGTCGTCGCCAACGCGGTCGCGGCCGTCCTGAAGTAATTCGCCGGCACGCAAGACGGCATCGTCCGGTGCCGTCCCGCCGACATGAAAAACGCGCTCCACGGAGCGCGTTTTCTTTTGCGGCATACCGGCGGCGATCCGCGCGGCTTACTGCATGAACCAGCCGTGGCTGACGACGACGGACTGGCCGGTCAGCGCGGCGCTCGGGAACGCCGACAGGAACAGCACCGTCTGCGCGACGTCCTGCACCGTCGTGAACACGCCGTCGACCGTGTTGCCGAGCATCACCTTCTTCACCACTTCGTCCTCGCTGATCCCGAGCTCCTTCGCCTGCTCCGGAATCTGCTTGTCGACGAGCGGCGTGCGCACGAAGCCCGGGCACACGACGTGCGAGCGCACGTTGTGCTTCGCGCCTTCCTTCGCCAGCACGCGTGCGAGACCCAGCAGCCCGTGCTTCGCGGTCACGTAGGCCGACTTCAGCGGCGATGCCTCGTGCGAGTGCACCGAGCCCATGTAGATCACGACGCCGCCGCGGTCGTCCTTGTACATGTGCTTGAGCGCCGCCTTGGTGGTCAGGAACGCGCCGTCGACGTGGATCGCCTGCATCTTCTTCCAGTCGGCGAACGCGTAGTTCTCGATCGGGTTGACGATCTGGATGCCCGCGTTCGACACGAGGATATCGACCGAGCCGAACGTTTCGGCCACCTTGTCGATGCCGCTGTTGACGGCGTCCTCGTTCGTCACGTCCATCGCGACGCCGATCGCCTTGCCGCCCGCCTGCTTGATTGCCTCGGCGACGGCGTTCGCGCCGTCCTGGTTCAGGTCGGCGATCGCCACCGCCGCGCCCGCCTTTGCCAGTTCCAGCGCGATTTCCTTGCCGATGCCGCTCGCGGCGCCCGTCACCACCGCCACCTTGCCGCTCAAATCCGCTGCCATGCACGTCTCCTTCGATCCTGGGTCAATAAAGCGCCGGTCCGCCGCGCGGGTGCGCGAGCGCCGGCGGGCAAGCCGCTATTGTGCATGATCCGCTTCCGCCATTCGCGCCCAAAGCGTCTAAGCTTAAGGTCGGTCCTGTCACGCAGGAGGCACGCATGAACTATCGACGACTCGGCCGCGCCGGGCTGCAGGTCAGCGAGCTCTCGCTCGGCTCATGGGTCACGTACGGCAACCAGGTGGACCAGCGCGCGGCGCGCGAGTGCCTCGCGGCAGCACGCGATGCCGGCGTCAATTTCTTCGACAACGCCGAGGTCTATGCGGGCGGCGCGTCCGAGGAAATCATGGGACACGCGCTCAAGTCGCTCGGCTGGCCGCGCGTCAGCTATGTCATATCGACGAAGTTCTTCTGGGGGCTCGCCGAGGCGCCGAACCAATACCACACGCTGAATCGGAAATATCTGCTGAACGCGATCGACGGGTCGCTGCAACGGCTGCAGCTCGACTACGTCGACCTCGTCTACTGTCACCGGCCGGACCCGCAGACGCCGATCGAGGAAACCGTCTGGGCGATGAGCGACATGATCGCGCGCGGCAAGGCGCTGTACTGGGGGACGTCCGAATGGAGCGCGGACGAGATCCGCGCGGCGTGCGAGATCGCCGAACGGCATCACCTGCGCAAGCCGGTCGTCGAGCAGCCGCAATACAACCTGTTCCATCGCACGCGGGTCGAGCAGGAATATGCACGCCTCTACGATGATTACGGCCTCGGCCTCACGACCTGGAGCCCGCTGGCGTCGGGCCTCCTGACCGGCAAGTATCGGCACGGGGTGCCGCCCGGCAGCCGCGCGCAAGTGCAGGGCTACGACTGGCTGCGCGAGAGGCTGACCGACCCGGTCCGAAACGATATCGTCGAAAGGCTCGGCAGGGTCGCCGCGGAACTCGGCTGCAGCGTCGGCCAGTTGGCAATCGCGTGGGTGCTGGCCAATCCGCGCGTGAGTTCGGTCATCACCGGCGCGTCGCGGATCGAGCAGATCGCCGACAACATGCGTGCGCTCGACGTCGTTGCGAAGCTGACGCCGGACGTCCTCGAGCGCATCGAGGATCTGGTCGGCACCGCGTACGACTAAGGCGATCGTCGGACACTCGCGTACAATACGCGGCCGCATCGACGCCCGCCTCGCCGGCCGCACCTAGCCGGTCGCACCTAGCCGGCCGCGTTCGATCGACAGGTTTTCATTGATTCACTTCCGTTCCAGGCAGCCCGCCATGCTCAGTTATCGTCACGGTTTTCACGCAGGCAATCACGCAGACGTGCTCAAGCACGCCGTCGTCGTCCAGCTGCTGCGCTATCTGAACAAGAAAGACAAGTCGTACTGGTATGTCGATACGCACGCGGGCGCGGGCGTGTATTCGCTCCGCGAAGGCTATGCGGCCAAGACCTCGGAATTCGACACCGGCATCGCTCGCCTGTGGAATGACAAGAACCTGCCGCCGGTGCTGGCCGAGTACCTCGACGAAGTCCGGGCATTGAACGACGACGGCGAATTGCGCTACTACCCTGGCTCGCCGTATCTCGCCTGGCGGCTGATGCGCGAACAGGACCGGATGCGGCTGTTCGAGATGCACAGCACCGAAATCGACGTGCTACGCCACAATTTTCGCGACGCCGGCCGACGCGCGATGATCTTTTCCGGCGACGGATTCGAGGGCATCAAGGCGCTGCTGCCGCCCGCGCCGCGCCGTGCGCTCGTGCTGATCGACCCGTCCTACGAGGACAAGAAGGATTACGCACGGACGCTGGCATGCGTCACGGAATGCCTGAAGCGGTTCGCGACGGGATGCTATGCGATCTGGTACCCGCAGGTCGCCCGCACGGAATCGCAGCGTTTCGCCGAGCAACTGAAACGGTTGCAACCGGACAACTGGCTGCACCTGACGCTGACAGTGTCGAATCCGCCGGCGGACGGGCTCGGGCTGTATGGCAGCGGGATGTTCATCCTGAATCCGCCTTTCACCCTCGTGGAAAACATGAGGGAAACGCTGCCCTACCTCGTCGAAACACTCGGACAAGACGGCGGCGCCCGGTGCGAAATCGAGCACCGGGGCAACTGAGCGCCGCGCCGCTCGGCTATGGCTGGCGCGGCTGAGGTTGCGGCGCCGGGAGCGGTTGACCGGCAGGCGGCGCACCCCAGCCCGGGACGTTGATGTACGGTGCGACGAACAACGGAACCGACGAATTCGGCGCCCGCTCGGCCGGCGCTCGCATTCTCGCTGGCTCGACGATCGGTTCACGCGACAGCGGCGCGGTCTGCAAAATCAGTCCGCCCTTTCCGTCCTGGATCCCGCGTTGTGTGTCGAGAATCAACGGCTGCGAGGCCGTCGCGGCAAAACCGGCCAGTGCGTGAATGAACAACGCGCCGGCCAGACCAACGCGCACAAGTGATACATCGTACCCATCAGCGATACGCAAGCGCATGATGTAGCCCTTCAGGTTGCAAAACAGGCCCATACCATAACGCCACGCGGCCGGCTTCACCAGATACATCGCACAAAAAACAAAGCCCCGTCGATACGGGGCTTGCTTTATGTTCGGCGCCACCGGCGCCTGATGGCAACTCCGATTACAGCGAGTAGCCATTCGTTTCCAGCGAGCGGATACGCTGCTCGAGCTGGACGATGTCCGACGACGTCGCCAGATAGGCCTCACGGCGCTCGCGCTCTGCGGATTCGAACCAGGTGCTCAGCTTTTCAACGATGTAGGCAATCATGATGTTCTCCAAGGAAGGGGGAACCCTGGCGAATCGGACTTCAGGGATTTCCCGTATAGGGTTATCCCGAATTATAGCGATGCCGCACCAAGATGCCAGTGAAATGGTTGCATGGAAGCCATTCCAAATTGGAATGTCGCGTCGGAAGCGCCTCGCAACCCTTTGATTTTATTGAAATCCCAACAATCCCCCTGTTCATCCCCTTGAGGCCATGCACTATTCTGGTTCGGAAACGGGGTCAGCAAGGCGCGCCAAAATCGGGCATTCCGGCCGCTCGTCGCCACTGCAGTGTGCGGCCAGGTCGGCCAGCGTATTGCGCATGTCGGTCAATTCCGCGATGCGTTCGTCGAGCTCGGCGACGTGCCCAAGCGCGATCGACTTCACCTCGGCGCTGGCACGAGATCGGTCTTGCCAGAGCGTCAGCAACTTGCGGATATCTTCGACGAGGAAGCCGAGGTGTCTGGCCTGACGAATGAAACGCAGGACATGGATTTCGTCTGCGCCGTAGATCCGATAACCGGAGTCGCTCCGTTTCGCCGGCATGAAAAGACCGACCTGCTCGTAATAGCGGATCATTTTTGTGCTGACCCCGGATGCGCGCGATGCATCGCCGATGTTCATTCCACACCCTCTCGTCGAGTACACGTTTCGATTTGCGAAGCGCCGCCCTTCGTGTTCCCGGCGGCATCTTGATCGTATCAAATCATGTGGATTCATTCCGAGCCGGGTGGCGTGGCTTGAGGCAGAGGGTTTCGCACCATTGCATACATTTCTGGCGCTGGAAATGCAAAAACCCCCGCCGGATGGGCGGGGGTTTCTGGCTAAGGGAGCCTGACGATTACCTACTTTCACACGGGAATCCGCACTATCATCGGCGTAGAGTCGTTTCACGGTCCTGTTCGGGATGGGAAGGGGTGGGACCGACTCGCTATGGTCATCAGGCAAAGAGGGTTGTCGCGCGGCTTCGCAGCGCGACCAATCTGGGAAGAAGCAGTAATCTTGGGTTGTGCGTATCAGCACATCGCGGTCATTCAACCGCTCTGTAAAACAGACTTGTTATAGGATCAAGCCTTACGGGCAATTAGTATCAGTTAGCTGAACGCATTACTGCGCTTACACACCTGACCTATCAACGTCCTGGTCTCGAACGACCCTTCAAGGGGATCTAGTCCCCAGGGATATCTCATCTTAAGGCGAGTTTCCCGCTTAGATGCTTTCAGCGGTTATCTCTTCCGAACATAGCTACCCGGCGATGCCACTGGCGTGACAACCGGTACACCAGAGGTTCGTCCACTCCGGTCCTCTCGTACTAGGAGCAGCCCCCTTCAAATATCCAACGCCCACGGCAGATAGGGACCAAACTGTCTCACGACGTTTTAAACCCAGCTCACGTACCTCTTTAAATGGCGAACAGCCATACCCTTGGGACCGGCTACAGCCCCAGGATGAGATGAGCCGACATCGAGGTGCCAAACACCGCCGTCGATATGAACTCTTGGGCGGTATCAGCCTGTTATCCCCAGAGTACCTTTTATCCGTTGAGCGATGGCCCTTCCATACAGAACCACCGGATCACTATGACCTGCTTTCGCACCTGCTCGACTTGTCGGTCTCGCAGTTAAGCACGCTTATGCCATTGCACTATCAGCACGATTTCCGACCGTACCTAGCGTACCTTCGTACTCCTCCGTTACGCTTTGGGAGGAGACCGCCCCAGTCAAACTGCCTACCATGCACTGTCCCCGACCCGGATCACGGGCCAAGGTTAGAACCTCAAACAAACCAGGGTGGTATTTCAAGGACGGCTCCACCGAAACTAGCGTTCCGGTTTCATAGCCTCCCACCTATCCTACACAGATCGGTTCAAAGTCCAATGCAAAGCTACAGTAAAGGTTCATGGGGTCTTTCCGTCTAGCCGCGGGTAGATTGCATCATCACAAACACTTCAACTTCGCTGAGTCTCGGGAGGAGACAGTGTGGCCATCGTTACGCCATTCGTGCAGGTCGGAACTTACCCGACAAGGAATTTCGCTACCTTAGGACCGTTATAGTTACGGCCGCCGTTTACCGGGACTTCAATCAAGAGCTTGCACCCCATCATTTAATCTTCCGGCACCGGGCAGGCGTCACACCCTATACGTCCACTTTCGTGTTTGCAGAGTGCTGTGTTTTTATTAAACAGTCGCAGCCACCAGTTTATTGCAACCCCTTCACCCTCCTGGCGCAGGCCAGTCAAGCTACAAGGGCGTACCTTATCCCGAAGTTACGGTACCAATTTGCCGAGTTCCTTCTCCCGAGTTCTCTCAAGCGCCTTAGAATACTCATCTCGCCCACCTGTGTCGGTTTGCGGTACGGTCATCGTTAGACTGAAGCTTAGAGGCTTTTCTTGGAACCACTTCCAATTGCTTCGCTCCCTAAGGAGCTCGCGCCACACCCTTGAATCCTGCGCCCGGATTTGCCTAAGCGCCTTCTCCAATGCAGCGACCGGGACTTCCAACACCCGGACAACCTTCCGCGATCCGTCCCCCCATCGCATCTAACAATGGTGCAGGAATATTGACCTGCTTCCCATCAGCTACGCATTTCTGCCTCGCCTTAGGGGCCGACTCACCCTACGCCGATGAACGTTGCGTAGGAAACCTTGGGCTTACGGCGAGGGGGCCTTTCACCCCCTTTATCGCTACTCATGTCAGCATTCGCACTTCCGATACCTCCAGCACCCTTTACAAGGCACCTTCGCAGGCTTACGGAACGCTCTCCTACCATGCGAGCAAAGCTCGCATCCGCAGCTTCGGTATATAGCTTAGCCCCGTTACATCTTCCGCGCAGGACGACTCGATCAGTGAGCTATTACGCTTTCTTTAAAGGGTGGCTGCTTCTAAGCCAACCTCCTGACTGTTTTAGCCTTCCCACTTCGTTTCCCACTTAGCTATATTTGGGGACCTTAGCTGGCGGTCTGGGTTGTTTCCCTCTTGACACCGGACGTTAGCACCCGATGTCTGTCTCCCGTGATTGCACTCTTCGGTATTCGGAGTTTGCTATGGCGGGGTAATCTGCAATAGACCCCCCAACCATGACAGTGCTCTACCCCCGAAGGTGAGACACGAGGCACTACCTAAATAGTTTTCGGAGAGAACCAGCTATTTCCAAGTTTGTTTAGCCTTTCACCCCTATCCACAGCTCATCCCCTAACTTTTCAACGTTAGTGGGTTCGGACCTCCAGTACGTGTTACCGCACCTTCATCCTGGCCATGGATAGATCACTTGGTTTCGGGTCTACGCCCAGCAACTGAACGCCCTATTCGGACTCGCTTTCGCTACGCCTGCCCTATACGGTTAAGCTTGCTACTGAACGTAAGTCGCTGACCCATTATACAAAAGGTACGCCGTCACCCCTTACGAGGCTCCGACTGTTTGTATGCATGCGGTTTCAGGATCTATTTCACTCCCCTCCCGGGGTTCTTTTCGCCTTTCCCTCACGGTACTGGTTCACTATCGGTCGATCACGAGTATTTAGCCTTGGAGGATGGTCCCCCCATCTTCAGACAGGATTTCACGTGTCCCGCCCTACTTGTCGTACACCTAGTTCTTTCATACTGTTTTCGCCTACAGGGCTATCACCTGCTATGGCCGCACTTTCCAGAGCGTTCGGCTAACAATACAAATAAAGAGTACAAGGCTCATCCCATTTCGCTCGCCACTACTTTGGGAATCTCGGTTGATTTCTTTTCCTGCGGTTACTTAGATGTTTCAGTTCACCGCGTTCGCTTCACTAGACCTATGTATTCAGTCTAGGATGACCCAAAAGGGCCGGGTTTCCCCATTCGGACATCTACGGATCAAAGCTCGTTTGCCAGCTCCCCGTAGCTTTTCGCAGGCTACCGCGTCCTTCATCGCCTGTGATCGCCAAGGCATCCACCACATGCACTTGTTCGCTTGACCCTATAACGAGTCTGTCTTGCGACGACTGTTACAGGTTGAGTTCTCGCGTTGTGCCGTATTCCAATTGATGTCGGTCCAGCGTTAGCGCTTTAGCGCTTACGCTGGCCCCACTCCCGAAGGGAGTAGACCCGAATCATCTTGAGATACATCGATACAATCACAACCCGGATAGTTTCCACGTCCATCTCAAAGACGCTTCCGCTATCCAAATTACTTACTTCTTCCAGATTGTTAAAGAACGACAGCCGATATGGTGTTACTCATATCACTCTGACTGGCTCAATCGCCAATGACAAAGACTCGAACAATCATCATTCGAATGTTTGTCATTGAAGATTGGTGGAGGCAGACGGGATCGAACCGACGACCCCCTGCTTGCAAAGCAGGTGCTCTCCCAGCTGAGCTATGCCCCCATGTACAGAGACTTCCCCAGGTTTCCACGTCAGACAATGGTGGGTCTGGTTGGATTCGAACCAACGACCCCCGCCTTATCAAGACGGTGCTCTAACCGACTGAGCTACAGACCCCTGAGTCTGTCTTGATTTACAGCCGATAAGCGTGAGCGCTCAACTTGTGCGAGATAGCTCTAGAAAGGAGGTGATCCAGCCGCACCTTCCGATACGGCTACCTTGTTACGACTTCACCCCAGTCATGAATCCTACCGTGGTGACCGTCCTCCTTGCGGTTAGACTAGCCACTTCTGGTAAAACCCACTCCCATGGTGTGACGGGCGGTGTGTACAAGACCCGGGAACGTATTCACCGCGGCATGCTGATCCGCGATTACTAGCGATTCCAGCTTCATGCACTCGAGTTGCAGAGTGCAATCCGGACTACGATCGGTTTTCTGGGATTAGCTCCCCCTCGCGGGTTGGCGACCCTCTGTTCCGACCATTGTATGACGTGTGAAGCCCTACCCATAAGGGCCATGAGGACTTGACGTCATCCCCACCTTCCTCCGGTTTGTCACCGGCAGTCTCCTTAGAGTGCTCTTGCGTAGCAACTAAGGACAAGGGTTGCGCTCGTTGCGGGACTTAACCCAACATCTCACGACACGAGCTGACGACAGCCATGCAGCACCTGTGCGCCGGTTCTCTTTCGAGCACTCCCGAATCTCTTCGGGATTCCGACCATGTCAAGGGTAGGTAAGGTTTTTCGCGTTGCATCGAATTAATCCACATCATCCACCGCTTGTGCGGGTCCCCGTCAATTCCTTTGAGTTTTAATCTTGCGACCGTACTCCCCAGGCGGTCAACTTCACGCGTTAGCTACGTTACTAAGGAAATGAATCCCCAACAACTAGTTGACATCGTTTAGGGCGTGGACTACCAGGGTATCTAATCCTGTTTGCTCCCCACGCTTTCGTGCATGAGCGTCAGTATTGGCCCAGGGGGCTGCCTTCGCCATCGGTATTCCTCCACATCTCTACGCATTTCACTGCTACACGTGGAATTCTACCCCCCTCTGCCATACTCTAGCCTGCCAGTCACCAATGCAGTTCCCAGGTTGAGCCCGGGGATTTCACATCGGTCTTAGCAAACCGCCTGCGCACGCTTTACGCCCAGTAATTCCGATTAACGCTCGCACCCTACGTATTACCGCGGCTGCTGGCACGTAGTTAGCCGGTGCTTATTCTTCCGGTACCGTCATCCCCCGACCATATTAGGATCAAGGATTTCTTTCCGGACAAAAGTGCTTTACAACCCGAAGGCCTTCTTCACACACGCGGCATTGCTGGATCAGGGTTTCCCCCATTGTCCAAAATTCCCCACTGCTGCCTCCCGTAGGAGTCTGGGCCGTGTCTCAGTCCCAGTGTGGCTGGTCGTCCTCTCAGACCAGCTACTGATCGTCGCCTTGGTAGGCCTTTACCCCACCAACTAGCTAATCAGCCATCGGCCAACCCTATAGCGCGAGGCCCGAAGGTCCCCCGCTTTCATCCGTAGATCGTATGCGGTATTAATCCGGCTTTCGCCGGGCTATCCCCCACTACAGGACATGTTCCGATGTATTACTCACCCGTTCGCCACTCGCCACCAGGTGCAAGCACCCGTGCTGCCGTTCGACTTGCATGTGTAAGGCATGCCGCCAGCGTTCAATCTGAGCCAGGATCAAACTCTTCAGTTCAAACCTGTTACTGTTTTCGGTTCCGTAGAACCGGTCGCTCACTCAAAGCTGACAGGAATATGAATTGCTTCATAAACCTGACTTACTTTAGTGTGAGACTCTTGATACTTTTGCTAATCCGATCCAAGGATCGGCTCGCTGTCATCAAGCGCCCACACTTATCGGCTGTTAATTTTTAAAGAGCGTTTCTGCGAGAAGTACCGCTTTCTCAGCAGCGCTGCGTTGTCAGCAGCAGAGAAACGAGATTATGAACTCTGTTTCGCAGTTCGTCAACAATTTTTTTACTACATCGTTGCGACTGCGGGGTTCATCTTCCTCGGCGACCCCGGCGCCTGAATCCAGACACCCGAACCGCTTCGCTTCCCCTCTTCCGCGCCGCGTTGCCGTTAGCGCGAAAGAGGCGTGATTCTAGGCACGTCCTACGTTCTGCGCAAGGGGTTTGAAGCACTTTTTTACATAGTCCCTGATACAGGCACACTCGATGCCGCAGTGCGAGACCGCTTACTGTGCGCAGAACGGAATAGAATATGGAGTTCTTCGCCCCTTTCTATACGAATTTAATATGCGCCAGCGAATCGCCAAACGTCTTCCTCCCGATGCCGACAAACTGGTCGGCCTGTCGCTTGCGCTCTTCGCCTCCGGCAGCCGCATCGAGGACCGCTTCTGGGAAGCGAAGCTCGACGCGCTGCTCGCCAAGATCGTTCGCAACGGCAACCAGACCACGCTCGATGCGGCCCTCGACCATCTCCAGCAAAACCATCCGGACGCATACGGCGCGCTTGCCGACATGGCCGAGACGCACAGCGAGTCGATGGTGATCGAACACGACGGCCAACCGCACGATGCGCTGCTGATCGCGGTGCCCGTGCTGGCGTGGACGCGCTACATGATCCCGTCGGGTCCGCTGAAGACGGACACCGCCGACGCCCTGCGCACGCATCTGCAGGCGCACGTGCTCGCAAACGGCACGCTCGTCGGGCTTGCCCCGTTCCTCTACAGCATCGACCAGTTGCCGCGGCATCACGTCGAAACCTACCGCCTCGCCCAGCAACTCGCGCACACCGCGCTCGGCCAGCACGCCGCCAAGCTCAACTTCGGCGACCTGCCCGAGACTTCGCCGATCCTGGCCGATCCACGCTTCCTGCTTGCCGTCGTGGCCGCCCCGGCGGGCGCCCCGCTGTTCCGCTGGCAAGAGGAAGAGCACGGCTCCCGGATCGAACGCAGCCAGTGCCTCGAGCAATGGACTGCGCAAGGCGGCCCGAACCTCGCAATCGCACTGCCCGGGTGCGAATTCGAATGCCTGCTTCCGGACGCGTACTATTCGGCCTGTCGCGACGCCGACGAAAGGATTCGCCCGCACACGGTGCGAACCGCGATTCGTTATCTTTTCGACACACTTGGTGCAGCGCCGCAGGAACTGCGCGCGGTGGTCGCCGGCTTCGGCGAACGTCGTATCGACGAATATCGGATCGGCTTCACGCGCCGCGGCAACAACGACGTGATCTACGGCGTCGTCTGGCCACTCTACGGCCGTGAGAACGGGGACGTGGCGACCGATAACGGCACGATCGAAGGCGACCTGCCGATCGACGGGCCGCTCGAAGAAATCGTCAGCCTGCTGAAGGAATGCGGCGTGACCGACGTTCGCCGGCACGCGGGCCGCTTCGAACCGGAATACTGCGACGACTGCGGCGTACCACTGTACGCAGATCCGCTCGGGGAAATCGTCCACGCAGAGATGCCGGAAGACGCGTCGCCCGCGCAGCCGCACTTCCACTGAACCTCCGCTCCTTCCGAACGGCCGGCTCGTCGAAAGCCGCTCCTGGTTGCCACCGGAGCGGCTTTTTTCTTGTCCTAAAAAATTTCTGACTTTTCCTAAGCCATTCGGCCAAGCAGACATCATGTAATGTGTTTGTCATGATCGAGATCAAGGCATGACGCCAACAGCTCGACGGGACTTACAACCTTATGGAGGTCAGACTATGCGTTTCCTGGTTCTCAATTCAGACGCGGAGCGGCGTGACGGACTGAAAGCCCTGTTGCGGCAGATCGACCGCCACGCTGGATACAACGATGCGCCTGACGGCTTCCAGGCACGCCGGTTGTTGCGCAACGAGCGCTTCGACCTGGTCGCAATCGACTGGCAGGACGTCGGTCGGCACAGCGAACTTCAGGCGCTCTGCAACGCCTGTTCGCCTTCGCCTGCCGCAGTCCTGATCGACGACGCCACGCCGGAAACCGTCCGGGGTCTCTTCAACTGCGGCGTCTCCGGCGTGATCCCTCGCTCGACACGGCCGCACCTGATCGTCCGCGCATTCGAAATGGTGCTGCTCGGCGGCCACTACATCCCGCCGATCGCCCTCAACCTCCTGCCTTCGCTGCTTGTGACCCGTCACGAATCGCACGTCCAGGAGCTCGCCGGAACGATTCCCCGCCGTTCGGCCACCCGCCTGCTGTCGCCGCGGCAAGCGCAGATCATGCGTTTCGTCCACATGGGCAACACCAACAAGATGATCGCGCGCACGCTCGGCATCAGCGAAGGCACCGTGAAGATCCACCTTGCGAGCATTTTCCAGCAACTCGGCGCGACCAACCGCGCCGCCGCGGTCGCAATCTACAACGGCTGGCTGTCCCCGCACCTCGAAGTCCTGTTGTCGAGTCGCGACGGCGCGCGCAGGCCGGCGCTGGGCGAACGCGGGCCTGTGTCGCTGCGCGCCGTGCGTGACAATCACAAGTACCCGTCGCCAGCTGCGAACGACGGCGTGCAGAAGACGCTCCACGCCGCCGAGCCGTCTGCCCGCTTCCGCCGCGATCGCTAGCCGGACAGTGTCGCGATCGCGACGGTCGACATGCGAGCAGATTCCCATGTTTGATGTTCAACGAGTAATATGGACGCATGGGTTTTCTCTTCACACCGCTTCCGCTTTGGGTTGGCGTCGGTGGCTGGATCGCCGCCGCGGCTCTGCTCGCGCTGGCGATCTGGAAGCGCCCGTTCGTCCGTGTCCAGGACGCGACGCTTCAGCACGTGTGGCTCTCGCTCATCACGGCGATCACGGTGCTGTGGGCGTCGAACGCCTGGCTCGAAGACGGACTCGTCATGCACCTGCTCGGCGCGACCCTACTCGTCACATTATTCGACTGGACGCTCGCGCTGATCGCGATGGGCGTCGTAACGGTGGTCGCCGCGATCATCTTCGACGCGCCGTGGCACGGGATCGGCCTGACCTACCTGATCTACGGCGCATGGCCCGTCGCGGTATCGTCGTTGCTGCAGCGCGCGGCGCTCGCGTGGCTGCCGCACAATCTGTCGTCGTTCATTACCGGCCAGGGGTTTCTGTCGCCCGCCATCACGATCGTCGCGGTCGCCGCTGCCGCGGTCGGGGTGCAGCTTGCTCTCGCGGACGGCACCGCCATCGTCATTCCGTCCGGTTATCTGTGGAACACGGCCTTGCTCGCGCTCGGCGAAGCATGGTTCACCGGCATGGCGACAGCCCTCATCGCCGTCTACCGCCCTGCCTGGGTCACGACTTTCGACGTCCGGCGCTATCGTCTCGGCGGCCCGCGAGCGTGAGCGCTTGCCGACGGCAACAAATCATGCGGGTTCTTGCGTCATCGCACTGCTTTGTCGACGCGGGAGAGTGCCACGTCTACTGTCGCGCGACTTTTTTACGCTAAGATTGAACTCCGGCTCTTCATCGGGCCTCTATACGTGCCCGATGTCTTATTTGCTCCTCACCAATAACCAGATGGACAGCTCACCCGCCCCGCTCCGAATTCTCAGAGCGTTCGGCAAGCTGGCAGCCTGTGTCGCGGGTTTGTCGCTTGCACTTCCGGCGCCGGTCTTCGCCGACCTCCTCGACCAGCGTTCCGAACTGATCAACAAGTTCGTCAATGAGATGCACGCCGATCCGCTCGTCGCGGACTGCGCCGCTCACGGCAGCTTCATCGCCAGCACGTCGTCGGCCTTCGATCGCGTCGACTTCCCGCCAAGCGCGTTCGACGGCGGCAACGCGACGATCACGCCGTGGAACGACGCATTCGACCAGGGCAAGCAGCGCGTCAAGGTCGACAACATCGTCACCGTCGACGGACTCGGCATTCGCAACGACGGCGGCGACTCGACGCCGCTGAAATTCCGTTGCGGCTATGTCGGCCAGCAGATGCTCGCGTTCAGCTGGAACGATCCGGTCCCGCCGCTCAAGCCGCGTGCCGAACGGCCGGCGCCGTCGAAGAAGAGCTTCAAGGGCAAGTCGGCGAAGGGCAAGACCAAGGCGAAAGCCTCGGGCCGCACCGCCAAGAAGGCTTCGGCAACGAAGCGATCCGCGCCCCAGAAGAAAACCGTGAAGAAGAAACCGGCGGCGAAGAAGTCCTGACACGGCGGGACGACAACGGCAAACGAAAAAAAGCCGGGGCATCCGACGATGCCCCGGCTTTCTTCTTGCCCCGCCGAAATCGCGCTTACGCGAACGTCTCGACGTGTCGCAGGATCGCGGCCAGCATTGCCGCGCCGAGCGCCGCACTGCGTTCGCCGTTCCAGCCAACGCGCTCGTCGGGCAGGTTCGCATTGTCCTTGAACGGCATCTCGAGCGTCAGCGACAGGCATCCGAATTGATGCCCGATGTACTTCGACGCGAGCTTGAGCGCATCCTCCTTGTACTTGCTTGCCGCGTAGCCGTGTTCGTCCTGGAAATCCGGGCTCGCGACCTTGAACGCGTCGATGAACGCCGCCTGCTCGACGCCCTGCTGCTCGGTGAAGCTCGGCAGCATTTCCGAGCCGGCGACGAACACGTACGGCAGATCCTCGTCGCCGTGGATGTCGAAGAACAGATCGCAGCCGGTCGCGTGAATCGCTTCGCGCACGACCAGCACCTCAGGACTGCGCGCGGCATCCGGCTCCATCCATTCGCGATTCAGGTTCGCGCCGGCGGCATTGGTCCGCAGGTTGCCGCGCACGCTGCCGTCGGGATTCATGTTCGGCACGATGTAGAACGTCGCACGATCGTAAAGCTTGCGCGCGACCGGATCGCCCGCCCAGTCGCCCCAACCGGCGAGACGCTTGACGAGCCCTTCGACGAACCACTCGGCCATCGTCTCGCCCGGATGCTGGCGCGCGATGATCCATACCTTCTTCTTCGGCGCGCCGTCCGTGTCCGGCGCGCCGAGCGTCAGCAGCGACATCGGCCGCCCTTCGATGGTCCGGCCGAGCTCGGTCACGCTCGCCTGCGGCAATTGCTGGACCGCGCCGAGAAACGCCGCATGACGCTCTTCCGAGTACGGCTCGAAATACGCGTAATAGATGCTGTCGAACTCGGGCGTGTGGTCGATCGTCATCGTCTTGCCGTCGAACGTCGTCGGCACGCGGAACCAGTCGACCCGGTCGTAGCTCGCGACCGCACTGTAGTTGCGCCAGCCCGACGGATACGCGCATTCGGCCGCGTTCTCGAACGTCATCACGCACCGCTCGCCGCGTGCGCCCGTCACGCGGTAGTAGAACCACTGCGCGAATTCCGCCTGGTTGTCGCCGCGCACGCGCAGACGGATCGCGTCCGGCTGCTCGCACGACACGACGTCGATTGCGCCGGCGTCGAAATTACTGGTGATCGAAAGGGTCATCGTCTCTCCTGTCCCATGCAAAGCTGCTCCGGCGGTCTCGTGAACCGCCCGCAGGTCACTCGCCGACTCGCCGGCGATATACGTAGGTCGAATCGTTCGACGCGGCTTCGTCGAACGCATAGCCTTCTACCGCGAACTCCGTCAGCGCCTGCGGTTCGGCGATCCGGTTCTCGACGATATAGCGGGCCATCAGGCCGCGCGCGCGCTTCGCGTGGAAGCTGATGATCTTGTAGCGGCCGCCCTTCCAGTCCTCGAACACCGGCGTGACGACCGGCGCAGCCAGCAGCTTCGGCTTGACCGATTTGAAATATTCGGTCGACGCGCAGTTGATCAGCACCCGCGACGCGCCGCTGCGCGTTTCCAGCTGCGCGTTCAACGCGCGGGTGATCCGGTCGCCCCAGAACGCATAGAGATCCTTGCCGCGCCCGTTCGCGAAACGCGTGCCCATCTCGAGCCGGTACGGCTGCAGCAGGTCGAGCGGGCGCAGCAACCCGTACAGGCCCGACAGCACGCGCACGTGCTGCTGCGCGTAATCGAGGTCCGCCGCCGACAGCGACTTCGCGTCGAAGCCTTCGTACACGTCCCCATTGAACGCGAGCACCGCCTGCTTCGCATTCGCGGGCGAGAAGGTCGGCGACCAGTCCGCGTAGCGCTGGAAATTCAGGCGTGCGAGCGGATCGGAGATGTCCATCAGCGTCGCGATGTCCTGCGGCGACAGCTTGCGCAGCCCGTCGATCAGCTCCGACGCGTCGTCGACGAACGCAGGCTCGGTGTAGGTCGCGACATGGGCGGGGGTGTCGTAGTCGAGGGATTTCGCGGGGGAGAGAACGATTATCATAGAGGCTCGCTGGCACGCCGTGCCGTGCGGTCAGACGAAAACCACCGATTGTAACGAATGCCCAGCTCTCCCGCCCCGCGCGCCGCATGTCGCGTCGTGCTCGATTCGAACGTCTGGATCGACATTCTCGTCTTCGACGATCCCGCCACGCGCCCGATCCGGGCCGCACTGGAGCGCGGCGCGCTCGTCGCGCTGATCGACGGCCGCTGCCTGACCGAGCTCGAGCATGTGCTCGACTATCCGCAGTTCCAGGCGCGCGCGGTCGACAAGGCGGCCGCGCTCACGACCGTCGCCCGCCTCGCGCAAAGGGTCGAACCGCCGCCGGTCGCCGCCGACGCGCCGCCGCTGCCGAAATGCAAGGATCGCGACGATCAGAAGTTTCTCGAACTGGCGCGCGCCGTGCAGGCCGAGTGGCTCGTGTCGAAGGACCGGGCGCTGCTCAAGCTTGCGAAGCGCACCGCGCGCGACTTCGGCTTCCGGATCGCGCAGCCCGCGCCGTTTACCGACGCGTGGCCGCTCGACGCCGTCGCGGCCGATGCGGCCACGCCGGCCTGAGCCGCAGGCGCCCTTCACTTCCGACAGCCACCGATGAACGCTCCTTCCGACATGCCAACGACTCCCGTTTTCCCCTCGCGTCTGCCGAACGTCGGCACGACGATCTTCACGGTCATGAGCGCGCTTGCCGCCGAGAAAGGCGCCGTCAACCTCGGCCAGGGCTTCCCGGACTTCGATTGCGACCCGCGGATCGTCGAGGCAGTCGCCGCCGCGATGCGCGACGGCCACAACCAGTATCCGCCGATGGCAGGCGTCGCGCCGCTGCGCGAAGCGATCGCCGACAAGATCGCGCAGGTGTACGGCCGCCGCTACGATCCGGCGACCGAGATCACGGTGACGGCCGGCGCGACGCAAGCGCTGCTCACCGCGATCCTGTGCGCGGTGCACCCGGGCGACGAAGTGATCGTCGTCGAGCCGACCTACGACAGCTACCTGCCGTCGATCGAGCTCGCGGGCGGCAAGCCGGTGTTCGTCACGCTGGAGGCACCCGACTACGCGATCCCGTTCGACCGCCTCGCAGCCGCGATCACGCCGAAGACGCGGATGATCCTGATCAACACACCGCACAACCCGACCGGCACCGTGTGGCGTGAAGCGGACATGCGCAAGCTCGAGGAGATCGTGCGCGGCACCAACCTGCTGATCCTGTCGGACGAGGTGTACGAGCACATGGTGTACGACGGCGCGCGCCACGAGAGCGTCGCGCGCTATCCGGAACTGGCCGCACGCAGCTTCATCGTGTCCAGCTTCGGCAAGACCTATCACGTGACGGGCTGGAAGGTCGGCTACGTCGCCGCGCCCGCCGCGCTCAGCGCGGAGTTCCGCAAGGTCCACCAGTTCAACGTGTTCACGGTGAATACGCCGATGCAGTTCGGGCTCGCCGACTACCTGCGCGACCCGGCGCCGTACCTGACGCTCGCCGACTTCTACCAGAAGAAGCGCGATTTCTTTCGCGCCGGGCTCGAACGTACGCGCTTCAAGCTGCTGCCGTGCTCGGGCACGTATTTTCAGTGCGTCGACTATTCGGCGATCAGCGACCTGCCCGAAGCGGAATTCTCGAAGTGGCTCACGACGGAAATCGGCGTCGCGGCGATCCCGGTGTCGGCGTTCTATCACGCGCCGCATGAATCGGGCGTCGTGCGCTTCTGCTTCGCGAAGCAGGAGCGCACGCTCGCCAGCGCGCTCGAACGGCTCGCGAAGCTGTAAGCGGGCCCGAGCATGCGCGGCGCGCCGGGATGCGCGCCGCCGCACGCCTCCCGTCGCGCGGCATGCGTCGAGCGAACGCGACGCTCACGGACGTTTGCCGTTCGCCGCCGCCAGATATGCCTTGCGATCTTCGGCGACGCGTTGCGCAGCCGGGCGCTCGCCGACCTTCTGCGCGTGCGCCTTCCAGTCGATGCCCGCTTCGAGCAGGAAATCGCGGCCGTAGACCGCCTTCGTCGCCATGCCGATGACCGGCAAGTGGATCGACGCAGCGATGTCCGCGAGACCAAACGAATCGCCGAGCACGTAGGGCGAGAAGCGCGTCATCTTCTTGAACGCGTCGATCGCGCGCGGCAGGCGCTTCTCGACGTGCGCCTTCATCCCGTCGCTGACCTTCCCGCCGAAAAACGCTTCGGTATAGACCTCGCGCGCGGTCCATTCGAGATACAGCTCAAGCGTCTCGACGAGCTCACGCACCTTCGCGGCCTCAAACGGGTCGGACGGAAAAATCGGCTTGTCCGGATAGCGCGCCGCCAGATATTCGATGATCACCTGCGACTCGAACAGCGCGCCCCGTTCGGTCTTCAGAAACGGAATCTTGCCGAGCGGCGTATCGGCGAGCACGGCCGGATCGCTGATCGGCAAGCCGCACGGCGATTCCTCGAACGGAATGCCGTACTCGAGCAGGACGAACTTCACCTTGTTGTAGTAGTTGGACAACGGAATACCGCACAGCTGTAGCATCGGAGTCTCCTTCCTCGCTGGGACGTTGCCGGGCCGATGCCCGGCGTATCGGGATACGTCGCGCTGAAAAGCACGTTCGTGCTAGTCTAAAGCTTATCAATTCTGTCACGACTTCGTTCCCTCCGCAGCCGCGACATCGTCGTCTGTCCGTGCAGCGAATGCGGCATCGCAGCCGCGCCATTCGATGGAGACACACTCGCATGAGTGCTGAACTGCTGGCGTCACGCCCGTCCGAAAGCGAATCGACGCTCGTCCTCACGCTATCCAATCCCGGCGCGCGCAACGCGCTGCATCCTGACATGTATGCGGCTGGCATCGAAGCGCTCGCCACCGCCGAGCGCGATCCCGCGATTCGCGCGGTCGTGCTCACCGGCGCCGACCGCTTCTTCTGCGCGGGCGGCAACCTGAACCGGCTGCTCGACAACCGCTCGAAGGATCCGTCCCACCAGGCCGACAGCATCGACCTGCTCGGTGCGTGGATCGCCGCGATCCGCGCGGCGACGAAGCCGGTCATCGCGGCGGTCGAAGGCGCCGCGGCCGGCGCCGGCTTCTCGCTCGCGCTCGCCTGCGACCTGATCGTCACCGCGCACGATGCGAAGTTCGTGATGTCGTACGCGCGCGTCGGCCTGACGCCGGACGGCGGCGGCTCGTGGTTCCTCGCCCGTGCACTGCCGCGCGCGCTCGCGGCCGAGATCCTGTTCGAAGGCAAGCCCGTCGCGGCCGAGCGCCTGCATGCGCTCGGCGTCGTCAATCGACTCGCCGCGCCCGGCGCCGCACTCGCCGACGCGCTCGCCTGGGCGGACGCACTCGCAGGCATCTCGCCGAACGCGCTGACGCGCATCAAGTCGCTGCTCGACGACGCGACCGCGCAACCGCTCGATGCGCACCTCGTCACCGAACGCGACCATTTCGTCGCGTCGCTGTATCACGCGGATGCGCTCGAAGGCATCACCGCATTTCTCGACAAACGCCCGGCCCGCTACAAGCGCTAACGCCACCATGTCACGTTTCGAACTGCCTCGGCGCCGCCGCATCTACCTGATGCGGCACGGCGACGTCACCTATTTCGATGATTCGGGGCGCGCGATCGATCCCGACGGCGTGCCGCTCAACGCGCGCGGCCGCGACCAGGCCGGCGCCGCCGGACGCCTGTTCGCCGAACAGCGCATCCGCTTCGACCGCGTGATCGCGAGCGGCCTGCCGCGCACGCTCGAAACCGCGCAACGCGTGCTCGCGGAAACCGGCCAGCGCATCGACATCGAGGTCGAACCGGCCTGGCGCGAGATTCGCGGCGGACATCTGTCGGACATCCCGCCCGAGCAGCATCGCGACGCGTTCCTGCGCGTGCTCGACGGCATCGTGCCCGAATCGACGCGCTTTCTCGGCGGCGAGACGATCGGCGAACTGATCGACCGCGTGCTGCCGCCGCTCGACGCGCTGCGCGCCGACGGCACGTGGGACACCGCGCTGCTGGTGCTGCACGGCGGGGTCAACTGTGCGTTGCTGTCGCATGCGACGGTGCCGGGCCAGCGGCTCTTCATCGGACACCTGTCGCAATCGACCGGCTGCATCAACGCGCTTGATGTCGGCGACGACCCGCACGACTGGGTCATCCGCCTGCTCAACTACTCGCCTCCCGAAGCATTGCACCGGGACACGCGCAACACGACGATGGAAGTGCTGTATCAGCAGTATCTGAAGTTCGCGCAATCCTGATCGTCATCCCGGCCTGGAACTGTGCACGGGACGCTCGGTGATCGACTGGGCGATCCAGGCGCATGGCGGCGGCAAGGTCAGCGATGACTTCCCGCTCGCGCATGCGTACACGTCGGCGCGCACGCTGCGTTTCGCGAACGGTCCCGACGAAGTGCACCGCATGACGATCGCGAAACTCGAGCTCGCGCGCTACGTCGAATCGCGCACAGCGGCCGCCGGCAGCCCACTTCGATCCGTGCTCTAATGACCGCCTGTCGCGGCGCCCCGGCGGCGCCGCTTTCGCGGACGCATTGAAGGAGTTGCGATGATCGACGTCTACAGCTGGGCGACCCCGAACGGCCACAAGGTGCACATCCTGCTCGAGGAAACCGGCCTCGAATACCGCGTGCATCCGATCGATATCGGCGCGGGCGACCAGTTCCAGCCGGATTTCCTGAAGATCAGCCCGAACAACAAGATCCCGGCGATCGTCGATGCGGACGGCCCCGGCGGCAAGCCGATCGCGCTGTTCGAGTCGGGCGCGATCCTGATCTATCTCGCGGAAAAGACCGGCCGGTTCCTGCCGACGGACCCGGCCGCGCGCTATGCGACGCTGCAATGGCTGATGTTCCAGATGGGCGGCATCGGCCCGATGCTCGGGCAGGCGCATCACTTCCGGCTCTACGCGCCGGAGAAGATCGACTACGCGGTCAACCGCTATACGAACGAAGCGCATCGCCTCTACAACGTGATGGACAAGCGGCTCGGCGAAACCGCGTATCTCGCCGGCGACGACTACACGATCGCGGACATCGCGACGTTCCCGTGGACGCGCTCGTGGCAGAACCAGGGAATTGCGCTCGACGAGTTCCCGAACGTGAAGCGCTGGCACGAGGCGATCGCCGCGCGGCCGGCGGTGCAGCGCGGCGTCGAGGTGCTGGCATCGCTGCGCAAGGCGCTGCAGGACGACAAGGCGCGCGAGGTGCTGTTCGGCGCAACGCAATACGCGAAGCACTGAACGTTCCGCGCATCGCGCATGGGGCCGCACATCGCGCGACGTCCCATGCACGAACCCGCCGGCGCGTCAGAAATAGTGCAGCGTGATGAACTCGGCCGCACACACGAGCCGCGGCGTCTCGGGACCTTCGACCTGCATCGAGACGGCCCACGTCGCCTGGATGCCGCCCTTCCCCGCCTCGGCGGTTTCCTTCACGGCGAACAGCGCGCGAATGCGCGCGCCGACCGGCACCGGCTTCAGGAAGCGCACGCGGTTCAGTCCGTAGTTCACGCCCATCTTCTGCTCGAAACGCATCGCGTCGACCATCAGCACGGGAATCAGCGACAGCGTCAGGAAACCGTGCGCGACCGGACCGCCGAACGGCGATTCGCGTCGCGCACGCTCGGGATCGACGTGAATCCATTGATGATCGCCCGTCGCGTCGGCGAACCCGTCGACGCGGTGCTGGTCGACGACGATCCATCCGCTTTCGAGCGGCGCTTCGCCGACGCGCGCCGTCAGCGCCAGCGCCGACGCGATCAGCGGCAAGGCCGCCGCCGTCATGCGCTCGCTCCAGCCGGATCGCGCAGCCCGAAGATCACCTTCGAACGCACGGTGATCACCGTCTCGCCGCCGCCGTTGACGCCGATCCACTCGGTCGTCACGATGCCGCGATCGGGCTTGCTCGCCGACACGCGCTTGTCGTGGATCTTCTGGTACATCGTGATCGTGTCGCCGACGCGCACCGGCTTCAGCCAGCGGATTTCGTCGATGCCCGGCGAACCCATGCTGGTCGAGCCCGGCAGCACGTTGCGCACCAGCATGCCCATGAACACCGAACAGGTATGCCAGCCGCTCGCGACGAGCCCGCCGAACGGCGACGCTTCCGCCGCCGCCTCGTCCATGTGAAACGGCTGCGGATCGTAGCGCCCGGCGAACGTCTTGATGTCGTCCGCCTCGAACGTGTAGCGCCCGACTTCGGTCGTGGCGCCGACCACCAGATCTTCGTAACTGATACCCACTCTGTCTCTCCTTGGTTTGCGCGCGCACGCGCCGATTTGCCGCTACGCCGCGTCGGCCTGCATGAAATCAGGCAGCGCCGCGATGCGGGCGAGATGGTGATCGGTGTCGCCGAGCGTCGTCTCGATGATCGACAGGCGCTTGAACAGATGCGCGGCCGCCACCTCGTTGGTCACGCCCATCCCGCCGTGCAACTGTACCGCCTGCTGGCCGACGAAGCGCGCGGCCTGCCCGACGCGCGCCTTCGCGGCCGACACGGCCTTGCGCCGCGCATCGGCATCGTCGCTCGCGTAGCGCACCGCGGCAAGATAGGTCAGCGAACGCGCCTGCTCCGCGTGGATCAGCATGTCGACCATCCGGTGCTGCAGCGCCTGGAAACGCGCGATCGGCACGCCGAACTGCTCGCGCGTCTTCGTGTATTCGACGGTGGCGCGATTCAGTTCGTCGAGCGCGCCGACCGCTTCGGCGCACAGCAGCACGGTCGCGTAATCGGCGATCCGCTCGAGCGCAGCCGCATCGCGTTCGCCTCCCGCCAGCCGGCGCGCGGGCGTGTCGTCGAGCCGGATCGTCGCCGCGCGCTGACCGTCGATCGTCCGGTAGTCGACGACGTCCGCGCCCGCCGCGCCGCGCTCGACGGCAAACAGACCCACCGCGCCGTCGTCGAACCGCGCGGGCACGATCCACACGTCCGCCTGCGCGCCGTGCTGCACGATCGACTTGATGCCGGTCAGGCGCTGCGCGCCGTCCGCTCCGCTCGCGCGCGTGTCGAGTGCAAACAGGTCGTAGCGTGCATGCGGCTCGTGGAATGCGACCGCGAGACGCTTCCGCCCTTGCGCGACGCCTTCCAGCAGCGCGGCGTCCTCGCCCGCGCCCGAACCGGCGACGCGCAGCGCCTCGACGCCGACCGCCGTCGCCCAGTACGGCTCGACGACGAGCGCGCGGCCGAGCGCCTGCAGCGCGACCAGCATGTCGATCGCGCTCCCGCCGAAACCGCCCTGCGCGTCCGGCACCGGCAGCGCGGTCAGCCCCAGTTCCGTGAACGCCTGCCATTGCGTGTCCGACACGCCGGCGTCGCTGCGCACGATCGCCTGGCGCGTTTCGAAGCCGTATTGCTCGTCGAGATAGCGACGCAGCGCGTCGGCGAATTGTTGCTGCTCGTCGGTAAAGGTGAAGTCCATGGCACGCTCCTCACAGTCCGAGAATCATCTGCGCGATGATGTTTTTCTGAATTTCGTTCGAGCCGCCGTAGATCGACGTCTTGCGGAAGTTGAAGTAGTACGCGGCGAGCGGCGCGGCATCGTCGTCGCCCGCCACGCTGTGCGCGCGCTCGCCTTCGAGGAACGGCACGTCGAACGGCGCCGCCTGCGGGCCGATCGCGTCGAACATCAGCTCGGTGAGCGCCTGCTGCACCTCGGTGCCCTTGATCTTCAGCATCGACGCTTCCGGGCCCGGCCCCTTGCCGCTCGTCTCGCGGCTGACGACGCGCAGCACCGTCACCTCGAGCGCCATCAGCTCGACTTCGAGCGACGCGACCTTCGCGGCGAACACCGGATCGGCGAGCAGCGGCTTGCCGTTCTTCCGCTGGTTCAGCGCGATCCGTTTCAGGAACGCGAGCTCCCGCTTCGAGTTGCCGACGCGCGCAATGCCTGTCCGTTCGTGGCCGAGGAGATATTTCGCGTAGGTCCAGCCGCGGTTCTCGTCGCCGACGAGGTTCTCGACCGGCACCTTGACGTCCTCGAAGAACACCTCGTTGACTTCGTGATCCTCGTCGAGCGTGATGATCGGCCGCACAGTGATGCCGGGCGTCTTCATGTCGATCAGCAGGAACGAGATGCCTTCCTGCTTCTTTGCTGCCGGATCGGTGCGCACGAGGCAGAACATCATGTCGGCGTGCTGACC
Organism: Burkholderia ubonensis subsp. mesacidophila; assembly: GCF_002097715.1. NCBI lineage: Bacteria > Pseudomonadati > Pseudomonadota > Betaproteobacteria > Burkholderiales > Burkholderiaceae > Burkholderia > Burkholderia ubonensis. Next base: position 2,662,089 of record NZ_CP020737.1, read on the forward strand.
GAGCGTCGTCCAGGTCTTCTGTCCGTTGACGACGTAATGGTCGCCTTGACGATCGGCGCGCGTGCGCAGCGACGCGAGATCCGAGCCGGAACCGGGCTCCGAATACCCCTGGCACCACCAGTCCGAGCCGTCCAGGATGCGCGGCAGATAGCGGCGCTTCTGCGCGTCGCTGCCGTACTTCATCAGCACCGGGGCCACCATCGACACGCCGAACGGCAGCACGGTCGGCGCACCGATCCGCGCGCATTCCTCGTCCCAGATGTGCCGCTGCGTCGCGTTCCAGCCCGGCCCGCCGTATTCGGTCGGCCACGCGGGCGCGGACCAGCCGCGCTGGCCGAGAATCCGGTGCCAGCTCGCGTAGTCTTCGCGGTTGAGTCGTTTGTGATCGAGAACCTTGGCGCGCAGCGCGTGAGGCAGGTTCGCCTCGAGCCAGGTGCGGATGTCGGCGCGGAACGCGTCGTCGGCGGGGGAATAATCCAGATCCATGCGCAGTGTCTCCTGTCGACCAGGGTTAGCGCTTTAGCGCTTACTCTGGTCCCATGCAGGGCTCGCCGCGGCCGACCGGCCCGGCGAGGACACGCTGCGCACGTTATTGCAGCGTTTCCTTCAGCGCGCCAGGAATCGGCAGCGGCATCACGTCGATGCCTTCTTCGACCAAGGCTTGCGCGTCCTCGGGCGTCGTGACGCCCCGAATGCTGCGCACCGGCGCTTCGTTGTAATGGATGCGCCGCGCTTCCTCGGCGAAGCGCTCGCCCACGTTCTCGGTCTTCTCCAGCACCTCGCGCAACGCGCGCATCACCTGCGCCTGCAACGCGCGCGGATCGGCCGGCTTCGCCTGCGTCGCGCCCGACAGGTTCAGGCGCGGCGCGGACGGCATGCGGCTGACCTCGGTCATCCCGCATACCGGACATTCGACCAGCTTGCGGGACAACTGCGCTTCGAATTCATCGGCGGAAGCGAACCAGCCTTCGAACCGATGACCATGCGGGCACTGTAAATCGAGGACCTTCATGCTGAATCAGGGCGTTTGACGAGTGTAGCGCAAAAAGAATTTTTGTGAACGATCGTGCTAAACCGAGGCCCGCCGATGCGGGCGCCCGGTGTCATCGAATTGTAGCGCGGCGCCTGCCGCGCCGCTGACGCCTTCAGGGCGTCAGCACCGGGCCGAGCGGCCACGTGCCGGACAGCGCCTTGTCGAGCCACATCGTGCCGATGATCGTCTTCACGTCGGTGATCTGGCCGGTCCGCACCCATTCGAGCAGGTCGGGCAGCGTCGCGGTGAAGGTCTCGAGGAATTCGCCGTCGTCGAGCTTGCGCTCGCCGGCCGTCAGGCCGCGCGCGAGGTACAGGTCGATGAACTCGGTGGAATAAGAAATGATCGGATGGATGCGCGTCAGGAACACGTACTCGCGCGCGGTATAGCCGGTTTCCTCGCGCAGTTCGCGCACCGCGCAGGCGAGCGCCCCTTCGTTCGGGTCGAGCTTGCCGGCCGGAAACTCGGCCATCACCTTGCCGATCGGGTAGCGATACTGGCTTTCCATCAGCACCCGGCCGTCGTCGAACAGCGGGATCACCATCACCGCGCCCGGATGCTGGACGTATTCGCGCGTCGCGTGTTTGCCGTCGGGCAGGCGCACGGTGTCGCGTTTGAGCTTGAGGAATGCGCCGTCGAAGATTGCCTCGCTTTCGAGGCAGGTTTCGGTCAGTGCGGCGTCGTGATTGGGCAATTCGGCCATCGGCGGCTCCGGGGTTGAGCGCGACGGCCGTGGGAAGCAAACCCTGGGCCGTCAGCGTCGTTTGACGAGATACTGGAACGTGAAGCCGGGAAACGCGAACACGACGAAGAGACTGAACGTGATCGCGTAAAACTGCCAGCCTTGTTCGAAACGGTTGCCGGCGCGCGATTCGAGCCAGAAACCGAGCGCGCCGACCACAAAGTACAGCACGATCAGTTCGCCGATCCGCACCCACGCGCTCTTCTTCGTCGCGCCGAGCGGCACGACGGCGAAGAGGCGTTGGTTCAGGAACGGCAGGTTGGCGCCCGCGAGCGCCAACAGCACGATAAACCAGCCGGCTGCCGACATTACAGCGGCAGCGTGTGACGAATCGCCTGCAGGCAGGCCGTCAGCAGCGGGCTCGGGATCAGGCCGAGCACGACGACCGCGACGCCGTTCAGCACCAGGATCGTGCGCTTGCAGAAATCGCCGGTGATCGGCGCCGAATCCTGCGGTGCATCGAAGTACATCAGCTTGACGATGCGCAGGTAGTAGAACGCGCCGAACAGCGACGTGATCACGGCCAGCACGGCGAGCCACGTGAGGCCGGCGTTGACCGTCGCCTCGAGCACCGCGAGCTTCGCGTAGAAGCCGACGGTCGGCGGGATGCCGGCGAGCGAGAACATCATCACCATCATCACGAACGCGAACACCGGGCTGCGCTTGTTAAGGCCCTTGAAGTCGTCGATCGTTTCCGCTTCGAAATCGCGGCGCGCGAGCAGCATCACCACGCCGAACGAGCCGAGCGTCGTGATCAGGTAGACGATCGCGTAGAACATCGCCGAGCTGTACGCGCTCGCCGGCGCCGTCGCGTCGCCCTTCACGATGCCCGCGAGCAGGCCGAGCAGCACGAAGCCCATGTTCGAGATCGCCGAGTACGCGAGCATCCGCTTGATGTTGCGCTGGACGATACCGGTGATGTTGCCGATGATCAGCGACAGCGCGGCGAGGATCACGAGCGCCATCTGCCAGTTCTGCGCGAGCGGCAGCAGGCCCATCACCAGGAAGCGCAGGCCCCACGCGAACGCGGCAACCTTCGGGCCGCCGCCGACGAACAGCGTCATCGCGGTCGGTGCGCCCTGGTAGACGTCCGGCACCCACATGTGGAACGGCACGGCGCCGAGCTTGAACGCGATGCCGGCGACGATGAAGATCACGCCGAACATCAGCACGGCAGCGTCGGTGTTGCCGCCGACCGCCTTGTACACCTCGGCCAGATCGAGCGAGCCGGTCGCGCCGTAGAGCATCGAGATGCCGTACAGCACGAAGCCCGACGCGAGCGCGCCCAGCACGTAGTACTTCATCGCGGCTTCGCTCGACTGCGCGGCGTCGCGGCGCAGCGCGATGACCGCGTACAGCGACAGCGACATCAGTTCCAGACCGAGGTACAGCGTCAGGAAGTTGTTGCCCGACACCATGACCAGCTGCCCGAGCAGCGAGAACATGCCGAGCAGGAACACATCGCCGCGGAACATGTCGCGGTCTTCGAGGTACTTGCGCGAATAGACGAGCGTGACCGCGAAGCCGATCGACACGACCGCCTTCATCGTGCTCGCGAACGAATCGACGACGATCATCCGCGAGAAGAAGTAGTACTGCTGCGGGTCGAGCGCCTGCACCGCGAACCACACGCCGGCGATCACCGACGACACCACCGCGATCAGATAGGTCAGGCGGCGGCCGGCCGCGCCGGTAAAGGTGTCGTTCAGCCATGCGACGACGATGGCGGCCATCACCAGCGCGTCAGGCGACAGGACATTCATAGGAGCGTTTTGCATGATCTTGATTTCCTCCGCTCGCGATTACTGGGCCAGCGGCAGCTTCGACTGCGCGACGTGGGAGAGGAGGTTTTCCACGGAAACGTGCATCACGTCGGTGAAGGGCTTCGGATACAGGCCCATCAGCATCGTGAACGCGGCAAGCACGGCCAGCATCACGAACTCGCGGCGATTGATGTCCGTCAGCTTCGCGACGTGGTCGTTCGCGACCGAGCCGAAGTACACGCGCTTGTACATCCACAGCGTATAGGCCGCGCCGAGGATCAGCGTGAACGCCGCGCCGAACGCAATCCAGAAGTTGTACTGGACCGCCGCGAGAATCACCATGAACTCGCCGACGAAACCCGACGTACCCGGCAGGCCGCAGTTGGCCATCGAGAACAGCATCGCGAACGCCGCGAACTTCGGCATCACGTTCACGACACCGCCGTAGTCGGCGATCTGGCGCGAGTGCAGGCGGTCGTACAGCACGCCGATGCACAGGAACATCGCGCCCGACACGAAGCCGTGCGAGATCATCTGCACGATCGCGCCTTCGACGCCGAGCTGGTTGAAGATGAAGAAGCCGAGCGTGACGAAGCCCATGTGCGCGATCGACGAATACGCGACCAGCTTCTTCATGTCGGCCTGCACCATCGCGACGAGGCCGATGTAGATCACCGCGATCAGCGACAGCGTGATCACGACGGGCGCCAGGAAGTGGCTCGCGTCAGGCGTGATCGGCAGCGAGAAGCGCAGGAAACCGTACGCGCCGAGCTTCAGCATGATCGCTGCCAGCACGACCGAGCCGCCCGTCGGCGCTTCCACGTGCGCGTCCGGCAGCCAGGTATGCACCGGCCACATCGGCACCTTCACCGCGAACGCGAGGAAGAACGCAATGAACAGCAGGATCTGCGGCGTCATCGCGATCTTCGCGTTCTGCCACGTCGCCAGGTCGAACGAGTGCGTTTCCGTGTACAGGTAGATCAGCGCGACCAGCATCAGCAGCGAGCCGGCGAGCGTGTACAGGAAGAACTTGAACGCCGCGTACACGCGGTTCGGGCCGCCCCACACCCCGATGATGATGTACATCGGGATCAGCGTCGCCTCGAAGAACACGTAGAACAGCAGGCCGTCGGCCGACGAGAACACGCCGACCATGATCCCCGACAGGATCAGGAATGCCGCCAGGTACTGCGACACGTGCTCGGTGATCACTTCCCAGCCCGCGATCACGACGATCACGGTGATCAGCGCGGTCAGCACGACGAACCACATCGAGATGCCGTCGACGCCGAGGTGATACGTGATGTTGAAGCGCTCGATCCAGGTCGACTGCTCGACGAACTGCAGCGCGGCCGTGCTCGAATCGAAACCGGTGATGAGCGGAATCGTCGCCGCGAGGCCGAGCAGCGAGCCGATCAGCGCGACCCAGCGGGCCGGCCCCGGATTTCTGTCGTTACCCACCGCGAGCACGAGGAGGCCGAAAACGATCGGCAGCCAGATCGCGGTACTGAGAATCGGAAAAGAGTGCATTAGTCGTCCCCCGCCTTATTTGCCGCCGAGCGTTACAAACAGGGTCAGGAGCCCCAGCATGCCGATGATCATGGCGAACGCGTAGTGATAGATGTAACCGGATTGGAGGAAACGGATCACGCCGGCGAACCAGGCGACGAACCGGGCGCTGCCGTTGACGAGGCCGTCGATCACCACGACGTCGCCCTCCTTCCACAGGCCGCGGCCGATCGCCACCGAACCGCGGGCGAACACCACCTCGTTGATCTTGTCCATGTAGTACTTGTTGTCGAGCAGCGTGTAGATCGGGCCGAACGCGCGGCGGATCACAGCAGGCAGCTCAGGACGCTTCAGGTACAGGAACCATGCGGTTGCGACGCCGGCGATCGCGAGCCAGAGCGGCAGCGTCGTCAGCGAATGCAGGCCCATCGCGGCCCAGCCGTGGAATTCCTTGCCGAGTTCCTCGAGGCCCGGGTGGTTCTCGCCGATGAAGATCACCTTGTCGAACGCGACGCCATGCTCGAAGAAGCTGCCGTACAGCATCGGGCCGATCGCGATCGCACCGATGATGACCGACGGAATCGCGAGCAGCACGAGCGGCAGCCACACGACCCACGGGGTCTCGTGCGGTTCGTGCGCGTGGTCGTCGTGACCATGGCCGTGGCCGTGATCGTCGTGGCCGTGCGCGGCCGCCATGCCCATCGGCGATTCCGGATGCTTCGGCTTGCGGAAGCGCTCTTCGCCGTGGAACACGAGGAAGTACATGCGGAACGAGTACAGCGCCGTGACGAACACGCTCGCGATGACCGCGAAGTACGCGAAGCCCGAACCGGCGAGATGCGACTCCTTCACGGCCTCGATGATCGAATCCTTCGAGTAGAAGCCCGAGAAGAACGGCGTGCCGATCAGCGCCAGCGAGCCGAGCAGCGACGTGATCCACGTGATCGGCATGTACTTGCGCAGGCCGCCCATGTTGCGGATGTCCTGGTCGTGGTGCATGCCGATGATCACCGAGCCCGCGCCGAGGAACAGCAGCGCCTTGAAGAACGCGTGCGTCATCAGGTGGAACAGCGCGACCGGATACGCGGACACGCCGAGCGCGACCGTCATGTAGCCGAGCTGCGACAGCGTCGAGTAAGCGACGACGCGCTTGATGTCGTTCTGGATGATGCCGAGGAAGCCCATGAACAGCGCCGTGATCGCGCCGATCACCGTGACGAACGACAGCGCGGTGTCCGACAGCTCGAACAGCGGCGACATGCGCGACACCATGAAGATGCCGGCCGTCACCATCGTCGCCGCGTGGATCAGCGCCGAGATCGGGGTCGGGCCTTCCATCGAGTCCGGCAGCCACACGTGCAGCGGGAACTGCGCCGATTTACCCATCGCGCCGATGAACAGGCAGATGCAGGCAACCGTCAGCAGGCCCCAGTCGGTGCCCGGGAAGTGCAGGCTCGCGAGTTCCGCGCGCTTCGCGAACACTTCGCCGTAGTTCATCGAACCGGCGAACGCGAGCAGCAGGCCGATGCCGAGCAGGAAGCCGAAGTCGCCCACGCGGTTCACGAGGAACGCCTTCATGTTCGCGTAGATCGCGCTCTCACGCGTGAAGTAGAAGCCGATCAGCAGGTACGACACCAGACCCACCGCTTCCCAGCCGAAGAACAGCTGCAGGAAGTTGTTGCTCATCACGAGCATCAGCATCGAGAACGTGAACAGCGAGATGTACGAGAAGAAGCGCTGGTAGCCGTCTTCCTCCGACATGTAGCCGATCGTGTAGATGTGCACCATCAGCGAGACGAAGGTCACGACGACCATCATCATCGCGGTCATCGAATCGACGAGGAAGCCGACTTCGAGCTTCAGCGAGCCGACGCGCATCCATTCGTAGATGGTCGCGTTGAAGCTCGCGCCGCCCATCACGTCGAGGAAGACTTTCGCCGACAGCAGGAAGGCGATCATCACGCCGAGGATCGTGACCCGGTGTGCGCCTTTGCGCCCGACTGCGTTCCCGAACAGCCCCGCAATCAGCGAGCCGGCCAGCGGAGCGAGCGGAACCGCCAGCAGCAGGTTTTCATTGAGTGTCGTTGACATAACAGCGTTGCCTGAAATTAACCTTTGAGCTGATCGAGATCCTCGACATTGATCGTGTCGAGCTTACGGAACAGGGTCACCAGAATCGCGAGGCCGATCGCGGCTTCCGCTGCGGCGACCGTCAGCACGAAGAACACGAAGATCTGGCCGTGGATATCGCCGAGGTAATGCGAGAACGCGACGAAGTTCGTGTTCACCGCGAGCAGCATCAGTTCAATCGCCATCAGGATGATGATGATGTTGCGGCGGTTCAGGAAAATCCCGACGATCGCGATCGCGAACAGGATCGCGCCGAGCACGAGGTAATGAGCAAGGGTCAACATGTTTTTCTCTCCTCCGCTTAGCCGTTGGCGCCCGTGCCGGCATCGCTCTGGGCCGTCTCCGGCTGCGGCTTCTCCGCTTCCATCTTCACGAGGCGCACGCGGTCGTTGCGACGCACCTTGACCTGGTCGGACACGCGCTGGCGCTTGCTGTCCTTGCCCTTGCGCTCGGTCAGCGCCACCGCGGCGATGATCGCGACGAGCAGCACGAGGCCGGCGATTTCGAACGCGAAGATGTAGTCGGTGTAGATGACCTTGCCGATCAGGCGGGTATTCGGCCAGGTCGCCATCGCGCCCTGCGCCATCGCGCGCACCGGCGCTTCGGTCGCGCCGTAGCCGTGCCACAGGACCAGCGCCGTCTCGACGACGATGATCGCGCCGACGACGGTCGCCATCGGCACGAACTTCTTGAAGTCGCGTCGCAGGAAGTCGATGTTGATGTCGAGCATCATCACGACGAACAGGAACAGCACCATCACGGCGCCCACGTAGACCAGCACCAGCAGGATCGCGAGGAACTCCGCTTCCAGCAGCATCCAGATCGCGGCGGCGTTGAAGAACGCCAGCACAAGGAAAAGCGCAGACGCCACCGGGTTGCGCGAAGTGATCACCTTCAGCCCTGATACCACCAGGAGCAGCGCGAAGATGTAGAACAGTACGGTCGTGAATTCCATGATTACCGGTTCATCGTTAGGCCATAGTCAGGCGCGGCTTGCGGGACGCTCTCGCGTGCCGCACCCGTCGCGGCGGCTCGGCCGGCTCGCATCGAGCCGGCGCTGCAAAACAATCAACGATACGGCGCGTCGGCAGCCTTCGCCGCGGCGATGTCCTTCTCGTAACGATCGCCCACCGCGAGCAGCATTTCCTTCGTGAAATACAGGTCGCCGCGCTTTTCGCCGTGGTACTCGAGAATCTGCGTCTCGACGATCGAATCGACCGGGCAGCTCTCTTCGCAGAAACCGCAGAAGATGCACTTCGTCAGGTCGATGTCGTAGCGCGTCGTGCGGCGCGTGTTGTCCGCGCGCGTTTCCGATTCGATCGTGATCGCCATCGCCGGGCACACCGCTTCGCACAGCTTGCACGCGATGCAGCGCTCTTCGCCGTTCTCGTAGCGGCGCAGCGCGTGCAGCCCGCGGAAGCGCGGCGAGATCGGCGTCTTCTCTTCCGGGAACTGCACGGTGAACTTGCGCCGGAACGCGTAACGCCCGGTCAGCGCAAGCCCCTTCAGCAGTTCGGTCAGGAAGAAGGTCTTAAAGAAATGTTGGATTGCCGTCATGATTTCGTCCGACCTTTATTTCCAGATGTTGAGCGGCGACACGATCCAGAAACCGACCACGACCACCCAGATCACGGTCACCGGCAGGAACACCTTCCAGCCCAGACGCATGATCTGGTCGTAACGGTAACGCGGGAACGTCGCGCGAACCCAGATGAACACCGACAGCAGCGCGAAGACCTTCAGCACCAGCCAGAAGATGCCCGGGATGAACGACAGGAATTCGAACGGCGCATCCCAGCCGCCGAGGAACAGCGTCGCAGCGAGTGCCGAGATCACGATCATGTTGATGTACTCGGCGAGGAAGAACAGCGCGAACGCCATGCCCGAGTAATCGATCATGTGGCCGGCAACGATTTCCGACTCCCCTTCCACCACGTCGAACGGGTGACGGTTCGTTTCGGCGATGCCCGAGATGAAGTAGACGACGAACGCCGGCAGGAGCGGCAGCCAGTTCCACGACAGGAAGTTGACGCCGTGGCCCGCGAAGAAGCCGTGCTGCTGCGAGCCGACGATTTCCGACAGGTTCAGGCTGCCGGCCGTCATCAGCACGAGCACCAGCGCGAAGCCCATCGAGATTTCGTACGAGACCATCTGTGCCGCCGCGCGCATCGCGCCGAGGAACGCGTACTTCGAGTTCGACGCCCAGCCGGCGAGGATCACCGCGTACACGCCGATCGACGAGATCGCCATCGCGTACAGCAGGCCCGCGTTGACGTTCGCGAGCACGGCCTCGGCCTGGAACGGGATCACGGCCCACACCGCGAACGCCGGCACCACGGTCATGACCGGCGCGATCAGGTACAGCCATTTGCTCGCCGCGGTCGGCTGGATCACTTCCTTGAGCAGCAGCTTCAGCACGTCGGCGATCGGCTGCAGCAGGCCGCCGGGGCCGACGCGGTTCGGACCGAGACGCACGTGGATCCAGCCGATCAGCTTGCGTTCCCACAGAATCAGGTACGCCACGCACAGCAGGATCACGACGGAGACGACGAGGATGCGCACAACCGCCCACACCGTCGGCCACGCGACGCCGAGAAGCTCGGCTCCGCCCGAGTTGATCGTATCGAACAAGCTCATTTACGCCTTCTCCACCACCAGTTCACCGGACAGGCTGCCGAGCGCCGCGCCGGCAGGCGTCGCCGCCGACACGCGAACGACCGTCTCCGCAAGATTCTCGTCACGCACGGCCGGCAACTGCGCCGCACGCTCGCCCTGGCGCACGCGCACCGCGTCGCCTTCCTTCAAGCCCAGCTTGTCGAACAGCCCGGCCGGCAGGCCGGCGGCGTTCGCCGCCTTAGCGGCGGCCGTCAGGTGCAGCGCACCCGCGCGGCGCACCAGTGCGTCGGCGTGATAGATCGGCACGTCGGCGAGGCGCTCGAAGCTGCCGTTCGCAGCCGAAGCCGCCGGAGCCACGACACGCGCCGGCGCGACCGACGTCTTGTTCGACAGACGGCTCGCGACGCCAGCGTCGCCGAGCGCCGCGAGACGCACTTCTTCCGCCGTCTCGTATTCGAAGTTCGGCAGGCCGAGCAGGCTGCCCAGCACGCGCAGCACCTTCCATGCCGGACGCGTGTCGCCGAGCGGGCGCACGACACCGTTGAAGCTCTGCACCGTGCCTTCCGCGTTGACGTACGTACCCGACGTTTCAGTGAACGGCGCGATCGGCAGCAGGACATCCGCGTAGTCGAGGCCGTGCTTGAACGGCGACATCACGACGACCATTTCCGCCTGGTTCAGCGCGGCCAGCGCCTGCGCCGGATCGACGGTGTCGAATTCCGGCTCGACGTTGAGCAGCACGTAGCCCTTGCGCGGCTGCGCGAACGCTTCCCGTGCATTCAGCCCGCCTTCGCCCGGCAGCGCGTTGACAGCATGCGCGCCGACCGTGTTCGCGGCTTCCGTCAGGAAGCCGAACGTGGCGCCGGTGTTGTCGGCGATCCACTGCGCGACGGCGTGCAGCTTCGAGAATTCCGGATGACGGACGGCAGCATTGCCGAGCAGCACCGCGCGGCGCTCGCCGTTCGCGAGCGACTGCGCAACCTGCTGGGCCGCCGGCGATGCCGTGACGCCCGCGAGCGTGTCCGGCAGCGCGACGCCGCGCAGCTGTGCGACCGCGGCTGCGACACCCGCCAGTTCGTCGAGCCATGCCGACGGCGCGGCGACGATGCGTTGCGCGGTCGGGATCAGCGCGTCGTCGCCCGTCGCGTTCAGGAAGTGGAGCTTCGCACCGCTCTTCGCGGCCTGACGCAGGCGCGCGGCGAACAGCGGATGGTCGCGGCGCAGCATCGAACCGACGACGAACGCGGCGTTCACGTTCGACAGTTCGGCGATCGGCATGCCGAGCCACGGCGCGCCCTGGACCGGCGCCGAGAAATCGAGCTGGCGCAGGCGGAAGTCGACGTTCGGCGTCTTCAGTTCGTTCGCGAGCTGCTTCACGAGGAACAGCTCTTCTGCGGTGCTGTGCGCGCTCGCGAGCATCGCCAGCGCATTCGCGCCGTGATCCGCGCTGATGCCCTTCAGGCCCTTCGCGACGTATTCGAGCGCGGTCTGCCAGTCGGTCTCGATCCACTGGCCGCCCTGCTTCAGCATCGGCTTGGTCAGGCGCTCGTCGCTGTTGAGGCCTTCGTACGAGAAACGGTCCTTGTCCGAGATCCAGCACTCGTTGATCGCTTCGTTCTCGAACGGCAGCACGCGCATCACGCGGTTGTTCTTGACCTGCACGACGAGGTTCGCGCCGACGGAATCGTGCGGGCTCACCGACTTGCGGCGCGACAGCTCCCACGTGCGGGCGCTGTAGCGGAACGGCTTGCTGGTCAGCGCGCCGACCGGGCACAGGTCGATCATGTTGCCCGACAGTTCGGAATCGACCGTCTTGCCGACGAACGTCGTGATTTCCGAGTGCTCGCCGCGGCCCAGCATGCCGAACTCCATCACGCCGGCGATTTCCTGGCCGAAGCGGACGCAGCGCGTGCAGTGGATGCAGCGCGACATTTCTTCCATCGAGATCAGCGGGCCCACGTTCTTGTGGAACACCACGCGCTTCTCTTCGCTGTAGCGCGACGACGACTTGCCGTAGCCGACCGCGAGATCCTGCAGCTGGCATTCGCCGCCCTGGTCGCAGATCGGGCAATCGAGCGGATGGTTGATGAGGAGGAATTCCATCACCGACTGCTGCGCCTTCACCGCCTTGTCGGACTGGGTGTGGACGATCATGCCGGCCGACACGGGGGTCGCGCAGGCAGGCACGGCCTTCGGCATCTTCTCGACTTCGACGAGACACATCCGGCAGTTGGCCGCAACCGACAGTTTCTTGTGATAGCAGAAGTGAGGAATGTACGTATCCGCCTTGTGCGCAGCCTGGATCACCATGCTGCCTTCAGGCACCTCGACCTTCTTGCCGTCTATTTCAAGTTCAACCATGATGGTGAATGGTCCTTAACCTATTTCCGCTCGTTCGCGCATTCGCCCGACCGTGCGCTCAAATTCCGCAACCGGGTTTCGCGTCAGGCCGCCGCCGCGTGGGTGTGACCGCCGACCATGCAATGCTTGTGCTCGACGTGGTACGCGAATTCGTCCCAGTAGTGCTTGAGCATGCCGCGCACCGGCATCGCCGCCGCATCGCCGAGCGCGCAGATCGTGCGGCCCATGATGTTCTCGGCGACCGAGTTCAGCAGGTCCAGATCTTCCTGGCGGCCTTCGCCGTGCTCGATACGATTCACGACGCGATACAGCCAGCCGGTGCCTTCACGGCACGGCGTGCACTGGCCGCACGATTCCTCGTAGTAGAAGTACGACAAGCGCAGCAGCGAGCGCACCATGCAGCGCGTCTCGTCCATCACGATCACCGCGCCGGAACCGAGCATCGAGCCCGCCTTCGCGATCGAGTCGTAGTCCATGTCGGTCTGCATCATGATGTCGCCCGGGATCACCGGCGCGGACGAGCCGCCCGGAATCACGGCCTTGATCTTCTTGCCGCCGCGCATCCCGCCGGCAAGCTCCATCAGCGTCGCGAACGGCGTGCCGAGCGGCACTTCGTAGTTGCCCGGACGCTCGACGTCGCCCGACACCGAGAAGATCTTCGTGCCGCCGTTGTTCGGCTTGCCGATCTCGAGGTAGTTCTGCGGCCCGATGGACAGCAGGAACGGCACCGCGGCGAACGTCTCGGTGTTGTTGATCGTGGTCGGCTTGCCGTACACGCCGAAGCTCGCCGGAAACGGCGGCTTGAAGCGCGGCTGGCCCTTCTTGCCTTCGAGCGACTCGAGCAGCGCCGTTTCCTCGCCGCAGATGTACGCGCCGTAACCGTGGTGCGCGTGCAGCTGGAACGAGAACTCCGAGCCCATGATGTGGTCGCCGAGGAACCCGGCCGCACGTGCTTCCTCGAGCGCAGCCTCGAAGCGTCGATACACTTCGAAGATCTCGCCGTGGATGTAGTTGTAGCCGACGGTGATGCCCATCGCGTACGCGCCGATGGCCATGCCTTCGATCAGCGCGTGCGGGTTCCAGCGCAGGATGTCGCGATCCTTGAACGTGCCCGGCTCGCCTTCGTCCGAGTTGCAGACGAGGTACTTCTGCCCCGGGAACTGACGCGGCATGAAGCTCCACTTCAGGCCGGTCGGGAAGCCCGCGCCGCCGCGGCCGCGCAGACCCGACGCCTTGACGTCGGCGATCACCTGCTCGGGCGGGATCTTTTCTTCGAGAATGCGGCGCAGCTGCTTGTAGCCGCCGCGCGCAACGTAATCTTCGAGATGCCAGTTCTCGCCGTTCAGACCAGCGAGGATCAGCGGTTTGATGTGACGGTCGTGGAGGGACGTCATTTCGAGAGCTCCTCAAGCAGCTGGTCGATCTTCTCGCGGCTCATGAAGCTGCACATTCTGTGATTGTTCACCAGCAGCACCGGCGCATCGCCGCACGAGCCCATGCATTCGCCTTCCTTCAGCGTGAACTTGCCGTCCGGCGTCGTCTCGCCAAAGTCGATGCCGAGCTTCTGCTTCAGGTAGTCGGCAGTCGCTTCCGCGCCGCCGTGCGGACCAAGCTGGCACGGCAGGTTCGTGCAGAGCGTGATCTTGTGCTTGCCGACCGGCTTGAGCTCATACATCGTGTAGAACGTCGCGACTTCCTGCACGGCGACGGCCGGCATGCCGAGATAGTCCGCGACGAACTGCATCAGTTCGGGCGACAGCCAGCCGTGCTCTTCCTGGGCAACGGCCAACGCCGACATCACGGCGGACTGTTTCTGATCGGCGGGATACTTCGTCAACGCTCGATCGATTTCCTTCAGGCCTTCAGCTGAGATCATTTTCAGACACGACTCTTTCAATTCCTACCGAACGAACCACCTGCCGCACACTGGGGTGCATGGACGGCAGACCTGGCGCTCACTGTTGACAGCTTGCGAAGCCGCGCCGGTTCAGCGCGCATCGCATGTGACTTACCGCTCGCCGCCCGGAGCAAACGGGCGGCGCAGCCATTAGCGATCGATCTCGCCGAACACGATGTCCTGCGTACCGATGATCGTGACAGCGTCGGCGATCATGTGACCGCGCGCCATTTCGTCGAGCGACGCCAGATGCGCGAAGCCCGGTGCGCGGATCTTCAGGCGGTACGGCTTGTTCGCGCCGTCCGACACGAGGTAGATGCCGAATTCGCCCTTCGGATGCTCGACTGCCGCATACGCCTCGCCTTCCGGCACGTGAAAACCTTCGGTGAAGAGCTTGAAATGGTGGATCAAGTCCTCCATGTTGGTCTTCATGCCGACGCGCGACGGCGGCGCAACCTTGTGATTGTCCGTCATCACAGGGCCCGGATTCTTACGGAGCCACTCAATACATTGTTTCGCGATGCGGACCGATTGACGCATTTCCTCGACGCGCACCAGGTAGCGGTCGTAGCAGTCGCCGTTCACGCCGACCGGCACGTCGAAGTCCATGCGATCGTACACTTCGTACGGCTGCTTCTTGCGCAGGTCCCATGCGATGCCCGAGCCGCGCAGCATCGGGCCCGTCAGGCCCATCTGCAGCGCACGCTCCGGACTGACGACGCCGATGCCGACGAGACGCTGCTTCCAGATCCGGTTGTCGGTCAGGAGCGTTTCGTATTCGTCGACGCACTTCGGGAAGCGCGTGAAGAAATCGTCGATGAAGTCGAGCACCGAGCCCTGGCGCGCCTCGTTCATCCTCGCGAGCGCCTTCTCGTTGCGGATCTTGGACGCCTTGTATTGCGGCATTGCGTCAGGCAGATCGCGATAGACGCCGCCCGGACGGTAGTAGGCCGCGTGCATCCGTGCGCCGGACACCGCTTCGTACACGTCCATCAGGTCTTCGCGCTCGCGGAATGCGTACAGGAACACCGCCATCGCGCCGACGTCGAGCGCGTGCGCGCCGATCCACATCAGGTGGTTCAGCACGCGCGTGATTTCGTCGAACAGCACGCGGATGTACTGCGCGCGCTCCGGCACCTGGATGCCGAGCAGCTTCTCGATCGCGAGCACGTAGCCGTGCTCGTTGACCATCATCGACACGTAGTCGAGACGGTCCATGTACGGCACGGACTGGATGAAGGTCTTGGTTTCGGCGAGCTTTTCGGTCGCGCGGTGCAGCAGGCCGATGTGCGGATCGGCACGCTGGATGACTTCGCCGTCGAGCTCGAGCACGAGGCGCAGCACGCCGTGCGCCGCCGGGTGCTGCGGGCCGAAGTTGAGCGTGTAGTTCTTGATGTCTGCCATGACGCCCTCTTAATGTTTCAGACCGCCATAGCGATCCTCGCGGATCACGCGCGGCGTGATTTCGCGCGGCTCGATCGTCACCGGCTGGTAGACGACCCGCTTCTCTTCCGGGTCGTAGCGCATTTCGACGTAGCCCGACACCGGGAAGTCCTTGCGGAACGGATGGCCGATGAAGCCGTAGTCGGTCAGGAGGCGGCGCAGGTCCGGATGGCCTTCGAACACGATGCCATACAGGTCGAACGCTTCACGCTCGTACCAGTTCACGGAGGTCCAGATGTCGACGAGCGACGGCACGATCGGCAGCTCGTCGTCCGGTGCGAACACGCGCACGCGCAGGCGCCAGTTGTTCGTCACCGACAGCAGGTGCGACACCGCCGCGAAACGCGGGCCGTCGTACGCGCCGTCGCCGTACGTCTGGTAGTCGAGGCCGCACAGGTCGATCAGTTGCTCGAAACGGAGCTTCGGATCGTCGCGCAGCGTCGTTGCGACTTCGAGGTAATCACTCGCCTTCACGACGAGCGTCAGTTCACCGACTGCTTCGGTGAGGCTCACCACGCGCGCGCCGAGCGCGGCTTCGAGGTTCGCCTTGAGGGTCTCGATTTTGCTTGCCATATTGAGGGGACGCTCGGGGCTTTATTGACGGGCGATGGTATTGGTGCGACGGATCTTCGCCTGCAGCTGGATCACGCCGTAGACCAGCGCCTCGGCGGTGGGCGGACAGCCCGGCACGTAGACGTCGACCGGGACGATCCGGTCGCAGCCCCGCACCACCGAATACGAGTAGTGATAGTAGCCGCCACCGTTCGCGCACGACCCCATCGAGATCACCCAGCGCGGCTCGGCCATCTGGTCGTAGACGCGGCGCAGCGCGGGCGCCATCTTGTTGCAGAGCGTGCCGGCGACGATCATCACGTCCGACTGGCGCGGACTCGGGCGGAACACGACCCCGAACCGGTCCAGATCGTAACGGGCCGCGCCCGCATGCATCATCTCGACGGCGCAACACGCAAGCCCGAACGTCATCGGCCACAGCGAGCCGGTACGCGTCCAGTTGATCAGCTTGTCAGCCGTAGTGGTGACAAACCCTTCCTTCAAGACCCCTTCGATACTCATTTGCTTTCCACTCCAGACAGGCGGCGAAGCGTGGCCGCCTATGCAAACCGGCGATTAACCCATCACTCCCAGTCGAGGCCGCCTTTCTTCCAGATGTAGGCGAAGCCCAGCAGGAATTCGAGCAGAAAAATCATCATTGCGATGAAACCGGGCCAGCCGATGTCGCGCAGCGCGACGCCCCACGGGAACAGGAACGCGGTTTCGAGATCGAAGATGATGAACAGGATGGCGACGAGATAGTACCGGACGTCGAACTTCATCCGCGCATCTTCGAAGGCTTCGAAGCCGCACTCGTACGGCGCGTTCTTTTCGACGTCAGGCCTGTTGGGACCGAGAAGCTTGCCGATGCTGACCAGCGCTATACCTAAACCAGTGCCCACGAGAAGGAACAACAAGACGGGGTAATAGGCTGCGAGGTTCAAGGCAATCCTCTATCGGTTGGTTCTGAGCGTCCGGAGAATAACATCATCCGGCGGAAGGGATCATTTCGGACTGCACGCGATCGCAAGACAACCGCAAGCGCACCCCAGAAATGAAAAATGCCAGCCACTAGAAGCGGCTGGCATTGAGTAACTTTGGTGCCGACGGCGAGACTCGAACTCGCACAGCTTTCGCCACTACCCCCTCAAGATAGCGTGTCTACCAATTTCACCACGTCGGCACTGCATGCAACTCGGGTTGTAACTGCTGTTTCCCGCGAATCGCTTCAAGAATTAAATTCTAACCCGAGTTCCCGAATTGTTCAACGCACAATCGAAAAAAATTTAACTTTTTATTTCGGGACGTCCTGGCCCGGCGCGTGCGCAGCCGAACCCGCGGCCGCGGACGCCGCAACAGCAGGCGCGGACGCGGCCGGCGCCGATGCCGGCGCGCTCGCCGCAGCGCCGAGCACGCCTGCCGACGGCGTCGACTTGTACGACCCGAGGTACGTCAGCGTCAGCGTCGCAACGAAGAAAATCGTCGCCAGCACGCCTGTCGTGCGCGACAGGAAGTTCGCCGAGCCGGTCGCACCGAACAGGCTGCCCGACGCACCGCTGCCGAATGCCGCGCCCATGTCGGCGCCCTTGCCGTGCTGCAGCAGCACGAGACCAATCACACCGAGTGCAGCCAGCACCTGCACCACAATAATCAGCGTTTTCAAATACAGCATCACATCCACCCGATTGGATCAGGCAACCAGCTCGCGCCGGCCACCGTCATGGTTCAATTCGATCCCGGTCCACTCAACGCGCGGCCCGGCAGATCGCCAGAAAATCTTCCGCCTTCAGCGACGCGCCGCCGATCAGGCCGCCGTCGATGTCCGGTTGTGCGAACAGTTCTTCCGCATTGTCCGGCTTCACGCTACCGCCGTACAGCACCGATACGTCCGCCGCACCCTTAGCCGCGAGCCGCGTGCGCAGGAATGCATGCACCTGCTGCGCCTGCGCCGACGTCGCGCTCTTGCCAGTGCCGATCGCCCACACGGGCTCGTATGCGACAACGATGCGCACGACCTCGTCGGCCGTCAGCACCGCGAGCACGGCGTCGAGCTGCGCGCCGACGACCTGCTCGGTCGCGCCCGCCTCACGCTCGTCGAGCGTCTCGCCGACACACACGACGGGCGTCAGCCCGGCCGCGAGCGCACGCTGCGCCTTCGCCGCGACCGTCTCGCTGCTTTCGCCGTGATAGGCGCGACGCTCCGAATGGCCGACGAGCGCATAGCGCGCGCCGAATTCCGCGACCATCGCCGCCGCCACTTCACCGGTGAACGCACCCTGCTCGTGCGCGGACACGTCCTGAGCGCCCCACGCGATACGACCGCCGTCGAGCTGCCCCTGAACCTGCGCGAGGTACGGGAACGGCACGCACACGCCGATCGCCGTTTCCGCCGCGACCGAGCCTGCGCCCCGCACCACTTCGTTCAGCAACGCCTGGTTGCCGGCCAGCCGGCCGTGCATCTTCCAGTTGCCGATCACCCGCTTCGTTCTCTGTTTCGACATCGTGTTTGTCTCGTCATCGACAGGCCGGCGACCGGCCGTCAGGTTTGATCTGGCGAAGCAAACCCGCGATTTTACTGCGCAGCGCTTGAACAGGTCAAACCGCGCATGTCAAGCGCGGCCGGTCAGCCGTTCGCGCCCCAATCGAGCATGATCTTGCCGATATGCTCGCCGCTTTCCATCAGCGCGTGTGCCTGGGCGGCCTCCTCGGCCGGCAGCACGCGATAGATCACGGGCTTGATGCGACCCTCGCCGAACAGCGGCCACACGCGCGCCTTCAGCTGCGCGGCGATGCGCGCCTTGAACTCCACCGGACGCGGACGCAGCGTCGAGCCCGTCACCGTCAGCCGGCGGCGCAGGATCTCGTTCAGGTTGATCTCGGCCTTCGCGCCGCCGAGCAGCGCGATCAGCACGAGGCGGCCGCCATCCGCGAGCGCGGACAGCTCGCGCGGCACGTACGCGCCCGCGACCATGTCGAGAATCACGTCGACGCCGCGATCGTGCGTCAGCGACTTCACGACCTCGACGAAATCCTCGGTCTTGTAATTGATCGCGCGCTCCGCGCCGAGCGCTTCGCATGCGCGGCACTTGTCGGCGTTGCCCGCCGTCGCGAATACGCGGAAACCGAGCGCATGCGCGAGCTGGATCGCCGTCACGCCGATGCCGCTCGAGCCGCCCTGCACGAGCAGCGTCTCCTGCGCGCCGCCCTCGCCCGCGCCGAGCAGCGCACGGTCGAACACGTTGCTCCACACCGTGAAGTACGTCTCCGGCAGCGACGCGGCCTCGATGTCCGTCAGGCCATCCGGCACCGGCAGGCACTGCGGCAGCGGCGCCACCGCATATTCGGCATAGCCGCCGCCCGCCAGCAACGCGCACACGCGGTCGCCGAGCTTCAGGCCGAACGGATTGAGCGCGGGGTCGGACAGATCGCCGCCGACGATCTCGCCCGCGACCTCGAGGCCCGGCAGATCCGACGCGCCCGGCGGCGGCGCATACGCGCCCTTGCGCTGGAACACGTCCGGACGGTTGACGCCGGAGGCCGTCACCTTGATCAGCACTTCGCCGCGCTGCGGCTCGGGGCGCGGACGCTCGGCAAGCTTCAGGACGTCAGGGGCGCCGAATTCGGTGATTTCGATGGCTTTCATGCACTTCGCTCCAGGATCGGGATCGGATTGCGCGCCTGCTGCGCGCGTCCGTTACACGCGTCTGCTGCGCGCGCCCCGATCCTACAGAAAAAACGGCCGGCGCGCTTTCGCGCAGCCGGCCGTTCGTACGCCCGTCCGCTTACTGCTGCGGCGGCGTATCCGTTTGCGACGCTGCCGCCGCTTCGTTCAGGAGCGCCTTCGCCGACAGGCGCACGCGACCCTTTTCGTCCGTCTGGATCACCTTGACCTTGACCTGCTGACCTTCCTTCAGGTAGTCGTTGATGTCCTTCACGCGCTCGTTGACGATTTCCGAAATGTGCAGCAGGCCGTCCTTGCCCGGCAGCAGGTTCACGATCGCGCCGAAATCGAGCAGCTTCAGCACCGTGCCTTCGTACACCTGGCCGACTTCGATCTCGGCCGTGATGTTCTCGATGCGCTTCTTCGCTTCGGCCATGCCGTCGCTGTTCGTGCTCGCGATCGTCACGACGCCGTCATCCGAGATGTCGATCGTCGTGCCGGTTTCCTCGGTCAGCGCGCGGATCACCGAACCGCCCTTGCCGATCACGTCGCGGATCTTTTCCGGGTTGATCTTGATCGTGATCATGCGCGGCGCGAATTCCGACAGCTGCGTGTTCGCACCCGAAACCGCCGACGTCATCTTGCCGAGGATGTGCATGCGGCCTTCCTTCGCCTGCGCGAGCGCGACCTGCATGATTTCCTTCGTGATGCCCTGGATCTTGATGTCCATCTGCAGCGCCGTCACGCCTTGCTCCGTGCCGGCCACCTTGAAGTCCATGTCGCCGAGGTGATCTTCGTCGCCGAGGATGTCGGTCAGCACCGCGAACTTGTTGCCTTCGAGGATCAGGCCCATCGCGATGCCCGCGACGTGCGCCTTCATCGGCACGCCGGCGTCCATCAGTGCGAGGCAGCCGCCGCACACCGACGCCATCGACGACGAACCGTTCGACTCGGTGATTTCCGACACGACGCGGATCGAGTAGCCGAATTCGTCGGCGCTCGGCAGGCACTTGACCAGCGCGCGCTTGGCCAGACGGCCGTGACCGATTTCGCGGCGCTTCGGCGAGCCGACGCGGCCCGTTTCGCCGGTCGCGAACGGGGGCATGTTGTAGTGGAGCATGAAGCGCTCGCGGTATTCGCCTTCCAGCGCGTCGATGATCTGCTCGTCACCCTTCGTGCCGAGCGTCGCGACGACGAGCGCCTGCGTTTCGCCGCGCGTGAACAGCGCCGAGCCGTGGGTGCGCGGCAGCACGCCGGTGCGGATCTCGATCGGGCGCACGGTGCGCGTGTCGCGGCCGTCGATGCGCGGCTCGCCGTTCAGGATCTGCGAACGGACGATCTTCGCCTCGATGTCGAACAGCACGTTGCCGACGGTGGCCTTGTCGGCTGCAGCCGTACCGGCCGCCAGCGCGTCTTCCTCGAGCTTCGCCGAAGTCGCCGAGTAGACTTCCTTCAGCTTCGTCGAGCGAGCCTGCTTGTCGCGGAGCTGGTAAGCGGCGAGCAGGTCGTTTTGCGCCAGTTCGGTCACGCGCGCGATCAGCGCCTCGTTCTTCGGCGCCGGCTGCCAGTCCCACTCGGGCTTGCCGCCTTCACGCACCAGTTCGTGGATCGCATCGATCGCCACCTGCATCTGCTCGTGGCCGAACACGACCGCGCCCAGCATCACTTCTTCCGACAGCTGGTCCGCTTCCGACTCGACCATCAGCACCGCGCGCTCCGTACCCGCGACGACGAGGTCGAGGCTCGACGCCTTGATCTGGTCGCGCGTCGGGTTCAGCACGTATGCGTTGTCGAGGTACGCGACGCGCGCCGCGCCGACCGGGCCGTTGAACGGCAGGCCCGACACGGCCAGCGCCGCCGATGCGCCGATCAGCGCCGGGATGTCCGCCGGGATTTCCGGGTTCACGGACAGCACGTGGATCACGACCTGCACTTCGTTGTAGAAGCCTTCCGGGAACAGCGGGCGCAGCGGACGGTCGATCAGGCGCGACGTCAGCGTCTCGTGCTCCGACGGACGGCCTTCGCGGCGGAAGAAGCCGCCCGGGATCTTGCCGGCCGAGTAGGTCTTTTCGATGTAGTCGACGGTCAGCGGGAAGAAATCCTGGCCCGGCTTCGCCGACTTCGCGCCGACGACGGTTGCGAGCACGACGGTGTCTTCGACGTCGACGATCACCGCGCCGCTCGCCTGGCGAGCGATTTCACCGGTTTCGAGGCGCACCTTGTGCTGGCCCCACTGAAATTCCTTCACGACCTTGTTGAACATGGACATGGTTGCTCCTTTCGATTCGTTCATAACATTCGCCGCGGCGGCGAACCGTTGCGGCGGCGTCCCGGCCGATTCACCCGGAGCAAGGTGTGTTTTTTATGCCATTCCAGCGCGGCGCTCGCGCAGCGCCGCGCTGGAATGACACAAATCCTGCCCCGGTATCGGCCGTTCGGGCGGCCCGGCGCGAGACGGCCGGACAACCCGCGGTGCGCGTGACGCTACGCACCGCGCAAAAACAAAATGCCTGTATCAGCGCACTGACACAGGCATCTTGATGGCGGCAATCGCGCCGATTACTTACGCAGACCCAGCTTCTCGATCAGCGCGCGGTAACGGTCGGCATCCTTGCCCTTGAGGTAGTCGAGCAGCTTGCGGCGGCGGCTCACCATGCGCAGCAGGCCGCGGCGGCTGTGGTGATCCTTCGCGTGGGTCTTGAAGTGACCCGTCAGTTCCACGATGCGTGCGGTCAGCAGCGCGACCTGCACTTCAGGCGAGCCCGTGTCATTGGTGCCACGTGCGAACTGAGCAACGACTTCCGACTTCTTGATATCTGCGACAGACATTTGATTTCCTTTCTAACTGAACAGGCGGACACGGAAGAATGGCCGTGCCGTGATTTACAACCGGCCCGCATTCTAGCACAACTCCGCGACGATCCGAACCGCTTTGTCACGGGCGCGTCATCGTGCACGTCGACGGCGCGTCCGTCTGCTGCGGCGGCACCGCCAGCACGGTGCGAAAGCCGTAACCGGAGCCCTCGTTGTCGAAGCGCACGCCCGGCGTGCCGGCCTTGTCCATCTCCATCACGTAAAGGGGCTGGATCAGCTGGTGGTCCTGCGCGCGCATCCGCGACGCATGGAAGCCGTTATCGAACGACAGGCCCTCGAGCGCGCGCGCGACCGCGACCGGGTCAGCCGAGCCGGCGCGGTTCATGGCCGCCGCCACCATCTCGATCATCAGGCTCATCCGCAGCACCGGGTAATCGTCCTGCGCGGCCGGGAAGCGGGTCCGGAACGCGTGGTAGAACGCGTCCGACTTCGCACCGCCCGCGTTCGGATGCCAATCGGCGACCGCCACGACCCGCCCGACGCCCGCATCGCCGAGCGCCGCCGGCGCGCCGAGGCTATTGCCGTAAAACGTATAGAACTTCGCGTTCAGGCCCTGCTCGCGCGCGGCCTTGACGAGCAGCGTCAGGTCGTTGCCCCAGTTGCCGGTCACGACGGCGTCCGCGCCGCTCGCGCGGATCTTCGCGACGTACGGCGCGAAATCCTTGATGCGCCCGATCGGATGGAATTCGTCGCCAGCCACCGCCAAGTCCGGCCGCCGCGCGGCCAGCGCCTGCCGCGCGAGCGTGCTGACGTCATGCCCGAAGCTGTAGTCCTGGTTCAGCAGATAGACCTTGCGCAGCGCGCGATCGCGCGCCATCACGTCGGCGAGCGCCGCCATCCGCATCCCCGCGTGCGCGTCGAAGCGGAAGTGCCAGAAGCTGCAGCGCGCGCCCGTCAGCGCCGGGTCGTCGGCCGAGTAATTGAGGAACAGCATCCGGGCGTCCGGATTGCGGGCGTTCTGCTTGTCGAGCGCCGCGACCAGCGCGGCCGCGACCGCCGAACTGTTGCCTTGCGCGACGAAACCGACGTGCCGGTCCGCCGCCGCGCGCAACTGCACCAGCGCTTCTTCCGGGCTGCCCTTGCTGTCGAGCACGACGAGTTCGAGCGGATGCGCGCCGTCGCGCAGCTTCACGCCGCCGGCCGCGTTGACCCGCTCGACGCCGAACCGCAGGTTGCGCTCGACCGCGGCGCCCGCGTTCGCGAACGGGCCGGACATGCCCTCGATCAGCGCGATGCGCACCGGCTCGCCGCCCGCGAACGCCGACGACGCCAGCACCCAGCCCGCGCTCCATGCGAGTGCGCAACGCTTCCAGATCTGCATCGGTTTTCCTGCCCCCGAATCCGCGTGAGAAGCGCGGATCATAGGCCCGCCCGCCCCGCGCGGGCAAGCGAGTGCGTGTGCCGGCGATCCCGCACCGAATTTTTCCGGGCCGCGCGCCGGAATGCGCGCTCCGTGATACAACATGCGTATTCCCCGTGATTCTTGGAGAAACACATGCGTATTCGTGTCCCGGTGCTGCTCGCCTGCGTGGCGGCGCTGTTCGCCGGTTGCGCACAGCCGTGGCAGCAATATCAGGCCGGCCAGGACCAGTCGGCGATCGTCGCGCGCATGGGCCCGCCGCGCGAGATCTACGACCTGCCCGGCGGCGGCAAGCGCCTGATGTGGCCGACCCAGCCGATGGGCGAGATCACGGTCGCAGCCGACGTCGACGGGTCCGGCAAGATCGTCAACGTTCGGCAGGTGCTGCAGCCGAACGAGTTCTACCGCGCGGAAATCGGCAAGTGGACCAAGACCGACGTCCTCGTCAACTTCGGCCGCCCGGTCGAGACGTCCTACTTTCCGCTGATGAAGCGCGAGGCGTGGACCTATCGTTACCTCGAGGACAACGTCTGGTACATGATGTACAGCTTCTATTTCGACAGCCAGGGCATCCTGCGGCTCACGCAGAAAACCCCCGATCCGCTGCACGACCCCGATCGCCGCAATCTTTTCTGAACGCACGGCGCGATTCCCGCGCATTTCCGCAATGGCCATTCACGAATTATTGCGTGAATGGCCATTCTTTTTTGCCACCCTCCCATTTAATCTCAAAATCGAGCGGCAATCCTTTCCGGATCAATGAAATTCAATAACGATTAACCGGAATCCACCGCCATACGTGCCTCTGCGAGAAATTGCATCGGTGATGCATCGAATGCGTCAAGCTGGTGCAGCCCACGCACCATCTCGATTTAATTTGAAACAATTTGTTTCATTATTGCTTTGATTCATGGCATACCCCTAATATCAGCCGAAATTGAACCTTTCAGTTTAGAAAGCATCCTAATCCATCCGTTTCGATGGCTTTCATTTGCTTTCATCAAAAAGGAGTCCTCATGAATCGCCCCAAGAGCATGCTGGTCGCCAACATCGCCTGGGCCCGCGAAACGCGCGAACGCACGCCCGGCTTCTTCGACGCGCTTGCGCGCGGCCAGAATCCGCGCGTGCTGTGGATCGGCTGCTCGGACAGCCGCGTGCCGGCCGAGGCCATCACGCACAGCGCGCCCGGCGACCTGTTCGTCCACCGCAATATCGCGAACCTGTTCCATCCCGACGACGACAACTGCGCGAGCGTGCTCGAGTACGCGGTGCGCGTGCTCAACGTCGATCACGTGATCGTTTGCGGGCATTACGGCTGCGGCGGCGTGCGCGCGTCGCTGTTGCCACCGCCGACCGACCTGCCGCACGTCAGCCGCCGGATCGCGCCGCTGTGCGCGCTCGCGCGCCGCCACCGCGACACGCTCGCCGGCCTCGACGATGCGGCAGCCGCCGACCGTCTCGCCGAACTGAACGTACTCGAACAAGTCCGGATGCTGCGCGCGTCGCCGATCGTGCGCGACCGCGAACCGCCGCCGCTCGTGCACGGCTGGATCTTCGCGCTCGCCGACGGCCGCCTCAAGGAGCTGGATTCCGGCTACGCGACCCAACCGGCGGACGCCGCGCCCGCGCAGGCGGCGCCCGCACCGGCGCTCGGCTGAACCGCATCCCGCCCCACACGCCAACGAAATCGCCCTTCCCCCGACCATGAAACTGAACGAGCGTCTGTCCCTACTGCCGCGCGACATCGTCGCCGGCATCGTCGTCTTCCTCGTCGCGCTGCCACTGTGTCTCGGCATCGCCAATGCATCCGGCGTCGAGCCGTTCGCCGGGCTCGTGTCCGGCATCGTCGGCGGACTCGTCGTCGCGCTCTTGAGCGGCTCGTCGCTGTCCGTCAGCGGGCCCGCCGCCGGCCTCGTCGTGATCGTCGTCGAAGGCATCGCGCAACTCGGCAGCTTCCCGGCGTTCCTGCTCGCCGTGCTGCTGTCCGGCGTCCTGCAGTTCGGCTTCGGGATGCTGCGCGCCGGCCGCTTCGCCGCCTACGTGCCGTCTCCCGTCATCAAGGGCATGCTGGCGGCGATCGGGCTATTGTTGATCGTCAAGCAAATCCCGTTCGCGCTCGGTATCGGCGGCGCCGCCGCGCAACCGCTCGCGGCGCTGCCCGGCCTGAGCGCCGCGTGGATCGCGGCGGCGATCGCGCTCGCGTCGCTCGCACTGCTGCTCGCCTGGGAGTCGCCCGCGCTGCGCCGCTTCGCGATCGTGCGCGCGGTGCCGGCGCCGCTCGCGGTCGTCGTGCTCGGCATCGGCGCGACGCTCGTGCTCGGCGCGCTGGCGCCGACGCTCGCGCCCGGCGCGGCGCACCGGGTCGCACTGCCCGAGCTCGCGTCGTTTGCGGCCTTCGCGGCATCGCTCAAGCATGCGGAACTCGGCCCCAATTTCGCGCAACTGATCAACCCGGACGTCTGGCGGGTCGCGATCACGCTGGCGATCGTCGCGAGCCTCGAAACGCTGCTGAGCCTCGAAGCGGTCGAACAGATCGATCCGAAGCGCCGGCCGACCCAGCCGGACCGCGAACTGAAGGCGCAAGGCGTCGGCAACCTCGTGGCCGGCGCGATGGGCGGGCTGCCGATCACGTCGGTGATCGTGCGCAGCTCGGTCAACGTCAACGCGGGCGCGCAAAGCCGGCTGTCGGCGATCGTGCACGGCGTGCTGCTGCTCGTCAGCGTGTTCGCGCTCACCGGCCTCATCAACCTGATCCCGCTCGCGAGCCTCGCAGCCATCCTGATCCACACCGGCTTCAAGCTGGCCAAGCCGGCGCTGTTCCGTTCGGTCGCGAAACAGGGCCCGGCCGCGTTCGCGCCGTTCGTCGCGACGATCGCCGGCGTGCTCGCCGTCGATCTGCTGTTCGGCATCGCGCTCGGCCTCGCGTGCAGCGTCCTCACGGTCGCCGTCGCGAACCTGAAGAGCCCGGTCACGCTCGCGCAGCATGACGACCACTTCCTGCTGTCGTTCCGCAAGGACGTGTCGTTTCTCGGCAAGGTGCAGGTCAAGCATTACCTGCGGCACATTCCGGACCGCGCGGCGGTGATCATCGACGCGACGCGCGCCGACTACATCGACCACGACGTGCTCGAATTGCTCGATGCATTCATCGCCGACGCGCCGCAGCGCGGGATCGCGGTCGAATTCCGCCGGCCGTGCCCGCCGCCTCGCGCCGCCGCGCGGCGCTGGCAATTCCGTGCGCCCGCCGCGGAGTGAGCGCTGGATAAAAAAACGCCCCGGCGGCGTGGAGCCGCACGGGGCATTTCGATGACGCGCGACGCGCTTACGAGCGCTGCGGGTTGAGCTTGTCGTCCTTCGCCTGCAGCTTGTTCAGCGCCGAAATATAGGCCTTCGCGGACGCCGCGACGATATCCGGATCGGTGCCGACGCCGTTGACGATCCGCCCGCTCTTCGACAGGCGTACCGTCACTTCGCCCTGCGCCTGCGTGCCGGTCGTGATGGCGTTGACCGAGTACAGCAGCAGTTCGGAACCGCTGCCGACTTCGCCTTCGATCGCGTTGAAGGTCGCGTCGACCGGGCCGTTGCCGCGCGCTTCGCCGGTCACTTCCTTGCCGTCGACCGCGAACACGACCTTCGCTTGCGGCTGCTCGCCCGTCTCGGAATGCTGCGCGAGCGACACGAACTTGAAGTGCTCCTGCTCGGCCGCCTGTGCGGCTTCCTCGGACACGATCGCGATGATGTCTTCGTCGAAGATTTCCGCCTTGCGGTCGGCCAGGTCCTTGAAGCGCATGAACGCGGCGTTCAGGTCGGCTTCGCTGTCGAGCGCGACGCCGAGCTCCTGCAGGCGCTGCTTGAACGCGTTGCGGCCCGACAGCTTGCCGAGCACGATCTTGTTGGCGCTCCAGCCCACGTCTTCCGCACGCATGATCTCGTACGTGTCGCGCGCCTTCAGCACGCCGTCCTGGTGAATGCCGGACGCGTGCGCGAACGCGTTCGCGCCGACCACCGCCTTGTTCGGCTGCACGACAAAGCCGGTGATCTGCGACACGAGCTTCGAGGTCGGCACGATCTGCGTCGTGTCGATACCGACGTCGAGGCCGAAATAGTCCTTGCGGGTCTTCACCGCCATCACGATTTCCTCGAGCGACGTGTTGCCCGCGCGCTCGCCGAGACCGTTGATCGTGCACTCGACCTGACGCGCGCCGCCGATCTTCACGCCGGCGAGCGAGTTCGCGACCGCCATCCCGAGGTCGTTGTGGCAGTGCACGGAGAAGATCGCCTTGTCCGAGTTCGGAATGCGCTCGCGCAGCGTCTTCACCAGCTGACCGTACAGCTCCGGCACGCCGTAGCCGACCGTGTCGGCGATGTTGATCGTCGTCGCGCCTTCGGCGATCACGGCTTCCAGCACGCGGCACAGGAAGTCCATGTCCGAGCGGCTGCCGTCTTCCGGCGAGAATTCGACGTTGTCGGTGAACTTGCGCGCGAACCGCACCGCGAGACGCGCCTGTTCGAACACCTGGTCCGGCGTCATGCGCAGCTTCTTTTCCATGTGCAGCGGCGACGTCGCGATGAACGTGTGGATCCGGAAGCTGTTCGCCGGCTTCAGCGCGTCGGCCGCGCGCTGGATGTCCTTGTCGTTCGCCCGCGCCAGCGAGCAGATCGTGCTGTCCTTCACAAGACCCGCGATCGTGTGGATCGCGTCGAAGTCGCCGTTCGAGCTGGCGGCGAAGCCGGCCTCGATCACGTCGACCTTCATCCGTTCGAGATGCTTCGCGATCCGGATCTTCTCTTCCTTCGTCATCGACGCGCCGGGCGACTGTTCACCGTCACGCAACGTCGTATCGAAAATGATCAGCTTGTCTGTCATGGGGGGCTCCAAGGCTCTTTGTTCGGGGGTACAACGAGATGGATTCGCGCCACCGCTGGCGACGCTGAACAACAGACGAGCCTGGACGGGGGGCGAAAACGGTCAGCGCGGCAGGCGCGCTAGCGCTAGCGCGCGTAGCGGCGCACCGGCTAGAAGGAGCGAGAGGCGGGAAAATGCAGTCATGCCAACGACTATAGCGGCATTCCGCAGACCGCGCAATCGGACGGGTCCCGAAGCGCGCGCGGAAAAAGGGGCACAAAAAAACGGCGGCCCGCGGGCCGCCGTTTCGGAACATGTCGCGCGTCAATGCTCGCGCTGCGACGAGCGCGCCGGATTCGGACGCCCGCGCACCGCCATGTAGGCCCAGAACACGTAGCCGGACAGGCCGTACAGCACGAACAGGCAGAACAGCATCAGCGGCGGATCGGACGACACCAGCACGAACGCGACGACGACCAGCAGGGTCGCCGCGAACGGCACGCGGTGGCGCACGTCGAGCGCCTTGCCGCTGTAGAACGGCGCGTTCGACACCATCGTCACGCCCGCATAGATGGTCAGCACGAACGCGACCCACGGCAGCCAGCCGAGCTTCATCGGCACGCGGTTGTCGGTCGCGAGCCACACGAAGCCGGCGATCAGCGCCGCGGCGGCCGGGCTCGGCAGCCCCTGGAAGAAGCGCTTGTCGACCACCCCGATGTTCGCGTTGAAGCGCGCGAGGCGCAACGCGGCGCCCGAGCAGTAGACGAACGCGGCGAGCCAGCCCCAGCGGCCGAGATCCTTCAGCACCCACTCGTACATCACGAGCGCCGGCGCGACGCCGAAGGAAACCATGTCGGACAGGCTGTCGAACTGCTCGCCGAATGCGCTCTGCGTGTGCGTCATGCGTGCGACCCGACCGTCCATCCCGTCGAGCACCATCGCCGCGAAGATCGCGATCGCGGCGATCTCGAAGCGCACGTTCATCGCCTGCACCACCGCGAAGAATCCGCAGAACAGCGCGGCCGTGGTGAACGCGTTCGGCAGCAGGTAGATGCCGCGCGTCTTCAGGAACTGCTGGCGCTTCGCGCGGCGGCTCTCGACGATCGGCGCCGGATCCGGCGCGACCGACTTGTTGCGGCGGAACGGCCGCAGGGTGCCATTGCGCGGCCGGCGCGGTTTGAATGCGGCCATCGTGCGCCCCGCCGCTTACTGTTCCAGCTCGGCGAGGATCGTCGACGACGCGTAGACCTTCTCGCCGATCGACACCTTCGCGCGGCTGCCGAGCGGCAGGTACACGTCGACGCGCGAACCGAAGCGGATGAAGCCGTAGCGCTGGCCGCGCGACAGCGGCTCGCCGGCGCGCACGTAGCACAGGATGCGGCGCGCGACGAGACCCGCGATCTGCACCGCCGTGACGGTCTTGCCGCTCGCCGTCTGGATCACGACCGCATTGCGCTCGTTCTCGGTCGACGCCTTGTCGATCGCCGCGTTCAGGAACGCGCCCGGGAAGTACTCGACCTTGGTCACGGCGCCGTCCACCGGCGAACGCTGCGAGTGGACGTTGAAGACATTCATGAACACGCTGATCTTCAGCGCTTCGCGGTTCGCATACGGATCCTGCGTGGTCTCGACCGCGACGATGCGGCCGTCGGCCGGGCACAGCACCGCGTTCGGCTGCGCCGGGATCGGGCGCTGCGGGTCGCGGAAGAACTGGACGACGAAGACGACCAGCAGCCAGAACGGCCACGCGAAGCCGAAGCCCCCGACGGCATGGATCAACAGCGCGATGACGGCTGCAATCGCGATGAACGGCCAGCCTTCGCGCGCGATGATCGGATGAGGATAGTTCATGGATTCGTTCTGTGTTCGGTGAATTGCAAAGCCCGTAGGATAGCAAAAGCCGCCCGGGGCACTGCTGCCTTCGGGCGGCTTTTTGCTACCGACCCTCCTCTCGAAGGGCCGGAACAGCTCGCGCTGCTTAGTTCTTCGACTGGTCGACGAGCTTGTTCTTCGCGATCCACGGCATCATCGCGCGCAGCTTCGCGCCGACCTGCTCGATCTGGTGCTCGGCCGTCAGGCGGCGGCGCGACTGCAGCGTCGGTGCGCCTGCCTTGTTCTCGAGAATGAAGCTCTTCGCGTATTCGCCGGTCTGGATGTCGGTCAGGCACTGCTTCATCGCCTTCTTCGTCTCTTCCGTCACGACGCGCGGGCCCGTCACGTACTCGCCGTATTCGGCGTTGTTCGAGATCGAGTAGTTCATGTTCGCGATGCCGCCTTCGTAGATCAGGTCGACGATCAGCTTCAGCTCGTGCAGGCACTCGAAGTACGCCATTTCCGGCGCGTAGCCCGCTTCGACCAGCGTCTCGAAGCCGGCCTTGATCAGCTCGACGGTGCCGCCGCACAGCACGGCCTGCTCGCCGAACAGGTCGGTTTCGGTCTCTTCACGGAAGTTCGTCTCGATGATGCCCGCACGGCCGCCGCCGTTCGCCGCCGCGTACGACAGCGCGATGTCGCGCGCCGCGCCCGACTTGTTCTGCGCAACCGCGATCAGGTGCGGCACGCCGCCACCCTGCGAGTACGTGCCGCGCACCGTGTGGCCCGGGGCCTTCGGCGCGATCATGATCACGTCGAGGTCGGCGCGCGGGATCACTTGGCCGTAGTGGACGTTGAAGCCGTGCGCGAACGCGAGCGCTGCGCCTTCCTTGATGTTCGCGTGCACTTCCTTCGCGTACACGTCGGCGATCTGCTCGTCCGGCAGCAGCATCATCACGACGTCGGCGCCCTTCACGGCTTCCGCGACTTCCTTGACCACGAGGCCGGCGTTCTCGGCCTTGCTCCACGACGCGCCGCCCTTGCGCAGGCCGACCGTCACGTTCACGCCGCTGTCCTTCAGGTTCAGCGCGTGCGCGTGGCCTTGCGAGCCGTAGCCGATGATCGTGACTTGCTTGCCCTTGATGAGGGAGAGATCGGCGTCTTTGTCGTAGAAAACGTTCATGATTGTTCCTTCGCTAATTCAGAGATTCAAAAATTCGTTCGATTGAGTACTGCGGGCCGGGACATGACGGCGCACCCGGCGTGCTGCGTCGGCATCAGACCTTCAGGATGCGTTCGCCGCGCCCGATGCCGGAGCTGCCGGTGCGCACGGTCTCTAGGATCGCGCCCGCGTCCAGCCCCTGGATGAATGCGTCGAGCTTGTCGCTCGCGCCCGTCAATTCGATCGTGTAGGTCTTCTCGGTCACGTCGATGATGCGGCCCCGGAAAATGTCCGACATCCGCTTCATCTCTTCGCGCTCCTTGCCCACTGCGCGGACCTTGATCAGCATCAGCTCACGTTCGATGTGTGAACCGTCGGTCAGGTCCACCACTTTCACCACCTCGATCAGGCGGTTCAGATGCTTCGTGATCTGTTCGATCACGTCGTCGGAGCCGATGGAAACGATGGTGAGCCGCGACAGCGATTGGTCTTCGGTCGGCGCCACCGTCAAGGTTTCGATGTTGTAGCCGCGTGCGGAAAACAGGCCGACCACGCGCGACAGCGCGCCCGGTTCGTTTTCCAGCAGGACGGAAATGATGTGTCTCATGTTCGCTTCTTCCAGAATGTGTCCGTGTCGATTCGCCCGCGCCGCGTGCCGCGCCGCCCTTCGTGAAGGCGGCCGCCCGCAGCCTCAAGCGCGCGTCGCGCCGTTACAGATCTTCCGATCCGAGCAGCATCTCGGTGATGCCCTTGCCGGCCTGGACCATCGGCCAGACGTTCTCGGTCGGATCGGTCTGGAAGTCGAGAAACACGGTGCGGTCCTTCAGGCGCAGCGCTTCCTTCAGCGCCGGCTCGACGTCCGCAGTCTTTTCGATGCGCATGCCGACATGGCCGTATGCCTCGGCGAGCTTCACGAAGTCCGGCAGCGCATCCATGTACGAATGCGAATAGCGCTTGCTGTATTCGATCTGCTGCCACTGGCGGACCATGCCGAGGTAGCGGTTGTTCAGCGAAATGATCTTGATGGGCGTGTCGTACTGCAGGCAGGTCGACAGCTCCTGGATGCACATCTGAATCGAGCCTTCGCCCGTGATGCACAGCACGTCGTCGTCCGGGTGCGCCATCTTGACGCCCATCGCCGCCGGCAGGCCGAAGCCCATCGTGCCGAGGCCGCCCGAGTTGATCCAGCGGCGCGGCTTGTTGAAACGGTAGAACTGCGCGGCCCACATCTGGTGCTGGCCGACGTCCGAGCACACGAACGCGTTGCCGTCCGTCAGCTCCCACGCCTTCTCGACCACGTACTGCGGCTTGATGATCTCGCTGTCGCGGTCGTACTTCAGGCAGTCCTTCGCGCGCCAGCTTTCGATGTCCTTCCACCACTGCGCGAGCGCGTCGGTGTCCGGGCCGTGCTCGGCCGTCTGCAGCTGCTCGATCAGCTCCTTGAGCACTTCCTTCACGTCGCCGACGATCGGGATGTCGACCTTCACGCGCTTCGAGATCGACGACGGGTCGATGTCGATGTGGATGATCTTGCGCGGCCGCGACGCGAAGTGTTCCGGATCGCCGATCACGCGGTCGTCGAAGCGCGCGCCAATCGCGATCAGCACGTCGCAGTGCTGCATCGCCATGTTCGCTTCGTAGGTGCCGTGCATGCCGAGCATGCCGAGGAATTTCTTGTCCGACGCGCGATAGCCGCCGAGGCCCATCAGCGTGTTGGTGACCGGGTAGCCGAGCAGGTCCGCGAACTGGTTCAGCTCGCGCGACGCGTCGGCGAGAATGATGCCGCCGCCGGTATAGATGTACGGGCGCTTCGCCGACAGCAGCAGCGACACAGCCTTGCGGATCTGGCCCGAATGGCCTTTCGTGACCGGGTTGTACGAGCGCAGCGACACGCTCTTGACGGGCTCATAGCGGCACGGCGTCTTCGAGATGTCCTTCGGGATGTCGATCAGCACGGGGCCCGGACGACCGGTACGGGCAATGTAGAAAGCCTTTTTGACGGTTTCCGCGAGGTCGCGCACGTCCTTCACGAGGAAGTTGTGCTTCACGCACGGACGCGTGATGCCGACGGTGTCGCATTCCTGGAACGCATCCTGGCCGATCGCCGCGGTAGGCACCTGGCCGCTGATCACGACCATCGGGATCGAATCCATGTAGGCCGTCGCGATGCCGGTCACCGCATTGGTGACGCCGGGGCCTGAGGTCACGAGGCAGACGCCGACCTTGCCGGTGGAACGCGCATACGCGTCCGCTGCGTGCACGGCCGCCTGTTCGTGGCGCACCAGCACGTGCTGAATCTTGTCTTGCTTGTACAGCTCGTCGTAGATATAGAGAACCGAGCCGCCGGGATAGCCCCAGATGAATTCGACGTTTTCGTCGGCCAGTGCCTGCATGAGCACCGTGGCGCCGATCGAGTCGCTATCGGGAGAGGAAAGGGGTTCCGACGTGGAGAATTCCGCGCTGGGCATGTTCATCGTTGACCTATCGAATTTTCGGCAAAAAATTGATCGGGTGCTCTCTGCCGGGCTTGTGGCTCGGGTTCAAGCGGCGCGTCCAGTTTGAAGGGCGGGCTTCTTGGGCCAGCCTCAAATGAGACCATCACTTATGTTGCGAACGGACGACGATAGCGGGTCGCGCGAATGCCGTCAAGCAAAATGTCCCGCAGTGCATCATCGCCGCCCGCCGGCAGCCCCGCGCCGCGGTTCGCGCGCAACGCGCCGCCTCAAACCCGGTGCCAAGCAGCGCGAAAATTTGTTAGCATCCGCGGGTTTTACGAAATTTTTCGACCTTCTTCACGCGGCAGTCCGCAGCGCATACCTTCACGGAATGGCATCAGACAAGGAACTCGCCGACTTTCTGGCGGGCGTCGAAAGGCGCGCGTTCAAGCAGGCTGCGTACGCGGTGCGTGACGACGATGCGTCGCTCGACATCGTGCAGGACGCGATGATCAAACTGGCGGAGAAGTACGGCGACCGCCCGGCCGCCGAGTTGCCGCTGCTTTTTCAGCGGATCCTGCAGAACGCGATCCACGACTGGTTCCGCCGCCAGAAAGTCCGCAACACCTGGGTCACGCTCTTCTCGTCGCTGAACAATACGGACGACGAAGACTTCGACCCCCTCGAAACGCTCGAAGCGGCCGATCAGACGCCGGGCGTCGAGAGCAGCGAGCACCGCCTCGAGCGGGAACAGGTTCTGGCCCTGATCGACGAAGAAATCCAGAAACTTCCGGCGCGTCAACGGGAAGCGTTCCTGATGCGTTACTGGGAAGATATGGATGTCGCCGAGACTGCCGCCGCAATGGGGTGCTCCGAAGGCAGCGTCAAGACGCATTGCTCGCGAGCCACCCACACGCTGGCGGAAGCACTCAAGGCCAAAGGAATCACGCTATGAGCTCCGCTCCCGCAAACCGAGAACTCGAAATCGCGCTGAAGGTGCGCCGCGCGCTCGATGAGCGCGCGGCCGCGCTGCCGGCCGCCACCACCGACCGGCTGGCCACCGCCCGCCAGGCCGCGCTCGCGCGCAAGAAGCCCGAGCCGGTGGCGGCGCCAGTGTTCGTCCCCGCCTTCGCCGGCGCGGCCGGCGCCTACGGCCCGGCGGTCACGCCCCCGCGCCAGCCGGTGTCGTTCGCGCGCCGCCTGCTGCGCGCGTGGCCGCTCGCGCTGCTGCTCGCCGGCCTCGTCGGCATCGCGTACTGGGAAGACATGCAGCGCACCGCCGAGCTGGCCGACATCGACGCGGCGATGCTCAGCGACGACCTGCCGCTCAACGCGTACCTCGATCACGGGTTCAACGCGTATCTTTCGCACGCACACTAATCGAACAAGCAACGAGGGGATCGCACGGGTGAGTCAGAAGCGCGGCCTGGCCGTATTTTTCGGATGCGTGATCGCGATCGCCGTCGCCTACGTCGCCACGTACCCGCGTTTCCACCCGCAACCCGAGGCGGTCACCGTCGCGACCAACGCGCCTGCGCTCGCGTCGGCCGCCATCGCGCTGACCGCCGACCTTGCGCCGCTGCCCGCCGCCGGCCCGCTGTCGTGGGCACGCCTGACGCCCGCGCAGCACGCCGCGCTCGCGCCGTTCGCCGACCAATGGGATTCGTTCAGCGACGCCCGCAAGCGCAAATGGCTGAAGATCGCGGCACGCTACCCGAAGATGACGCCCGATGCGCAGAAGCGCCTGCAGGAGCGCATGGCCGAATGGGTCCGGATGACGCCCGAGCAGCGCCGCGTCGCGCGCGAGAACTACCAGACCGCGAAGGACCTGTCCGCGCAGGCGCGTGAGCGCGCGTGGAAGGCCTACCAGCAGTTGCCCGAGGAGCAGAAGGAACGCCTCGCGGCCGCCGAGCGCCGCCGCCGGCCGACCGTCGTCAGCGCGCCGCCGACCGGCAAGGGCGACCGCGACGTCCGCCGCCTCGTGAACGCGCACGAACATCCGGCAAGCGGCGCGGGCGTCGTGCCGCCGACGCAGCCCGCATCGAGCGGCGCCGCCGCACCGCCGGCCGTCGCCTCGGCCACCGCGGGCGCCGCCCCGGCGTCGGCCGCGCCGGCGCCCGTGTCGCCCGCCGACGCGCCATCGCTGTTCAAGGGCTCCTGAGCGGCCGTGCCGCACACGATCCCGTCTCCCGCCACCCCGCCGTCCGTCCGGCGGCGTCTGGCCGCGCTGCTCTACGAGGGCGTCCTGCTGTTCGGCATCGTGTTTTTCGCCGGCCTCGCGTTCGCGCTCGCGACGCAGCAGCGCAACGGCCTCGTCCATCACGACCTGCTCGCCGCGTGGATCGCGCTCGTCGTCGGCGCGTATTTCGTCTGGTTCTGGACACATGGCGGCCAGACGCTCCCGATGAAGACCTGGCGCCTGCGGATCGAGTCGGCGAACGGCCGGCCGCTGAGCGCCGGCCACGCGCTCGTTCGCTACGCGCTCGGCTGGCTGTGGTTCCTGCCGCCGCTCGCACTGCACCCCCTCCTCGGCCTGTCCGTGCCTGTCACGCTCACGCTCGGCGTCGCGTGGATCGCCGCCTGGGCCGGCGCGGCGCGGCTGCATCCGGACCGCCAGTTCCCGCACGACCGGCTCGCGCGCACCCGCGTGGTCGCGCTGCCGCGCTGACCGCCGCCCCGATCAGGCCGCCCGCCGCCTTCGCGCGGCCCTCGAAAATTCACCCCTGAACGGTGCCGGCGCGCCGTAATAAGAACGTCTTGTGACTGTCACGGCACAGTCACGCCCGCATGGCGCAATGCCGGTAATGTCAACCGGCGCGAGTCATGCATGGGCCAGAAAACGTCCGCGACCTCTCTGTTTCGTCACCCCCTCGGCGCCCGCGCCGCCACCGCCTTCCTGTCCGGCTCTGCCACGGCCGACGCCCTCGCGACACATGAACCGCCTGCCGCGTCCGCCACGCAGCACGACGATCACGAGCCGTCCGCCCATCGGTACCGCACCATCTGGCTGTCCGACATCCATCTCGGCTCGAGCGGCTGCCAGGCCACGTACCTGCTCGATTTCCTGCGCCACAACGATTCGGAATACCTGTACCTCGTCGGCGACATCATCGACGGCTGGCAGCTGAAAAAAGGCTGGTACTGGCCGCAGGCGCACAACGACGTCGTGCAGAAGATCCTGCGCAAGGCCCGCAAGGGCACGCAGGTCGTCTACATCCCGGGCAACCACGACGAAGGCGCGCGGCAGTTCTGCGACCTCGCGTTCGGCGACATCCAGGTGCGCGGCGAGGCGTTCCACACGACGCTGTCGGGCAAACGTTTGTGGGTCGTGCACGGCGACCTGTTCGACGGCGTGATCCAGCATGCGAAATGGCTCGCGTACCTCGGCGACACGCTCTACACGCTGATCCTCGTGCTGAACCGCTGGTTCAACCGGATCCGCAGCCGGCTCGGCTTCCAGTACTGGTCGCTGTCGCAGTACCTGAAGCACCAGGTGAAGAACGCGGTCAACTTCATCTCGCAGTTCGAGACCGTGATGACCGACGAAGCGCGCCGGCGCGGCTGCGACGGCGTCGTCTGCGGCCACATCCACAAGGCGGAGATCCGCGACATCGACGGCGTGCTGTACTGCAACGACGGCGATTGGGTCGAAAGCCTGTCCGCGCTCGTCGAAACGATGGAAGGCGAGCTGAAGGTCGTCTACTGGACGGCGATGCGCACGCCGTCCGCGGCCGTCTCGCGCAAGACCAAGGCTACGGCCTGACTCCCCGGCACTTACTTACAGGACACATGCCGCGATGAAGATCATGATCGTCACCGATGCGTGGGAACCGCAGGTCAACGGCGTCGTGCGCACGCTGAAGAGCACGGCCCGCGAACTCATGGCCCTCGGCCACCGCGTCGAACTGCTGACGCCGCTCGAATTCCGCACGGTGCCCTGCCCGACCTATCCGGAAATCCGCCTGTCGATCCTGCCGTACCGCAAATTGCGCGCGCGGATCGACGCGTTCGCGCCCGACGCGCTGCATATCGCGACCGAGGGCCCGCTCGGCCTCGCCGCGCGCCGCTATGCACGCGCGCGCAAGCTGCCGTTCACGACCGCGTATCACACGCGCTTCCCGGAATACGTGCAGGCGCGCTTCGGCATCCCGCTGAGCGCGACCTACCGCTTCTTGCACTGGTTCCATGCGCCGTCGCTCGCGGTGATGGCGCCGACGCCGGTCGTCAAGCACGACCTCGAGCAGTACGGCTTCACGAACGTCGTCCTGTGGACACGCGGCGTGGATCTCGATATCTTCCGGCCCATGGAGTCCAAGGTCCTCAACACCGCCCGGCCGATCTTCCTGTACGTCGGCCGCGTCGCGATCGAGAAGAACGTCGAGGCCTTCCTGCGGCTCGACCTGCCCGGCTCGAAGTGGGTCGCGGGCGAAGGCCCGGCGCTCGCGGAGCTGAAGTCGCGCTATCCGGAAGCGAACTACCTCGGCGTGCTGTCGCAGGCCGAGCTCGCGAAGGTCTACGCGGCCGCGGACGT
The DNA here is from genome assembly GCF_002097715.1 of Burkholderia ubonensis subsp. mesacidophila. NCBI lineage: Bacteria > Pseudomonadati > Pseudomonadota > Betaproteobacteria > Burkholderiales > Burkholderiaceae > Burkholderia > Burkholderia ubonensis. The sequence goes on from NZ_CP020737.1 coordinate 2,700,816, forward strand.
GTTCGTGTTCCCAAGCCGCACCGACACCTTCGGGCTCGTGCTGCTCGAGGCGCTCGCATGCGGCACGCCGGTCGCGGCCTACCCGGTCACCGGACCGATCGACGTGCTCGGCGGCGGCAACGCGGGCGCGATGCACGAGGACCTGCAGGAAGCCTGCCTCGAAGCGCTGAAGATCGAGCGCGCGACCGCCCGCGAGTGGGCGGAGCGCTTCTCGTGGCGCGCCGCGTCCGAGCAGTTCGCGTCGCATCTGAAACCGCTGCCGAAGGACGTGTACACGACCACCGAAGGTGCCGCCGTTTGAAACGAGACCCGCACGACCAGATTCACCCACCGCCCGCGCAACCGCAACGGCACCGGCCGTTCGACGAGGATGAGTCGTCGGGCGGCGAGCCGCATGCCGATGCGGCGGCACACGAACCGCTCGGCACCGACGATCCGCTCGCGCCGCTGCCGCCAAATCCGTACAAGCGCAACCGCGGCCTCACGCGCGCGTGGTACGCGCTCAAGCATTCGCTGAACGGTTTCCGGGTCGCGATCCGCGAGGAGAGCGCATTCCGCCAGGAACTGACGCTCGCCGCGCTGATGCTGCCCATCGGCGCATTCGCGCCGGTGCCCGCCGCGTCCCGCGCGCTCCTGATCGCGTCGGTGCTGCTGGTGCTGATCGTCGAGCTGCTGAACTCGAGCGTCGAGGCCGCTATCGACCGCATCTCGCTCGAGCGCCACGAACTGTCGAAGCGCGCGAAGGATCTCGGCAGCGCGGCCGTCACGGTTGCGCTGTTCGCGTGCGTGACGACGTGGGGTTTCGTGCTCGGCCCGGTCGTCGCGCGCTGGCTGGGCTTCTAGCAGGCTGTTGAAATTGGATACGGTGTAAACGGGCGCTGCGGGCGGTGCGTTAGAGATATCGTGTTCATGATCTTGGGCAAACGAGAGCGATGCGCGGAATGGACGAGATGCAAGAACCGCTGTTCACGACGGTGAAGCTGGAAGACTTCGTGCCGGCTGATCACCCGTTGCGGCCGCTTCGGCTGCTGGTCAATCAAGCGCTGAAGCGGCTCAACGGGCTGTTCAGCACGATCTATGCAGACAGCGGCCGGGCCTCGATTGCGCCTGAGAAGCTGCTGCGTGCGTTGCTGCTGCAAGTGTTTTATTCGGTGCGCAGCGAGCGCATGCTGATGGAGCAGATGCGATACAACCTGCTGTTCCGCTGGTTCGTCGGCCTCGCCATCGAAGACGCCGTCTGGGATCACTCGGTGTTCTCGAAGAACCGCGATCGTCTGCTCGAGCACGAAGTGGTCGAAGCGTTCTTTACTGAAGTCATGAGCCTGGCCGACAAGCAAGGGCTGCTGTCCAGAGAACACTTCTCGGTCGATGGCACGCTGATCCAGGCATGGGCCAGCCACAAGAGCTTCCGGCCCAAGGACGGTTCGGACGATCCGCCGGCCGGCGGTGGCCGCAATGTCGACACCGACTGGAAGGGCAAGCGACGCAGCAACGAGACTCACGAGTCGAGCACCGATTCGGACGCGCGGCTGTTTAGGAAGAGCAAAGGCACGCCGTCCATCCTGTGTTACCAGGGGCACATCCTGATGGAGAACCGCTCGGGCTTGGTAGTGGGTGCTGTGGTGAGCCATGCCGATGGCTTTGGCGAACGCGCCAGCGCGTTGCGCCTGCTCGATTGCGTGCCGGGCCGTCACGCCAAGACGCTCGGCGCCGACAAGGGTTACGACATGCGCGACTTTGTGCGGGACTGTCGTGCGCGCAAGGTGACGCCGCATGTCGCGCGCAACGACGCGCATCAAGGCGGCAGCGCGATCGACGGGCGCACGTCGCGGCACGTCGGCTATGGCATCAGCCAAGTCATTCGCAAACGCATCGAGGAGCACTTCGGCTGGGGCAAGACCGTCGGCCGGATTCGACAGACCGTGTATCGCGGCATCAAGCGAGTCGACCAGCACTTCAAACTGACGATGCCGGCGAGCAACCTGACTCGAATGGCCCGAATACTGACGGCGGTGCCACAAGGGGCAATGCGATGAGCCGGCCAAGCGTGGCCGTCGCGCGGCAACGCGTCGGCTAGCCCGCTCGCCAGCGGGGCAGCCGGGACGATTTATCCGCAACTCAGCAGCCAATCGCATACGAAACCCTTTTAAATAGTGCCCCGGCCGTCAAAACGAGGCGCTTTTCAACAGCCTGCTAGGGCCTGCTCACGCTAATAACGGGCTTGCGCTGGCCGCCAGAAGGGCCGAGCGCGAGGATTGCGACGCAGCGAATACTCGATGTATTCGCGAGGAGCATGACGCGGCGATCGGCCCTTCTGGCGGCCAGCCCCAAGAATGAATTTCCACGATCAGGGGAACGTGTCTTGCCGGCCGTATTGCGGCGTCGCGCGTCGCTTGTTTGGCTCGGCCAAACGGCGCTCCTTGCTCCTTGCACTACGGCCGGCAAGGCGCGTTCGCAAGCCCGTTATTAGCGTGAGCAGGCCCTAGCCCGCACGCGGCGGCGCGAGCTCGCCGGGTATGCCCGAATCACGAAATGCACCGGACCGGCGAAACCCCGGTTTATAATCGTCCGCTAGACATAGAACAGTAACCCGCGCCGGACGAATCACGCAGCATCGATTGCAGCGCCCGCCAGTCCGGCACACACAGGGCCGGACGACATGGAAGCGAAACCTCCCCGCCGCACCCGCGAACGGATTCTCGAGCTGTCGTTGAAACTCTTCAACGAGATCGGCGAACCGAACGTCACCACCACGACGATCGCCGAGGAAATGGAAATCAGCCCAGGCAACCTCTACTACCATTTCCGCAACAAGGACGACATCATCAACAGCATCTTCGCGCAGTTCGAGCAGGCGATCGAAAAGCGCCTGCGCTTCCCCGAAGATCACCGTCCGACGATCGATGAAACATGGTCGTACCTGCAGTACATGGCCGACTTCATGTGGACCTACCGTTTCCTGTATCGCGACCTCAACGACCTGCTCGCGCGCAACCGCACGCTGGAGACGCACTTCAAGCAGATCATCAGCCACAAGGTGCGCTTCGCGCGCGAGATGTGCGAGCTGCTCGTGTCGGATGCCGAGATGGTCGCGACGCCCGCCGAGATCGCGGTCATCGCCACCAACATGGCCGTGATCTCGACCTACTGGCTGTCGTATCAGTACGTGATGCACCCGCGCAAGTACAACGACCAGGATGCGATCCGCGAGGAACTGCACCAGGTCAGCATGCACGTGATCTCCGTGATGGCGCCGTACCTGCGCGGCCGCTCGCGGCAGCTGTTCGACGACCTCGTTTCCGGCAAGCTGCCCAAGCGCGAATTCGCCGACTACCTGCCGCCGCGCGACGGTTCGCCGCGCACCGCGGGTGGGCCGGCCCTCGCCAGGGACGCGAAGCAATGAAGGCCGTATGCGTGTACTGCGGGTCGTCGCCCGGCGTGCGGCCCGTCTATGCGGATGCCGCGCGCGCGTTCGGCCGCGCGCTCGTCGATGCCGGCCTCACGCTCGTCTACGGCGGCGGCCGCGTCGGGCTGATGGGCACGATCGCCGACGAAGTGATGGCGGCCGGCGGCCGCGCGGTCGGCGTGATCCCCGAGCTGCTCGTCGACAAGGAAGTCGGCCACACCGGCCTGTCGGAGCTGCACGTGGTGCCGGACATGCATCACCGCAAGAAGATGATGGCCGACCTCGCCGACGCGTTCGTCGCGATGCCCGGCGGCGCCGGCACGCTCGAGGAGTTCTTCGAGGTCTACACGTGGGCGCAGCTCGGCTATCACCGCAAGCCCGTCGCGCTCTACAACATCGACGCGTTCTACGATCCGCTGATCGCGCTGCTCCGGCATACGGTCGACGAAGGCTTTATGCGGCCCGCCTATTTCGACGCGCTGTGCATCGACGCCGATCCGGCCGGGCTGATCGGGCAGTTGCGCCGCTACCAGCCGCCTGCGCGCGACAAGTGGGCGCCCGACGAAACGGAATGACCGGGGGCCGCGCGCGATGACCGAACCGTCCGAACGCAAAGTCGTCCTGATCACCGGCGCGAGCCGCGGCATCGGCCGCGCGAGCGCCGTGCTCGCAGCCGCACGCGGCTGGGACGTCGGCATCAACTACGCGCGCGACGCGGCGGCCGCCGACGCGACCGCCGCGGCCGTGCGCGAAGCGGGCGGCCGCGCGTGCGTCGTGGCCGGCGACGTGTCGAGCGAAGCGGACGTCGTCGCGATGTTCGACACCGTCGTCGCGACGCTCGGCCGGCTCGACGCGCTCGTCAACAACGCCGGCATCGTCGCGCCGTCGCTGCCGCTCGCCGACATGCCGGTCGATCGGCTGAAGCGGGTGTTCGACACCAACGTGCTCGGTGCGTATCTGTGCGCGCGCGAAGCCGCACGCCGGCTGTCGACCGATCGCGGCGGGCGCGGCGGCGCGATCGTCAACGTGTCGTCGATCGCGTCGCGGCTCGGCTCGCCGAACGAATACGTCGACTATGCAGGGTCGAAAGGCGCGGTCGATTCGCTGACGATCGGTCTCGCGAAGGAGCTCGGCCCGCACGGCGTGCGCGTGAACGCCGTGCGACCGGGCCTGATCGAAACCGAAATCCACGCGAGCGGCGGCCAGCCTGACCGCGCCGGCCGCCTCGGCGCGCAGACGCCGCTCGGCCGCGCGGGCGAAGCGCAGGAGGTCGCCGAGGCGATCGTCTGGCTGCTCGGCGATGCCGCGTCGTATACGACGGGCGCCCTCCTCGACGTCGGCGGCGGCCGATAGCCTCGCCACTGCGACAGATTGCCGCACCTCATCCCCTCCCCCTCGCCGCGCCTTACATCGCTACAAATCTCCACAAATCCGCAACAGATTGTGTAAACATCCGTAACAGTTTCGTGGTCTACTAGCAGGCACTTCGACAGCCGGCGCCGCCGCCTGTCCGTTGCCGCCGGCGCGCGGCTTCTATTGCCCCGGGCCATGCCGCCAGGCGGCTCGATCAGAGATTATCCATGCCGGGATCCGCAGCACCCAGCCGGCGGCGCACGTCCGTGCCCGCTTCGGCCCAGCACGCCCGCTCATCCGCCGAAACCGACCTCTCCGGGTCCGGCCACGTCGGCCGCGCGTCCGCCGCGACCGGCGCCGCCACGACGGCGCCCGCGCGCAGCCGCGTCGCACGGGTCGGCTGGCGCGCGTGGCTGCTGGTCGCCGCCGTGTTCTGCGCGTACATGCTGCCCGGCGTGCTCGGCCACGATCCATGGAAGCAGGACGAAACCTACACGTTCGGCATCATCCAGCACATGCTCGAGACCGGCGACCTCGTCGTGCCGACCAATGCCGGCGCGCCGTTCATGGAAAAGCCGCCGCTCTACGCCTGGGTCGCGACGAGCCTCGCATGGCTGCTGCAGCGCGTGCTGCCGCTGCACGACGCGGCGCGGCTCGCGAGCGCGCTGTTCGCGGCGCTCGCATTCGGCTTCACCGCGCGCGCGGCGCGCGTCGCGAGCGGCGCGGCCAGCTGGTTCGACCTGAAAGTGATCGGACCCGTCGCGCTGTGCGCGAGCAGCCTCGTCGTCGTCAAGCACGTGCACGACATGATGACGGACGTCGCGCTGTTCGCCGGCACGGCGATCGCGTTTTGCGGCCTGCTCGAGCTCGTGATGCAGCACCTCGCCCGCGCGCGGCACGCGCAGCTCGGCCTGCCGGCCGGGCCCGAGAACCGCTGGGCCGCCCCGATGTTCGGCGCGGGCGTCGGTGTCGCGCTGATGTCGAAGGGGTTGTTCGTGCCGCTGGTGTTCGGGGCCACGCTGACCGCCGTGCTGGCGCTCTATCCCGAATGCCGCACCCGCGCGTTCGCGCGCGCGCTCGGCATCGCCGCGCTGGTGTTCGCGCCGTTCGCGATCATCTGGCCGACCGCGCTGTTCCTGCGCTCCGAAACGCTCTTCCTCACCTGGTTCTGGGACAACAACGTCGGCCGCTTCTTCGGCTTCTCGGTGCCGCAGCTCGGCGCGGAAAACGACAAGCCGCTGTTCATCCTGCGTGCGTTCCTGACCGTCGGCATCCCGGTCACGCCGCTCGCGATCGTCGCGCTCGCCCTCGGCGCGTGGCGCGACTGGCGCGCGCCGCGCATCGCGCTGCCGGTTGTGTTCGCCGGCGTCGGGCTGACGGTGCTGGGGGCGTCAGCGACGTCGCGCCAGCTCTACATCCTGCCGTTCTTCGCGCCGCTCGCGCTGGTCGCCGCGCAGGCGATCGACCGCCTGCCGCAGAAACTGCACGTCGCGTGGGATTACCTGAGCCGCGCGCTGTTCGGCAGCATCGCGGTGCTCGCGTGGACGATCTGGTCGGTGATGGCCGATCCGGCCGCGTCGCACGAACGCCTCGCACCGCTCGGCCGCTGGCTGCCGCTCGACTGGACGATGCCGATCGAACCGGGTTTCGTGCTCGGCGCGCTCGCGCTGACGGTCGGCTGGCTCTGGCTGCTGCCGACGCTGCGCACGACGGGCCGCTGGCGCGGCGCGCTGTCGTGGGCGTCGGGCGCGATCGTCGCGTGGGGCCTCGTCTACACGCTGCTGCTGCCGTGGCTCGATGTCGCGAAAAGCTACCGTTCGGTGTACGAAGACCTGAACACGCACCTCGCGCTCGAATGGAACGAAGGCGACTGCATGGCGAGCCTCCCCGGGTTCGGCGAATCGGAAGCGCCGATGCTGTACTACTTCTCCGGCATCCTGCACGCGCCGGTCGCGAACGCGAACGCGACGCGCTGCACATGGCTGATCGCCCAGGGCGGACGCGCGGCAGAGGCGTCGCCGGGCAGTGAATGGAAGCTGTTCTGGACGGGCGCCCGGCCGGGCGACGACAAGGAAATGCTGCGCGTCTACGTGCGCACCCCGGAGCAGCACCTGCAATGACGGCCGTTGAAGGCGCACCGCGTCTTCAGCCCGCGCGCACGCCGGCCGGCCCGCCGCTCACCGTTCAGAACGACGACCCCGGCTCGCGCAGGAACGCGGCCTCCTCTGCGGTCGACGCCCGCCCGAGAATCGCATTCCGGTGCGGGAACCGGCCGAAGCGCGCGATCACGGCCGCATGGCGCAGCGCAAAATCGTGATACCCGGCGCACCCCGCCTCCTCCCGAATCCCCTCGCATAGCTGCACGGCCTCTCGCTGGCTGTCCGGCGACTCGTCATGCTCGAACGGCAGATACGCAAATGCGCGGTGATGGCCGCTCGGCAGCCGGGCGTCCCAGCCGGCGGCGGCGAGCCGGCGCGCGCACGCGAGCGCCTTCGGGTCCGCGGCGAACGCGCGCGGCGTGCCGCGATGAACGTTGCGCGAGAACTGGTCGAGCACGACGATCAGCGCGAGCGCGCCGAGCGGCGACGCGGCCCAGTGGTCGCAGGCGCCGCCGCACGCCGCGTCGAGCAGCGCGCCGTAGCGCTCGCGCAGCGCGACATCGAGCGCCGCGCCGCCGTTGAACCAGATCTTGCGCTTGTGGCCGAATTCCGCCGAGCCGGGCGCGCCGAACCAGAAATCCAGCACGTCGCGGGCGCGCGGATCGAGCGCCGCATCGTCGTCGTGCATGTTGTTCGTGTCATTCACCGTCATGCAAGCTCCAGGACGACGCGCCGCGTGCGCGCGCTCTTCTTTTCGAGTTTCGCGACCCGCAGGCCGCCGATTTCCGACGTATTGCGCACGTGCGTGCCGCCGCAAGGCTGCAGGTCGACGCCGTCGATCCGCAGCAGCCGCACGCGGCCGAGGCCGATCGGCGGCGTCACGCTCATCGTGCGCACGAGCTCGGGCCGCGCGGCCATCTCGTCGTCGGTGATCCATTCGGTCGTGACCGGATGCGCGCCGCCGATCAGCTCGGCCAGCCGCCGCTCGACGTCGTCGCGGTCGATCGGCTCGGCCGTCGCGAAGTCGAGCCGCACGTAATCGGCCGTCACGCTGCAGCCGTCGACCGGATACGGCAGCACCGCGCACATCAGGTGCGCAGCCGTGTGCAGCCGCATGTGCCGGTAGCGGCGCGTCCAGTCGATTTCGGCGACCACGCGTGCGCCGGGCGCGAGCGCCGCGATGCCCGCCTCCTGCCCCGGCGCAGGCACGTGCGCGGCGTCGTCGGGCGTCGCGCCGTCGAATTTCGCCTTGCGCGTGTCGGCGATCGCGATCGATGCGCCGTCCGGCAGCGTCAGCACGCCGCTGTCGCCCGCCTGGCCGCCACCGAGCGGATAGAACACCGTGCGGTCGAGCCGGATGCCGTCTTCGCCGACCGCCGTGACGATCGCGTCGCAGCGCGTCAGGTACGCGTCTTCCCGAAACAAGGCATGGGTCGTCATCTGGCAGGTCTCGTCGTGAATGGGGTACAGCCAGTGTCGCGCGCGGCGGTGCGGCCGCCCAGACGCACTCCGGACGGCAGCCGGGCGGCGGCGTACCGGCCGATCAACCGGGCCGGTTGCGCATCCAGTCGGCGGTGTCGTAGAACGAATGCATCAGCCGCTCGCGCAGCGGCTCGGGCAGGCCGACGTCCTCCATCGCCCAGGCCATGCAGCGCAGCCACTGGTCGCGTTCGACCGACGCGATCGGGAACGGCAGGTGCCGCGCGCGCAGGCGCGGGTGACCGAAGCGGCTGATGTAGTGATCGGGCCCGCCGAGCCAGCCGCACAGGAACCAGAACAGCCTGTCGCGGGACCCGTCCAGCGACGCCGGATGCAGCGCGCGGATCTGCGCGAATTCCGGCTCGAGGTCCATCAGGTCGTAGAAGCGGTCCACCATCTCGCGCACGCGGCCTTCGCCGCCCACGAGTTCGAACGCGGTCGGTTGCGACGGCGCGTCGTCATTCACATCGGTCATACGAATCAATCGGAAATCAGGTCTTGGGGGCCGCCACGACGCTCACGCGTCGCGCAGCGACTGCAGCGCGGGGCGCCGGAGCACATTATGCAGGCTCAGCCAGCCGGCCGCACCCGCGCACGCGACGCCGGCCGCGATGCCGGCCGGCACGAGCCACGGATCGACCGCGAGCCGAAAATCGAACACGCGCGCCGCGAGCACCCAGCCGACGCCGAGCGCGCCCGCCGCCGCCAGCGCACCGGCCAACGCGCCGACGACGATGAATTCGGCGCGCTGCACCGCGCCGATCTGCGCACGCGATGCACCGAGCGCGCGCAGCAGCGCCGCCTCCCTCACCCGCTCGTCGCGCGAGCCGGCAAGCGCCGTGTAGAGCACCAGCACGCCGGCCGCGAGCGTGAACACGAACAGGAACTGCACCGCGCCGATCACCTGCACCATCATGCGCTGCAATTGCGCGAGGATCGGCGCGACGTCGATCGCGGTCAGGTTCGGGTAGCGCGCGATCAGCGGATCGAGCAGCGACGCGCGCTCGGCCGGCAGGTGGAAGCTCGTCAGGTAGATCGCCGGATAATCCTTGAGCGTCGCGGGCGGCATCAGCACGAAGAAGTTGACGCGGAACGTGCCCCAGTCGAGCTTGCGCACGCTCGTGACCGGCGCCTCGACCGACAGGCCCGTCACGTCGAAGCGCAGCACGTCGCCGGGCTTCACGTTCAGCATCTGCGCGAGGCCGGCTTCGATCGAGATCTGCGGCGTCGCCGCCGTGCCGAACCAGTCGCCGGCCGTGATCCGGTTGTCGGGCGGCAGCTCGGTCGTATACGACAGGTTGAACTCGCGGTCGACGAGCCGGCGCGCGTCGTCGTTCTGGTAGGCGTCCGGATTCACCGGCTTGCCGTTGATCGCGACGAGGCGGCCGCGCACCATCGGCGCGGGCGCCGCGTCGCGCACGCCGTGCGCGGCGAGATACGCGGCGACATCGGCGCGCTGGTCCGGCTGGATATCGATCAGGAACTGGTTCGGCGCGTCGGGCGGCGTCGACTGCCGCCAGCCGGCGATGAGGTCGTTGCGCGTGATCGCGATCAGCAGCAGGCACATCAGGCCGAGCGCGAGCGCGGTGATCTGCAGCGAACTCGCGGTGCCGCGCCGGTGCAGCGACGCGAGCGCGTAGCGCCAGCCGAGGCCCGCCGCGACGCGCCCGTTGCGCACCGCCCGCGCCCCCGCGAACAGCGCGAGCCTCGCGATCAGCGCGAAACCGACCAGCGCGCCGGCGAATCCGCCCGCGACGATCAGCCCGAGCTTCAGGCTGCCCGCGGCGGCGATCAGCAGCCCGGCGAACAGCACGATGCCGACCGCGTACGCCGCCCACGCGGTGCGCGCCGCGTCGCCCCATTCGCGCCGCAGCACGCGCACCGGCGGCACGCGCGTGAGCGGCGCGAGCGGCGGCAGCGCGAAGCCGAGCAGCAGCACCAGCGCCGCGCCGATGCCGATGGCGGCCGGCCACAGCGTCGGCGGCGGCAGCACGACGTCGATCAGGCCGCCGAGCGCCGCGAGCAGCACCCAGTGGCCGCCGTAGCCGAGCACGGCGCCGGCCACGCCGCCCGCGATGCCGATGCCGAGAAATTCGAGCGCGAACAGCGCGCCGAGCGTGCGGCGGCTGACGCCGAGGCAGCGCATCGTCGCGCAGCCGTCGAGATGGCGCCGCATGTAGCGCTGCGCGGCCATCGCGATCGCGACCGCCGCGAGCAGCGCGGTCAGGAGCGCGACGAGCGTCAGGAAATGGCGGGCGCGGTCGAGCGTCTGGCGCACCTGCGGCTGCCCTTCCTGCAATGATTCAAGGCCGACGCCGCGCAACTTGCCGCCATCGACGCGCATGTGCGCATACGCCTCGAAGCGCGTGACCGCGTCGGCGTCGCCCGCCACCAGCAGGCGATAGGTGACGCGGCTGCCGTAGCCGGTGAGCCCGGTCGCGGCCAGCTCGTCGGCGCGCATCATCAGCCGCGGCGAGAAATTGACGAACGAGAAGCCGCGATCGAGTTCGCGGACGATCGACGCCGCGACCGTGAACGTGCGCAGCCCGACGCGCACGGTGTCGCCGGCCTTCAGGTGCAGCGCGTCGAGCAGCGCGGGATCGGCCCAGACCGTGCCGGGCGCGGGAATCGCGGCCGCCTTGCGGGCGGGCGCGCCCCCGGCCGGCGCAATCTCGACCGCGCCACGCAGCGGGTAGCCTGGCGACACGGCCTTTACGGCCGCGAGCCGCGCGGGCGGCGCATCGCCGGTCGCCTCGCCGACGGTCGAGCCGATCATGCTGGGGAAGATGGCCGTGGTCGCGGTGCGCAGCCCGAGCGCCCGGGCCTGCTGGTCGAACGACGGATCGACCGGACGATCGCCGCGCACGACGAAATCGGCGCCGAGCATCTGGCGCGCATCGCGTTCGAGCCCCTGGCGCAGCCGGTCGGCGAGGAAGCCGACGCTCGTCAGCGCGGCGACCGCCAGCACCAGCGCGAGCACGAGCAGCGTCAGCTCGCCCGCGCGCCAGTCGCGCCCGGTCATGCGGATGGCCTGCCGGATCAGGTCGCGCCGGCCGAACCGGCCGGCATGCGCCGGCCCGGTCGCGTCACCGCGCCCGCCGGCTGGCGGCCTCGCCTCCGGCCGCGCCGCGGATGGTCGCCCGACGGATGGCCGCCCCGTCAATCCCGCTTCCCGACCGAGTTGAGCCGCGACACCATGTGGTTCGCCATGCCCCGGAAGCCGCCCGACACGCCGCGCCACAGGCGCGGCAGCGCCCACGCCGAGCACGCGATGAAGGCCGCGAGCAGCACGAGGAACAGCAGCGGCACGAAGAACGCGAGCGCGAGCCCGCCGAACACGAGGCCGTCCTCGGTCGACGACGCGATCCAGTTCGAGATCGGCTCGGGGGACAGGTTGATCAGCGCGCGCGTGCCGGCCTTCGTGATGTGCGCGGCGCCGGCGAGCGAGCCGCCCGCGAGCCCGGCGACCGCGAGCACGGTCGGGTCGGCATGGCCGAGCGCGCCGGCCGCGAGCACGGCGCCGGCCGGAATGCGGATGAACGTATGCACCGCGTCCCACAGCGAGTCGAACGCGGGAATCTTGTCGGCAAGGAATTCGGTGATCGCGAGCAGCGCCGCGGCGCCGATCACCCACGGCGACGTGAGGACGGCAAGCGTATCGGGCAAGTGGAGCCAGCCGGCGCGCGCCAGCACGCCCGCGATCAGCACCGTCAGGTACAGGCGCAGGCCGCTCGCCCACGCCAGCCCCGCGCCGAGCGAAATGGCTTCGATCATGGCCCTCTCCTTGCGCGTGACGTGCGCGTCGCCGATCGATTCTGGATGTGGCCGGCCGCGCGACGCGTGGCGCCGGCGGCATGCCGTGTCGCGCATGGCGCGCGACGGAACGGCAATCAGGCTCGAATGCGTTCCATTATAGACAGGCTCGCCGCGGGTCCGGCGCAAATCCCCATGAGGAAAAACCTCAGGCGGCCGACGACAGCTTGAGGCCGATCAACCCGACGACGATCAGCGACGCGCTCGCGACGCGGGCGACGGTCAGCGCCTCGCCCATCATCACGATGCCGAACACGAACGCGCCGACCGCGCCGATGCCGGTCCACACCGCGTACGCGGTGCCGAGCGGCAGCTGGCGCAGCGCGAGCGCGAGCAGCCCGAAGCTGGCCAGCGCGGTGACGATCGTAAACACCGACGGCCCGAGCCGGGTGAACCCTTCCGACGATTTCAAGCCGGCCGCCCAGGCCACTTCCAGCAAACCGGCGATCAACAACAATACCCACGCCATCTCGACGCGACTCCATGGATCCGATGGGGTCGTCCCCGTTGAATCGAACGGCCCGGGGTCGTCCCCGGGCGGCGCCGAGTATAGCAAGCGACCGGCGGATGCGACGGCGCGCGGCGCGCTCACTTCGACACGCGTTTCGGCGCGCCGGCGCCGACGCAGCGATCGTCGCGATACAGCGCCCATTCCTCGCACACGCGGCCGTCCTTGAACACGCACATGCCGACGTCGCCGCCCGGCGTGCTGCGGATCGCGTGCCGCCCGCCGAGCTTCACGCAGTTCACCGACGCCGGATTGGCCAGCGCGGTCTTCGGCGCGGGCGGCGAGGGCTGCCCGGGCGGCAGCGGTTGCGCACCTGCGCCGGACGCGGCGAGGGCCAGCACACAGGAGAAAGCCAGACGGACGGTCATCGCATGCTCCTCGTTCGGTTGGGGCAACGGCCAGCATAACGGGGAATCGGCGTCCGGTGTGCGACTTCGGGGCCGGTTCACGCGAGGCGCACGCCGGCGCGCAGGTGCGGCACCACGGCACGGCGCTCAGGCCGCGCCGACCAGCCGGTAGCCGACGCCCGTCTCGGTGACGATGTACTCGGGTTGCGCCGGGTCGCGCTCGAGCTTCTGGCGCAGGTGCGCCATGTAGATGCGCAGGTAGTGATGGCTTTCGACGTGCGACGGCCCCCACACGTCGCGCAGCAGCTGGCGGTGCGTCAGCACGCGGCCCGCGTGGCGCACGAGCGTCGCGAGCAGGCGGTATTCGAGCGGCGTCAGGTGCACGATCTCGCCGTCGCGCCAGACCTGGCGCATCGCGAGATCGACGCTCACCGCGCCGAAGCTCACCTTCGGCGACTCGTTCGCGCCGCCCTGGTTGCGCCGCCGCAGCTGCGCGCGGATTCGCGCGCGCAGCTCGGACACGCCGAACGGCTTGGTCAGGTAGTCGTCGGCGCCGGCGTCGAGCGCGGCGACCTTCTCCTCCTCCTGCGTGCGCGCGGACAGCACGATGACCGGCACCTCGGACCAGCCGCGCAGCTCGCGGATCACGTCGAGGCCGTCGGTATCCGGCAGGCCGAGATCGACGATCACCAGATCGGGCTTGCGGGTCGCCGCGTCGATCAGCCCCTGCTTGCCGGTCTCGGCCTCGAACACGGCGATGTCCTCCTCCTCGAGCGCGGCGCGCACGAAACGGCGGATCTGTTTTTCGTCCTCGATCAGGACGACGGTCAGGCTCGGTTCACTCATGGTCTTGCGGGGGTTCGGATGATGACGGCGCGAACGGCAGCGCGTGCAGCGCCTCGGCTTCGTCGTCGGACACGGCGGGCGCCGCCGGCGGCGTGTCGACCGGCAGCGTGAACCAGAAGCGCGCGCCCGTCACGCGGCCGTCGGGCGCGGTGCGGTTGAGCGCACCGATTCTACCGCCGTGCGCCTCGACGATCGCGCGGCAGATCGCGAGCCCGAGGCCGATGCCGGGCGTCGCCGATTCCTTCTCGCCGCGCGTGAACTTGTCGAAGATCCGCGTTTCCATGCCCGGCGGCAGGCCCGGGCCGTGATCGTCGACGTGCACGCGCACGAACGGCAGGCCGTCCTCGGTCACGCACTGGGCGCCGATCTCGAGCGGCGTGTCGGCCGGCGTGTATTTCGCGGCGTTCTCGAACAGGTTGGTGAAGAGGCGCTCCATCAGCACCGCGTCCATCTGCAGGAGCGGCAGGTCGGCCGGCAGCGCGACGCGCGCGGGATGCCGCGCGAGCACGCGCCGGCACGCGGCGAGCGCCGCACCGACGGTCTCCTCGAGCAGCGACCACTGGCGCTTCAGCTGCAGGCTGCCGGCCTGCAGCCGCGCCATGTCGAGCAGGTTGGTGACGATGCCCGTCATCCGCAGCGCCTCGTCGTGGATCGACTCCACGAGTTCGCCCTCGCGCTCCGCGAGCCGCTCGCGCGCGACGGGGTCGCCGCCCTGCGCGGCCGCGCGCGCGTTCGCGAGCATCGACGAGAAGCCGACGATCGTCGTGAGCGGCGTGCGCAGGTCGTGCGAGATCGCCGACAGCAGTGAATTGCGCAGCCGCTCCGACTCCATGCTGACGAGCGCGTCGCGCGCGATCTCGACGTAATGCACGCGCTCGAGCGCGAGCGCGATCTGCGCGGCGAAGGCGTCGAGCATCCGCTGCTGCTCGGGCTCCTCGAGTTCGCGCGGGTCCGTCGACACGACCGCGAGCACGCCGCGCGTGCGCATCGGCGCCTTCAGCGGCAGGTACAGCGCGGCCGTGGCCGGCAGCGTGTCCGTGCCGTGGCCGGCCGGCTTCTGCTGGTCGTACACCCACTGGCCGACGTCGTTGTCGAGGTCGGGGCCCGTCAGCGTGACGGCCGCGTCCGGCTCCTCGATCTTCTGCTGCACCTTGTCGACGCTGTCCGGCAGCAGGATCGCGACGCGCGCGCGGAACACCTCGCTCACGTGCCGGCTGCCGATCTCGACGATCTGCTCGGTCGTCAGCGCCGCCGCCAGCTCGCGCGCCATCGCATAGATCGCGCCCGTGCGGCGCTCGCGCCGCTGCGCGACGCTCGCCTCGCGGGTCAGCGTCGACGTCAGGTGGCTGATCACGAGCGACGTCAGCAGCATCCCGAAGAACGTCAGCAGGTACTGCGTGTCGCTGACCGAGAACGACATGCGCGGCGGCACGAAGAAGAAGTCGAAGGCGGCCACCGACAGGAACGACTGCAGCACGCCCGGCCCGCGCCCGAGGCGCACCGCCGAGAACACCACGCCGAGCAGGTACAGCATCACGAGGTTGGTCAGGTCGAGCCGCTCGGACACGGCGGTCGCGACCACGGTGATCGCCGCGCAGATCGCGGCCGCATACGCGTAGTGCCGCGGCGGCGAACGGTGGCCGCCGAGGCGTGCGAACGCGTCGCGCCAGTCGCGCGCGCGCGCGTCGAGCGGGGCCGCGCGCACCTCGTCGCTCGCGGACGCGCGGATCAGCATCAGGTCGACGTCGCCCGCGCGTTCCGCGAGCTTCTCGCCGAACGGCCGCGCGAACCAGCGCGCGAGCCCGGTCTTGCGCGAGCCGCCCGCGACGACCTTCGACACGTTGCGCACCTTCGCATAGCCGATCAGCGCGGCGACCGCGTCGCCGCCGGCGAGCGTGGCCGTCTCCGCGCCCAGCTCGGCGGCGAGCTTCAGCGCGTTCAGCGTGCGCTCGCGCTGCGCGTCGGGCAGACGCTGCAGCCGCGGCGTCTCGACGTAGACGGCGATCCAGTCGGCCTTCAGGCTCGCGGCAAGCCGCGCGGCCGCGCGCACCAGCGTCGGCGCCTCGGGCCCCGGCCCGACGCACACCAGCAGCCGCTCGCGCGCCTGCCAGATGCGCTGGATCGAGCGGTCGGCGCGGTACTCGCGCATCTGCGCGTCGACGCGGTCGGCCGTGCGCCGCAGCGCCAGCTCGCGCAGCGCGATCAGGTTGCCCTTGCGGAAGAAGTTGCGCACCGCGCGCTCGGCCTGCTGCGCGAGATAGACCTTGCCGTCGCGCATCCGCTCGAGCAGCTCCTCGGCGGGCAGGTCGACGAGCGTCACCTCGTCGGCCGCGTCGAACACGCGGTCGGGCACGGTCTCCCACACGCGAATGCCGGTGATCGCGCCGACCACGTCGTTCAGGCTCTCGAGGTGCTGGACGTTGACGGTCGTGTAGACGTCGATGCCCGCGTCGAGCAGTTCGTAGACGTCCTGCCAGCGCTTCAGGTGGCGCGCGCCCTGCACGTTCGAATGGGCGAGCTCGTCGACGAGAATCAGTTCGGGCTTGCGCGCGAGCGCGGCGTCGAGATCGAATTCGGCAAGCGCGCGGCCGCGGTAGTCGAGCTTCGCGAGCGGCAGCACGTCGAGGCCGTCGAGCAGCGCGGCGGTTTCGCTGCGGCCATGGGTCTCGACGATGCCGACGACGACGTCGACGCCCTCGTGCTTGCGCTGGCGCGCGGCCTGCAGCATCGCGTAGGTCTTGCCGACGCCGGCGGAGGCGCCGAAGAAGATCTTGAGCTGGCCGCGTCGCTGCTTTTCTTCGTCACGCTGCAGCTTGTCGAGAAGTTGGTCGGGATCGGGGCGGTTCATGCGTCAGGGGAGCGAAACGCGCGATGCGCGTGTACGAGCATTGTTGATCCAAATCGCCACAAAAGGCAAAGACGGCGCAAGCGCCGTCGGGCAAACGCGCGTCCGGCGCGGATCGGGCCGCGCCGGACGCCGGGTGGGCATCGCGCTCAGTGCGCGGCCTGCGCCGCGTCGAGCGCAAGGTTCAGCTTCAGCACGTTCACGCGCGGCTCGCCGAGCACGCCGAACTGGCGCCCGGCCGTGTTCGCGGCGACCAGCTGCGCGACCGCGTCGGGCGACAGGTTGCGCGCCTTCGCGACGCGCCCGACCTGGTAGGCGGCCGCGGCCGGCGTGATCTCCGGATCGAGGCCGCTTGCGGACGCGGTCACGAGGTCGACCGGCACCGGCTTCGACATATCGGTGCCCGCGTCGCGCAGCGCGGCGATGCGCGCCTTCACCTGGTCGGCGAGCGACGGGTTCAGCGGGCCGAGGTTCGAGCCGCCGGAGCCGGTCGCGTTGTACGGCATCGGGGTGGTCGCCGACAGGCGGCCCCAGAAGTACTTCGGCGCATCGAACTGCTGGCCGATCAGCGCGGAGCCGACCACCTTGCCGTCCCGCTCGATCAGGCTGCCGTTCGCCTGCGACGGAAACACGGCCTGGCCGAACACGGTCATCACGGCCGGATAGGCGAGCCCCGTCACCGCGGTCAGCACGACGAAGATCACGATCAGCGGACGAATCAACGTTTTCATGGTGAATTTCCCTCAGGCCCAGCCGAGCGCGGCGAGCGTCATGTCGATCAGCTTGATGAACGGGAACGGCAGCAGCACGCCGCCGAGGCCGTAGACCAGCAGGTTGCGGCGCAGGAGCGACGCGGCGCCGAGCGGCCGGTATGTGACGCCCTTCAGCGCGAGCGGGATCAGCGCGACGATGATCAGCGCGTTGAAGATCACCGCCGACAGGATCGCGGAGGCCGGCGACGTCAAATGCATGATGTCGAGCACCCTCAGTTGCGGATAGGTCGTCACGAACGCGGCCGGGATGATCGCGAAATACTTCGCGATGTCGTTCGCGATCGAGAAGGTCGTCAGCGAGCCGCGCGTCATCAGCATCTGCTTGCCGATCTCGACGATCTCGATCAGCTTGGTCGGGTTCGAATCGAGGTCGACCATGTTGCCCGCTTCCTTCGCCGCCTGCGTGCCGGTGTTCATCGCGACCGCGACGTCCGCCTGCGCGAGCGCCGGCGCATCGTTGGTGCCGTCGCCCGTCATCGCGACGAGGCGACCCGCCGCCTGGTGCTCGCGGATCGTCGCGAGCTTGGTTTCAGGCGTCGCTTCCGCGAGGAAGTCGTCGACGCCGGCCTCCGCCGCGATCGCCGCCGCCGTCAGCCGGTTGTCGCCCGTCACCATCACGGTCTTGATGCCCATCTTGCGCAGCTCCGCGAAGCGCTCCTTGATGCCGCCCTTCACGATGTCCTTCAGCTCGATCACGCCGAGCACGCGCGCCGCGCCGTCGCGCAGCTCCGCGACCACGAGCGGCGTGCTGCCGCGCCGCGCGACGTCGTCGACCGCGCGGCGCACTTCCTCAGGAAAGCGGCTGCCGTGCGTCTCGACGTAGCGGCGGATCGCGTCGGCCGCGCCCTTGCGGATCTCGCGGCCGGGCAGGTCGACGCCGCTCATCCGCGTCTGCGCGGAGAAGCCGAGGAACGTCGCGCGCAGCTGCGCCATGTCGCGCTGGCGGATGTTGAAGCGCTCCTTCGCGAGCACGACGATGCTGCGGCCTTCCGGCGTCTCGTCGGCGAGCGACGACAGCTGCGCCGCATCGGCGAGCGCTTCCTCGGTCACGCCCGGCGCCGGCACGAAGGTCGACGCCTGGCGGTTGCCGAGCGTGATCGTGCCGGTCTTGTCGAGCAGCAGCACGTCGACGTCGCCCGCCGCTTCCACCGCGCGGCCCGACGTCGCGATCACGTTCGCCTGCATCATCCGGCTCATGCCCGCCACGCCGATCGCGGACAGGAGACCGCCGATCGTCGTCGGGATCAGACACACGAGCAGCGCGACGAGCGCGGTGATCGTCACGACGTGCCCCGCCTTCATCGCTTCCACCGAGAACATCGAGAACGGCAGCAGCGTCGCGGTCGCGAGCAGCATCACGATCGTCAGCGCGACCAGCAGGATCGTCAGCGCGATCTCGTTCGGCGTCTTCTTGCGCTTCGCGCCTTCGACCATCGCGATCATCCGGTCGAGGAACGCCTCGCCCGGGTTCGCGGTGACCTTCACGACGATCCAGTCGGACAGCACGCGGGTGCCGCCCGTCACCGACGAGAAATCGCCGCCCGACTCGCGAATCACCGGCGCGGATTCGCCGGTGATCGCCGATTCGTCGACCGACGCGACGCCGTCGACCACCTCGCCGTCAGCCGGGATCACGTCGCCCGCCTCGACCAGCACGACGTCGCCACGGCGCAGCTCGGTCGCGGTGGTGATGCGGATCGGCGACTTCGGATGCGGCTCGTTGAGCTTCTTCGCCATCACGTCGCGCTTCGCGCTGCGCAGCGATGCGGCCTGCGCCTTCGAGCGCCCTTCGGCGAGCGCCTCCGCGAAGTTCGCGAACAGCACCGTGAACCACAGCCACAGCGCGATCGCGAGGATGAAGCCCGCGGGCGCCTCGGCCTGGCCGACGAGCGCGGCGATCCACAGGATCGTCGTCAGGATGCTGCCGACGTAGACGCAGAACATCACCGGGTTGCGGAACTGCGTGCGCGGCGTGAGTTTCTTGAACGAGTCCACGATCGCCGGGCGCAAGAGCGCCGGGTCGAACATGGAGCGTGTTGCGGAATGTTGAGTCATCGCAATCTCTTGAATGCTTGTCCTTGTTGGCGTGCGTGCGGTGTACGTATTACGCGCCCAGCCACATCATCAGGTGCTCGACGCCGGGCCCGAGCGCGAGCGCGGGCACGTAGGTCAGCGCGCCGACCAGCAGCACCGTGCCGAGCAGCAGCACGACGAACAGCGGCCCGTGCGTCGGCAGCGTGCCGCTCGTCGCCGCGATGCGCTTCTTCGCGGCCAGCGAGCCCGCGATCGCGAGCACCGGCACGATCGTGCCGAAGCGGCCGAACCACATCGCGATCGCCGTCATCCAGTTGTAGAACGGCGTGCCCACCGTCAGGCCCGCGAACGCGCTGCCGTTGTTGTTCGCGGCGGAGCTGAACGCGTACAGGATTTCCGAGAAGCCGTGCGGGCCCGGGTTCGCGATGCCGGCGCGGCCGGCATCGGCGAGCACCGCGATCGACGTGCCGACCAGCACCAGCAGCGGCGTGAGCAGCACGACGATCGACACCATCTTCATCTCGTACGCTTCGATCTTCTTGCCGACGTATTCGGGCGTGCGGCCGATCATCAGGCCGGCGACGAACACCGCGAGCAGCGCGAACACCAGCATCCCGTAGAGGCCCGAGCCGACCCCGCCGTAGACCACTTCGCCGAGCTGCATCAGGAGCATCGGCACGAGGCCGCCGAGCGGCGTCAGCGAATCGTGCATCGTATCGACCGCGCCGCACGACGCGGCCGTGGTCGCGACCGTGAAGATGCCGGTCTGCGCGATGCCGAAGCGCGTTTCCTTGCCTTCCATGTTGCCGCCCGACTGCAGCGCGCTCGCCGACTGGTCGACGTGCAGCGCCGCGAGCGTCGGGTTGCCGCCCTGCTCGGCGTTCACCTCGACGCCGACCGCGACCGTGAATGCGACCGTCATCGCCGCGAGCACCGCGATGCCCTGCCGGCGGTCGCCGATCATGCGGCCGAACACGAGGCACAGCGCGGCCGGGATGATCAGGATCGCGAAGATCTGCACGAAATTCGCGAACGGCGTCGGGTTCTCGTACGGATGCGCGGAGTTCGCGTTGAAGAAGCCGCCGCCGTTGGTGCCGAGCATCTTGATCGCTTCCTGCGACGCGACCGGGCCCATCGCGAGCGTCTCTTTCGTGAGCGGCGTCGGGACCGTCACCGGATTGCCCTTGTCGTCCTTGACCGGGTTGCCCTGCGCGTCGAGCTTCGGCGCGGCGTAGGTGCTCGCCTGCAGCACCGGCACGTCCTGGTACGCCTTCATGTTCTGGATCACGCCCTGGCTCATCAGCAGCGCCGCGATGACCACGGACATCGGCACGAGCACGTACAGCGTCACGCGCGTCAGGTCGACCCAGAAGTTGCCGATCGTCTGCGCGGTGTGGCGCGCGAAGCCGCGGATCAGCGCGATCACGACGACGATGCCGGTCGCCGCGGACAGGAAGTTCTGCACGGTGAGGCCGAGCATCTGCGTCAGGTAGCTGACCGTCTGCTCGGGCGTGTAGTCCTGCCAGTTCGTGTTGGTGACGAAGCTCACGGCCGTGTTGAACGCGCCGTCGACCGTCATCGCGCCGAACTGCTGCGGGTTGCCGGGCAGGAGGCCCTGCAGGCGCAGCAGACCGTAGAGGAACAGCGCGCCGAGCGCGTTGAACGCGATCGTCGCGATCGCGTACTGCTTCCAGTTCATCTCGCGGCCGGCATCCACGCCGGCAATGCGGTACAGCACGCGTTCGAGCGGGCCGAACACGCGCGCGACGCGCGAGCTGCCGTCCATCACCGCCGTCAGATAGCGGGCGACCGGCACGGCCGCCGCCAGCAGCACGACGATGAACAGCGCCGATTGAAAGATAGTGTTCGCGTTCATTCGATGTCCTCCGCGCGCAGCAGCGCAAAGACGAGATACGCGAACAGCAAGGCGGTCGAAGCGCCCGCCAACCACAGCATCCAGGTCATGCCCGCCCCCCGCGACCGTATTGCGCGAGCTTGTCGCAACCGGCGATCAAACCGAGGATCAGCACGGTGAACAGCACCAGCGCGCCGATGAAAACCCCATCCATTTTTGTGTTCTCCGTCGTCGAAATCGGACGACTAGAACCTTATTGGAACGCGCGTAAAGGACGGGTCAAAGGTCGTCGGGGGCGTATAAAAAACGCGTAAACGGACAGGCGGCGCCGCAGCGCCGCCCGGGGGTCGCGAGCCGGCCAGGCGGCCGGCGCGGCGGGATCAGGGCACGAGGATCGTCGAGCCGGTGGTCTTGCGCGCCTCGAGATCGGCGTGCGCGCGCGCGACCTCCGCGAGCGGATAGCGCTGGTTGATGCTGGTCTTCACCTTGCCCGACTGGATCACGTCGAACAGCTCGGCCGCGGCCGCTTCGAGGTCCGCGCGTTTCGCGATGTACGAGAACAGCGTCGGCCGCGTGAAGAACAGCGAGCCGCGCGACGAGAATTCCTTCGAGTCGATCGGCGGCAGCGGGCCGGACGCATTGCCGAAGCTGACGTACAGCCCGAGCGGCGCAAGGCAGTCGAGCGAGCCGATGTAGGTGTCCTTGCCGATCGAATCGTAGACGACCGGCAGCAGCGCATCGTTCGTGATCGCCCGCACGCGCTCCGTAAAGTTCTCGCGCGTATAGACGATCGGGTGATCGCAGCCGTGCGCCTTCGCGATCCCGGCCTTCTCGTCGGTACTGACCGTGCCGATCACGGTCGCGCCGAGCGCTTTCGCCCACTGGCACACCAGCAGGCCGACGCCGCCCGCCGCCGCATGAATCAGGATCGTGTCGCCGGCCTTGACCGGATACGTGCGGCGCAGCAGGTAGTGCGCGGTCAGGCCCTGCAGCATCACCGACGCCGCTTCGTCATAGCCGATGCCGTCCGGCAGCTTGACGAGGCGGTCGGCGGGCAGCACGCGCTCCTGCGCGTACGCGCCGGGCGACGACGACACGTAGGCGACGCGGTCGCCCGGCTTGAACGCGGTCACGTCGTCGCCGACCGCCGTCACCTCGCCGGCCGCCTCCATCCCGAGCCCGCCGGGCAGCGGCTGCGGATAGAGCCCGGTGCGGAAATACACGTCGATGTAGTTGAGCCCGACCGCATGCTGCTTGACGCGGACCTGGCCCGCCTGCGGCTCGGCGACCTCGACGTCGACCCACTTCATCACTTCCGGGCCGCCCGCCTGGTCGTATCGGATTGCTTTCGGCATCGCATCGCTCCTCGTTTGTTTGGAAATACAGCTCGGCGAACGCGTCGGCGTCGGTCGGACGGCAATGCATGCGGACGCGGGTCGCACCGCGCGATTCTCGCGCGTCGTGCACAATCACGCAGCGGGCCGTCGCAATCCCTTGATCAGCGTAGGGATATCGCAGGAACCGGTCGGATGCCGCCGGCTGACACGGCGTCACATGACTCTTTCGTCGATTCCGTTCGTGCGCGATTACCGTGCGCCGGATGGCGCGCCACTTTCAAGCGGCCGTGTTCATCATCTGGAACGGGTTCAGTCCAATACCTCGATGATGCATGACCGCCAAGGTTAAACAAAGCTGCCGGAAAATCGAACGGCAACGCGCCGACTTCGATTTCCGGAAATGCGATCGCGGCATGAGAGAAAACATGCTGAAGATCCCGAGGCTTCCGGCATGAATCGCGTTCGCAACACTTCGCCACGTTCTGATCATCGCCCGCTCGCCGGACGACTTCCCGTCTTATCCGGGATGGTGGAACTTCGTGGTCGTGCAAATCACGAAATTCAATCGATGTGACAGCGGCACACCGGAGCAACTCGTCGCCCCCACCCGCTCGTCGCATCGCTCCCGCCATGCCCTCTGTCACCGCACTCGCCTGTCTGGCGTGGCGTTTCCGACGTCATCTGATCACGGCATTCCCCCCGGCGCGCGACGAATGGCCAATGCCACTTCGCCACACGCAGTGCCAGAGTCGGCGACGTCGACATCGATCAGCTCGACTACTCGAGTCTCGGCCACACAGATTTATGAGATGACAGCCGTGCTATGGTTTTTTTCCGAACTCGCGAGTGACATGCCATGAGCGTCTTTTCTATCCGAAATAAGTTTGTTTTCGTGTTTTTGTCGGCGACTGTCGGCATCGCAAACGGGACCGCGGTGCCGCGCGTCGACGGCGTTCGACTGCTCGACAGCATGAGCCGTGCCGATAACAGTCCGTACGCGAACGCCGAGCGTCACGTCATGACTGGTTATCTGGCCGGCGTGGCGGATTCCACCGAAGGTAAGGACTGGTGCGGCACTGGACGCGTCAAATCGGGAGAAATCGATTCGGAAGTGCTCGGCGAGCTCCGGAAGCTGCCGCGAGACGCGCTAAAGGTCGGCGCAGCGGGCCTGATCGTCAACGTCTTGCGACAAAAATACCCGTGTCGTTAATCGAGGAATACCGATTTGAAACCGCCTTTTTCTGTACTGCACGGCCACTACCAGAGCAACAAGACCGTTTCGAGAGAAACGCTTTATCAAGAGCTGGGTTGGCAAGACCTGATCCCTAATCCGTCGTATGTGAATACGTGCGCCATTCGAGTCAGTCTGGCACTCGTCAAGAGCGGGATAACATTGCGCGGCGGGCTGGTCATTCAGAAAGGACCGCACCGCGGGCGGCGCATCGAGCCGGGCCAAGCCAGACTAGCCAAGATGCTGGCGGAGCCCGCGTATTTCGGCAAGGCCGAAGCGTTTCGGCGAGACGACGCGGTGGCTGGCATTGGCAGCAGAAAGGGCGCGGTCGCCTTCTGGAATATACCGGGATACATGAATGGCCGGGGGGGCCACATCGACCTGATTGACGGAGCGCAGGCCGTCTGCGGCTCGGATTGTTATTGGGAAGCGTCCGAGGTGTGGTTCTGGCCGCTAAGGTGATCGGCAACGCCCCGATCTCCCGCCGGGTTTTCGCGACATGCAGCCAATGCCGATAACGGCGAATCGCGGTGGCGTCGGGCGTCGCCGTCGACACCCGACGTGACGCCGTCGTCCGGACAGTCCACCCGCCGCACCGCTGGCCAACTCGCGTCAGCCCGCGTCGGCGAAACGCTGCGCCAGATCGTCGAGCAGCATCCGCGCGGTCGCGACATTGGTCGCCACCGGCACGTTGTGCACGTCGCACGCGCGCACGAGCGCGGTGATGTCGGGGTCGTGCGGCTGCGCGGTCATCGGGTCGCGCAGGAACACGACGATGTCGACCCGGCCCTCCGCCAGCTCCGCGCCGATCTGCAGGTCACCGCCAAGCGGCCCGGACAGCTTGCGCTCGACGTCGAGACCGTGCGCGGCCGCGATGCGGCCGCCCGTCGTGCCGGTCGCGACCAGCCGGCAGCGCGCGAGCGTCGCGCGGTACTCGCCCGCGAGCGCGACGATCTCCTCCTTTTTCGCGTCGTGCGCAATCAGTGCGATGCGGGGTGTGCTCATCTCCAAGTCCTTCGTCCTTCAGTGTGTTGTTGTCGTAACAGCCGGCCGAGCGGCGCCCGTCGGAACGTGCCCGTCAGAAAGTCCCAGGATAAGCGCCGCCGTCGAGCAGCCAGTTCTGCCCGGTGATGTAGCCCGCATGCACGCTGCACAGGAATGCGCACGCGGCGCCGAATTCATCGCGCATGCCGAGGCGGCCCGCCGGAATCTCCTGCGCGCGCCGCTCGCGCATTTCATCGACCGTCACGCCCTTCGCCTTCGCCGACGCCGCGAGCGTCGTCGCGATCCGGTCGGTGTCGAACAGCCCCGGCAGCAGATTGTTGACCGTCACGTTGTGCGACGCGACCCGGCGCGCGAGGCCCGCGACGAATCCGGTCAGCCCGGAGCGCGCGCCGTTCGACAGCGCCAGCACGTCGATCGGCGCCTTCACGGCCGAGCTCGTGATGTTGACGATCCGGCCGAAGCGGCGCGCGATCATCCCGTCGACGGTCGCGCGGATCAGCTCGATCGGCGTCAGCATGTTCGACTCGAGCGCGCGGATCCAGTCGTCGTGCGAGAAGTCGCGGAAGTCGCCCGGCGGCGGGCCGCCCGCATTCGTCACGAGAATGTCCGGCTGCGGGCAGGCGGCCAGCGCGGCCGCGCGCCCGTCCGGCGTCGTAATGTCGCACGCGACCGCGGTCACCGCGACGCCCGACGCCGCGCGGATCGCGTCCGCAGTCGCCTCCAGCGTGTCGCGCGTGCGCGCAACGATCACGAGATTCACGCCCTCGGCGGCCAGCGCTTCCGCGCAGCCTCGCCCGAGGCCCTTGCTTGCCGCGCACACGAGCGCGGTCTTCCCTGCGATGCCGAGATCCATTGTCGATATTCCCTGGTTGCGGCGCGCCGGATGGTGCCCCATTCGCACCGGCCGGCGGCAACCCGCGGCGGCGAACGTCCGCGGGCGGCGCGCGGGTTGTCGGTCAGACGTCGATAATATCCGGATCGCGCGAGCCGTCTTGGTAAACTTGCGCCGTTGCGCGCAGACGGGCCCGCCGCCCGCCTGCCGTCCCGATCCCCTTTTGCGCCAAGGCGCCCCCGTCATGAAACAGGACAGCCGTTTCCCGAATCTCTTCATCCTCGATCACCCGCTGATCCAGCACAAGCTGACCCACATGCGCGACAAGGACACGTCGACGCGCACGTTCCGCGAGCTGCTGCGCGAGATCACGCTGCTGATGGGCTACGAGATCACCCGCAACCTGCCGATCACGACCAAGCGGGTCGAAACCCCGCTCGTCGAGATCGACGCGCCGGTGATCGCCGGCAAGAAGCTCGCGATCGTCCCCGTGCTGCGCGCGGGCGTCGGGATGTCGGACGGCCTGCTCGACCTGATCCCGTCCGCGCGCGTCGGCCACATCGGCGTGTACCGCGCGGAAGACCACCGCCCGGTCGAATACCTCGTGCGCCTGCCGGATCTCGAGGACCGGATCTTCATCCTGTGCGACCCGATGGTCGCGACCGGCTATTCGGCCGTGCACGCGGTCGACGTGCTCAAGCGCCGCAACGTGCCGGCCGCGAACATCATGTTCGTCGCGCTCGTCGCCGCGCCGGAAGGCGTCCAGGTGTTCCAGGACGCGCACCCGGACGTCAAGCTGTACGTCGCGTCGCTGGACTCGCACCTGGACGGCCACGCGTACATCGTGCCGGGCCTCGGCGACGCGGGCGACCGGCTGTTCGGCACGAAGAACTGACGGCAGGGCCGGCCGGTCATCCGGCCCGCCGCCGGATTCCCGGCGGCCGGCCCCGGCCATCTGGCCATGCGCGGCGGCCCCAAGCGGACGCCCGCCGCGTGATAAAATCTCGCTCCACTCGACACGCGCGGCCCCGCGGCTTCACGCCCGCCAGTACGGCCGCCGATTCAACGACACATTGGCTTAAACGCCCGCGCAGAGCGCCAGGGCGACGGAGAAACGTATGGCTGGTCACTCGAAATGGGCCAACATCAAGCATAAGAAGGCAGCGGCCGACGCGAAGCGCGGCAAGATCTGGACCCGCCTGATCAAGGAAATCCAGGTCGCGGCGCGCCTCGGCGGCGGCGACATCGGCTCGAACCCGCGCCTGCGTCTCGCGGTCGACAAGGCGGCCGACGCGAACATGCCGAAGGACAACGTGAAGCGCGCGATCGATCGCGGCGTCGGCGGCGCGGACGGTGCGAACTACGAGGAAATCCGCTACGAAGGCTACGGCATCAGCGGCGCGGCGATCATCGTCGACACGCTGACCGACAACCGCACCCGCACGGTCGCGGAAGTGCGCCACGCGTTCTCGAAGTTCGGCGGCAACATGGGCACCGACGGCTCGGTCGCGTTCATGTTCGATCACGTCGGCCAGTTCCTGTTCGCGCCGGGCACGTCGGAAGACGCGCTGATGGAAGCGGCGCTCGAGGCAGGCGCGAACGACGTCAGCACGAACGACGACGGCTCGATCGAAGTGCTGTGCGACTGGCAGGAATTCTCGAAGGTGAAGGACGCGCTCGAAGCCGCCGGCTTCAAGGCGGAACTCGCCGAAGTGACGATGAAGCCGCAGAACGAAATCGAATTCACCGGCGACGATGCGGTGAAGATGCAGAAGCTCCTGGACGCGCTCGAGAACCTCGACGACGTGCAGGAGGTGTATACGAACGCCGTCGTCGTCGAGGAATGAGATGCCTGCCGCCGTGCTTCGTTCGCGGCGGCGGCCCGACCGATTATCGCGGCCGGCGCGCCTGAGCGTGCCGGCCGCCCTGTTTTCCAGTCTGCGGGGAATCCCATGAAACTACTCGTCGTCGGTTCCGGCGGCCGCGAACATGCGCTGGCGTGGAAGCTCGCGCAGTCGCCGCGCGTCCAGATGGTCTACGTCGCGCCCGGCAATGGCGGCACGGCGCAGGACGAGCGCCTGAAGAATGTCGACATCACGTCGCTCGACGCGCTCGCCGATTTCGCGGAAAGCGAAGGCGTCGCGTTCACGCTCGTCGGCCCGGAAGCGCCGCTCGCGGCCGGCATCGTCAACCTGTTCCGCGCGCGCGGCCTGAAGGTCTTCGGCCCGACCCGCGAAGCGGCGCAGCTCGAAAGCTCGAAGGATTTCGCGAAGGCGTTCATGAAGCGCCACGGCATCCCGACCGCCGACTACGAAACCTTCTCCGACGCGGCCGCCGCGCACGCCTACCTCGACGCGAAAGGCGCGCCGATCGTCGTCAAGGCCGACGGCCTCGCCGCGGGCAAGGGCGTCGTCGTCGCGATGACGCTGGAGGAAGCGCACGCGGCCGTCGACATGATGCTGTCGGGCAACAAGCTCGGCGATGCCGGCGCGCGCGTCGTGATCG
Source organism: Burkholderia ubonensis subsp. mesacidophila (assembly GCF_002097715.1). Lineage (NCBI taxonomy): Bacteria > Pseudomonadati > Pseudomonadota > Betaproteobacteria > Burkholderiales > Burkholderiaceae > Burkholderia > Burkholderia ubonensis. The sequence continues at coordinate 2,729,084 of NZ_CP020737.1, forward strand.
AGCAGTTCCTCGACGGCGAGGAAGCGAGCTTCATCGTGATGGTCGACGGCAAGCACGCGCTCGCGCTGGCTTCCAGCCAGGACCACAAGCGCCTGCTCGACGAGGACCGCGGCCCGAACACGGGCGGCATGGGCGCCTATTCCCCGGCCCCGATCGTCACGCCGCAGATGCACGCGCGCGTGATGCGCGAGATCATCATGCCGACCGTGCGCGGGATGGAGAAGGACGGCATCCGCTTCACGGGCTTCCTGTACGCGGGCCTGATGATCGACAAGGAAGGCAATCCGCGCACGCTCGAGTTCAACTGCCGGATGGGCGACCCGGAGACGCAGCCGATCATGGCGCGCCTGAAGAGCGATTTCTCGAAGGTCGTCGAGCAGGCGATCGCGGGCACGCTCGACACGGTCGAGCTCGACTGGGACCGCCGCACCGCGCTTGGCGTCGTGCTGGCCGCGCACGGCTACCCGGACGCGCCGCGCAAGGGCGACCGCATCAACGGCATCCCGGCCGAGACCGAGCAGGCGGTGACGTTCCACGCGGGCACGACGCTCGATGGCGACAAGCTGACGACGTCGGGCGGCCGCGTGCTGTGCGTGGTCGGCCTCGCCGATTCGGTGCGCGAGGCGCAGCAGCATGCGTACGAAACGATCAACCAGATCAATTTCGAAGGCATGCAGTACCGCCGCGACATCGGCTACCGCGCGCTGAGCCGCAAGAGCGCGTGACGTTAGCAACCGGCGCCGCCTGCCTGCGGTAGCGCCCACTCCTCTGCCGGGGTTCGATAGAATTCCCGGCAGATGCATTTTTTACGCCCGCTTTTCCGAGCGGGCACAGGTTCAGACATGACCGATTCGACCTACGACGTGGAGCGCGTGCGCGCCTACCTTCAGGGCCTGCAGACTCGCATCGCCGACGCGCTCGGCGCGCTCGACGGCACGCCGCTCGCGACCGACGCATGGCAGCGCGGCCCCGGCGAACGCCTGCGCGGCGGCGGCTGCACGCGCATCCTCGAGGACGGACAGGTGTTCGAGCGCGCCGGCATCGGCTTTTCCGACGTATCGGGCGACGCGCTGCCGCCGTCGGCGAGCGCGGCGCGCCCGCAGCTCGCGGGCCGCGGTTTCGAGGCGCTCGGCGTGTCGCTCGTGCTGCACCCGCGCAATCCGTACTGCCCGACCGTGCACATGAACGTGCGGATGCTGATCGCGACCAAGCCCGGCGAGGAACCCGTGTTCTGGTTCGGCGGCGGCATGGATCTGACACCGATTTACGGCTTCGAGGACGACGCGCGGCATTTCCACCAGACCTGCAAGGACGCGCTCGATCCGTTCGGCGCGGACCTGTATCCGCGCTTCAAGAAGTGGTGCGACGAGTATTTCTTCCTCAAGCACCGCAACGAGGCGCGCGGCATCGGCGGGATCTTCTTCGACGATTACGCGGAGCCCGGTTTCGAACGCGCGTTCGAGATGATGCAAAGCGTCGGCGACGCGTTCCTCGCCGCATACCTGCCGATCGTCGAGCGCCGCCGCGACACGCCGTACGGCGAGCGCGAGCGCGCGTTCCAGGCCTACCGCCGCGGCCGCTACGTCGAGTTCAACCTCGTGTTCGACCGGGGCACGCTGTTCGGCCTGCAAAGCGGCGGCCGGACCGAGTCGATCCTGATGTCGATGCCGCCGGTCGCGAACTGGCGCTACAACTGGCAGCCCGAGCCGGGTACGCCGGAAGCGCGCCTGACCAGCGACTTCATCGTGCCGCGCGACTGGGTCTGAGCCCCGCGCCACCGCAACGAAAGGGACCCATCTGGACACCACCACCCGCCCCGCCCCGCTGCCGCGCCCGCTCTTGCGTCGCATAGGCTTGCTGGGCGGCACGTTCGACCCGATCCACGACGGTCATCTCGCGCTCGCCGGCCGCTTCGCCGACGTGCTCGGGCTGACCGAGCTCGTGCTGCTGCCTGCCGGGCAGCCGTACCAGAAGCGCGACGTGTCGGCCGCCGAGCATCGCCTGGCGATGACGCGCGCCGCCGCGCAATCGCTCGTGCTGCCGGGCGCGACGGTCAGCGTCGCGACCGACGAGATCGAGCACGCGGGGCCGACCTACACCGTCGATACGCTCGCGCGCTGGCGCGCGCGCATCGGCCCGGACGCGTCGCTGTCGCTCCTGATCGGCGCGGACCAGCTCGTGCGGCTCGACACCTGGCGCGACTGGCGCCGGCTGTTCGACTACGCGCACATCTGCGTGTCGACCCGCCCCGGCTTCGATCTCGCCGCGGCGCCGCAGGCGGTCGCGCAGGAGGTCGCCGCGCGGCTGGCCGATGCCGACGCGCTGATGGCCACGCCGGCCGGGCGGCTCCTGATCGACACGACGCTCGCGTTCGACATCGCCGCGACCGACATCCGCACGCACCTGCGCGAATGCATCGCGCGCCGCGCACAAATGCCCGACGCATCGGCCGAACACGTGCCGCCTGCCGTCTGGGCCTATATTCTTCAACATCGTCTCTACCAATCCTGAATCCATGGATATTCGCAAACTGCAGCGCGTCATCGTCGACGCCCTCGAAGACGTCAAGGCACAAGACATCAAGGTCTTCAACACCAGCCACCTGACCGAGCTGTTCGACCGCGTGATCGTCGCGTCCGGCACGTCGAACCGCCAGACCAAGGCGCTCGCGTCGAGCGTGCGCGACAAGGTCAAGGAAGCCGGCGGCGACATCGTCAGCTCCGAAGGCGAGGACACCGGCGAATGGGTGCTCGTCGACTGCGGCGACGCCGTCGTGCACATCCTGCAGCCCGCGCTGCGCCAGTACTACAACCTCGAGGAAATCTGGGGCGACAAGCCCGTGCGCATGAAGCTCGGCGGCGGCAAGGCCCCGAACGGCGCGGCAGCGCACGCCGAAGACGACGAGGACGAGGAGGAAGAAGTCGCCCGTCCGGCGCGCAAGACGCCCGCCCGCCGCCGCTGAGTCGTCACGCATCGTCCCGATGAAGCTTTTCATTCTCGCGGTCGGCCACAAGATGCCCGGCTGGATCGCATCCGGCTTCGACGAGTACACGAAGCGGATGCCGCCCGAGCTGCGCATCGAGCTGCGCGAGATCAAGCCCGAGCTGCGCTCCGGCGGGCGCAGCGCCGAAAGCGTGATGGCCGCCGAGCGGCAGAAGATCGAGGCCGCGCTGCCGAAGGGCGCGCGGATCGTCGCGCTCGACGAGCGCGGCCGCGACTGGACCACGATGCAGCTCGCGCAGGCGCTGCCCGGCTGGCAGCAGGACGGCCGCGACGTCGCGTTCATCATCGGCGGCGCCGACGGGCTGGATCCGGAGCTCAAAGCGCGCGCCGACCTGCTGCTGCGCATCTCCAGCATGACGCTGCCGCACGGGATGGTGCGGGTGCTGCTCGCCGAACAGCTTTACCGGGCGTGGAGCATCACGCAGAATCACCCCTATCACCGCGCATGACGCGTCGTCCTCGCGACGCGCGCGCCGCGCGCCCAACGAGATAACGACACGATGCCGTCCAGCGCCTCTCCCGAGTTTTTTCCGACCCTTTACCTCGCTTCGCAAAGCCCGCGCCGCCAGGAACTGCTGCAGCAGATCGGCGTGCGCTTCGAACTGCTGCTGCCCCGCCCCGACGAGGACGCCGAAGCGCTCGAAGCCGAGCTGCCCGGCGAGGCCGCCGACGACTACGTGCTGCGCGTGACCGTCGCGAAGGCCGATGCCGCGCGTGCGCGCCTCGTCGCGAGCGGCAAGCCCGCCGCGCCGGTGCTCGTCGCCGACACGACCGTGACGATCGACGGCGCGATCCTCGGCAAGCCCGCCGACCCCGCCGACGCGCTCGCGATGCTCACCCGCCTCGCGGGGCGCGAGCACGAAGTGCTGACCGCGGTCGCCGTGGTCGGCGCGCACGGCGAGCTGCTGCCGCCCGCGCTGTCGCGCTCGTCGGTGCGCTTCGCGGCCGCGTCGCGCGACGCGTTCGCGCGCTACGTCGAGACCGGCGAGCCGTTCGGCAAGGCCGGCGCGTACGCGATCCAGGGGCGCGCGGCCGAGTTCGTCGAGCAAATCGCCGGTTCCCATTCAGGTATCATGGGTCTGCCCCTTTTTGAGACTGCAGCGCTGCTGCGCGCCGCGCGCGTCGACTTCTGAATCCCACCATGAACGAAGAAATCCTGATCAACATCACGCCGCAGGAAACGCGGGTCGCACTCGTCCAGCAAGGCGCGGTGCAGGAGCTTCACGTCGAGCGCACGCTGTCGCGCGGACGCGTCGGCAACATCTATCTCGGCAAGGTCGTGCGCGTGCTGCCCGGCATGCAGTCGGCGTTCATCGACATCGGGCTGGAGCGCGCGGCGTTCCTGCACGTCGCCGACATCTGGCAGCCGCGCCTGAACGGCGAGCCGCACACGAGCGCGCCGCACCAGCCTATCGAAAAGACCGTGTTCGAGGGCCAGACGCTGATGGTCCAGGTCATCAAGGACCCGATCGGCACGAAGGGCGCGCGGCTGTCGACGCAGGTCAGCATCGCGGGCCGCACGCTCGTCTACCTGCCGCAGGAGCCGCACATCGGCATCTCGCAGAAGATCGAGAGCGAGGCCGAGCGCGAGGCGGTGCGCGCACGCCTGACCGCGGTGATCCCGGCGGACGAGAAAGGCGGCTACATCGTGCGCACGATCGCCGAGGACGCGACCTCCGACGAGCTGTCCGGCGACGTCACCTACCTGCGCAAGACCTGGGCGACGATCGTCGGCCAGGCGCAGCGGCTGCCGGCGACGAGCCTGCTGTACCAGGATCTCGACCTCGCGCAGCGCGTGCTGCGCGATTTCGCGAACGACGACACGTCGCGCATCCAGGTCGATTCGCGCGAGACGCACCAGCGGCTCGCCGAATTCGCGGCCGAGTTCACGCCGGCCGTGAGCTCGAAGCTGCACCACTACACCGGCGAGCGGCCGCTGTTCGACCTGTACAACATCGAGACGGAAATCCAGCGCGCGCTGTCGCGGCGGGTCGACCTGAAGTCGGGCGGCTACCTGATGATCGACCAGACCGAGGCGATGACGACGATCGACGTGAACACCGGCGGCTATGTCGGCGCGCGCAACTTCGACGACACGATCTTCAAGACCAACCTCGAGGCCGCGCACACTATCGCGCGGCAGCTGCGGCTGCGCAACCTCGGCGGCATCATCATCATCGACTTCATCGACATGGAGAACGCCGAGCATCGCGACGCGGTGCTCGCCGAGCTGAAGAAGGCGCTTGCGCGCGACCGCACGCGCGTGACCGTCAACGGCTTCTCGCAGCTCGGGCTCGTCGAGATGACGAGAAAGCGCACGCGCGAATCG